>JANYCC010000264.1 GCA_025360495.1 Verrucomicrobiota bacterium | reverse complement strand
CCAACTCAGACCGACACTATGAGCAACGGAAACAACGACGCCGTGGCGCCCAACGCGCGACGGTTACTAGGGGCCGGATTCCTGGCCATTCTCGCCGCCGGCATCGGCTTCGGCATCCGGGGCGGCATTCTCGCCAACTGGGGCGCTGATTTCGGTTTCACCGGCGCCCAACTGGGTGCGATCGGTGGCGCCGGGTTCACCGGTTTCTGTTTCGGCATCATCATCGGCGGCGTGGTCGTCGACAAGATCGGCTACGGCAAGCTGGTGGTCGCGGCCTTCCTGTTCCATGTGCTGTCAGCCTTCGTGACCTTCGCCGCGACCAAAGGCCAGGCACAGGACCAGGCCTATAACTACCTCTATTGGGGCACGTTCATCTTCGCCCTCGCCAATGGCACGCTCGAAGCCGTCGCCAATCCCCTGGTATCCACGCTTTTCCCCAATAACCGCACCCATTACCTCAACATCCTCCACGCCAGCTGGCCCGCCGGGCTCGTGCTGGGCGGGCTCGTCGGTTGGATTCTCGGGGATCGCATGGGTCTGAGCTGGAAACTTCAACTCGGTCTTTTCCTGGTGCCGACCGTGCTCTACGGCATCGCCTTCTTCGGCCAGCATTTCCCGAAATCAGAGGCTTCAGCCAAGGGCCTCAGCATCGGGGAAATGATCAAGGAAGTGGGCATCCTCGGCGCCGCGGTGGCCAGCTATCTCCTCGCCAAGTTCTGCTTGGACGCACTCAACCTCCCCCAGGTCGTCTCCTACGGTGTCGGCCTCGCCATCCTGGTCTCCGTGGCCGTGATCACCCGCGGTTCGCTGGGCTCCGTGCTGTTGTTCGTCCTGTTCCTCACCCACGCCCTCATCGGGGCGGTCGAACTCGGCACCGACGGCTGGATCCAGAACATCACGGGCAACATCCTGACCTCCGAACAGGGCAAGATCCTCTTCGTGTTCACGTCGCTGCTCATGTTCACGCTGCGCTTCTGCGCCGATTTCATCGAGAAAACCCTCAAGATCTCCCCGATCGGCCTGCTTTTCATCTGTGCCGTGCTGGCCTCCATCGGGCTGAATCTGGTCAGCAATATCGAGAGCTTCTTCGGCGCCATGGCCGCCCTGGCCGTGTACGCCCTCGGCAAGACCTTCTTCTGGCCCACCATGCTCGCCGTGGTCGGTGACCGTTTCCCCCGCACCGGTGCCATCGCCATGTCGATCATGGGCGGCATCGGGATGATGTCGGCCGGCCTCCTCGGCGGCCCCGGCCTGGGCTACGCCAAGGACCGTTTCTCGACCGATCATCTCATCCAGACCAACCCGGGGGTCTACGCCCAATACAAGGCCGAGAAGCCCAGTTCCTTCCTCGTCTTCAGCCCGGTGACCGGACTCGATGGCACCAAACTCGCGGACGCGCAAAAAGCCGCCCCCAAGACGCCGGACCAGAAAGCCGTTGCCGACGCCAGCATCATTGGCGACCGGAAAACGCTGAAGGCCGATTCGCTGATCCCCGCCACGATGGCCGCGATCTACCTCGTGCTGTTCCTCTATTTCAAGGCCCAGGGCGGCTATAAGGCGGTCAAGATTGCGGACGCCGGCACCGGCATCCCCAAGCCGGCCTGATCTTCCCCGACACTGCCCACCACAGGCGGCCCCCAACCCGGGGCCGCCTTTTTCGTGCCCATGGCCGGAATCCCCAAGGGCCGCGCGGCTCCCGGTCCACGCTCATGGCCCAGTTGGCCCCGCACCCGACGCTCCCCCAAATCAGGTGCCGGACCTGCGGAAACTTCTCCATCCCCCGAGGTCACCCTAACGTCGTTCACTCGCCGGAACCCGGCTCCAAGTGGTCGCGCGCTCCGTGACGGAAGTGCAAGACGTGAACTGTTTTCGTCATTCCGCGACGATGTCATGCTTCTGTCGGAGGCGGGCGAAGACATCTCCGGCCCGTTTCCCTTCCCCACGGTTCGCCGAATCATCTTCACCGTCCCCCCCGTCACCACGACCCGGAATGCCCCCGTGCGCACCTTCCCGCCCGACCGCACCTGGACCCAGACCCAATACTCCCCCACCGACGGAAACACGAACGGGAACCCCACGGTGCCCTCCTGCAGCAAGGCCGCCGCGACGCCCGCCGGCACCGCATCCAGGCTACCGCAAATCGCATCGACCTCGCGCGCCGATTCCTCCCCACCGGTCCGCCAGGCAAAACGCCGGGCCGCCGCGAGGGATAGGTTTCCGGCGGGATGCACATGGCTGAAAACCGCACCGTCCGTCCGCATCACCACCGCGTGACCCAGCATCCGGAGATACGGTTCCAAGACGGCCGGTCGCCCCGCCGCATCCCGGACCGATGCGCGCAACACCACCTCGCGACGCGCCACCGCGGCAGTCTCGTTGAGCGTCATGGTGAGGCCGTCCCCCAGGGCTTGGAGCGAACCATTCCGGTCAATGGCACCTTCGAGCCAGGAATCGTCCTGGCCCAACACCACTTGCCCGACTGCGACCGGCGTTCCCAATCGGACGACATTGGTCAGGGTCTGCGTCATGCCCGATTCGTGGGTCACGTCGGCAAACACGCGGTATTCCCCGGCGGGCAACGGTGGAAGGTCGGCTCCGAATCGGTACGTTGAATCGCGCACCGGATGCAGGTGGACGAAACTCGGATGCGCTCCGGTTCCCATGAGAAAAAGGTGCAGAATCCAGCCGTGATCGGGCATCAGGGCCCAGCCCCGTTGCGTCCATCGCGGGTCATCGATGTCCAATCGGAGCCGGCTGCGGCCATCTTCCGACAGGGGCGTCGCCGTCAGGTCGCTCGGATGAAACACGACGCGTCGGGCATGTTCGGCTTCGACGAAGCCCCACCATCGGGCGCCCCCCCAAACGGCTCCGATGGCCAACAACACGGCCAGCGCCGCCCCGACGCCACCGCGAACCCAATGTCCCTCGATCTGGGATTCGCTCCGGGTGGATTCCCGGAACGCGGCCGCCCCGATGCCCGCCGCCCCGATGACCAAGCCCGCGCCCAAGACGAGCATGAAGGCGGCAAGGGGACCGGGAAGCGGCTTGCGATCCCGGGCGAGGGCGTTCGCAGGCACCACCAATTCGCCTCCGCCCGGTCCGTCCACCCGCACCACCACGCCATAAGCCCCGCGGGCCATGAACCAAAGTTCGCCCGTGTATAATCCCGGTTCTCCCGGCACGGGTCGCGCTTCGTCGGGCCGCGGCGCCCCGCTCCGGTCGGTGCTCCAATGCATCGGCAAGATCGTCACCCGATCCGCCCGCCCCGACAGAACCCGCACATGGATCTCGGCCAATCCCGGCACCACGTCCGGTTGACGCACCACCACCCGCACCGGGATCGTGCCCGCACGCCCTTCAAAGATGACGAACGGCGTGCCGACATGCGCCTGGGCCGTGGATGCGATCCCCCCTGCGAATCCGAGCGCCCACAGAGTCCAAACGAGAATCCGGTTCATCGGCGTACCCGCTGCAAGAATCCACCCGCCGCAGTGCCAAACGAGGACGACACCAACGCCACCAACGCCATCCAACCGATCGTCCCCCAGGTGAAAGGATCCTCCGTCAGTTTCCAAAACCGGCCGTTGAAGGAATTCGGGCGGTTGCCGTATCCGAAGAAGCGGCCGCCGGCGAAGAAGGCATTGTCCGCCATGGGACTGATGAGGAACTGGCTGAACCACCATTGCACGGGGATGAACACCAACAGGAACAACCCCACCGCGCCAAGGATCCGCAGCACGGTCCATCGACTGCCCATCCATCGGCGCCAACCCAGATGCCACAGGTCCAGCGCGAACGCCGGCACGACCAACAGCAACGGGAACGCCGGGGGCACCATGTGGGTCACCCGGTTATAAATGGGGGCCAGTTTCGGTTCGGCCGGGAACCACGGGAGCATCCAGACCATGGCCACCGACATGGCCAGATAGAGCCCGGCCACCACCGTCGCCGAAAACCGCACGGGCCGATGCGACGCCGCCGCGCAGAGGAACGCCGGGTACAGGGCCGCCGCCGCCAGATAAAAGGTCTGGGTGTGCTGCAGGTTGGGCAGACTCACCTCGGTGATCAGGATCGACGCGAGCGCCAATTGGATGCCACCGGCCGCCAACACGAGCATCGTCCCGCCCCGTTCACCCGTGGCCGCCCGGCGATTACGTTCCGCGGCCACCCAGAGTAGCGCCCCGGTCACCACGCCGTACATTCCGGCCGCCAGCAACGCGTGCGGGGGTGACAGGATCTTCACGTCCAACCCGTAGGCGTTGTGCCACCAATCGTCGAAGGGCGCGCTCGTCAGCATCGCCACCGACCCCCAGATCGTCACCCATGCACCCAAGGGGCCGCGGAATCCGAGGATGCCCACTGTTTGATCCCGCAGTTCCGACCGCCGCCAAAAAGTCGCCTGCAACACCCGCCATCCCCCGAGGCAACCGCCCAAGGTGCCGCCCAGGTACATCATCAGGTGGGCCGGCGTCCAAAACGTGTCGCGTCCGATGGTCGTGTGCCACGAGATGTCCCACATGATCCCGAAGGTGATGCAGGCGGCGCCGAAAACGATGGCGGCCGGGATCCATGGGAGGGGAGGTCGCGGGACTGACTGACCCACGTCGCTGGCCGAGTCCGGATACGGAATTGTGTTCATGGTAGGGGGCCCCTTCTCCGCATCCCTCGCCCCACGAGGCACGAGCGGGGAGAGGGCCGGGGAGAGAGGTTGGTTCGTTTCATCCGGAATGCGGCTCAGGATGGCGTCCGAATGACGGCGATGGAATCGAAAGCGCTTCCACGACGGGAGAAAAGCGTCAGATCTGCCCAAGGTCCAACCACAAAATGGTGCAGGTGGGAGACGACGGCAGGAGACTCGTTTCAACCAAGCCGGCCTCGCGAGCTGCCCCCGGCGGGATGGGAGCGTCCTGCCGTCCGCTCCCACGTCGAATCGGCGATTTCCCGCACCGAAACCATGAGCAACCTTGTTGGTCGCACTCCAGAATCATTTTGCACCCCGGGTCCGGGTTCTGTTCACTCTGATCGGTCACCCCGGAGACGGGGTCCAGCAGTCCTACATGAACACGTTTCCGATCGTCCCGAACTCGCTGTACCGGTCCGAGTTTGAGCACGACGCCTGCGGCGTCGGGTTCGTTGCCAACATCCATGGCCGGGCGGAGCAGCGCATCGTGGCCTATGCCCTCGAAGCGCTGTGCTCGCTCGCGCACCGCGGAGCCTTGGACGCCGACGCCAAGACGGGCGACGGCGCGGGCATCCTCACGCAGTTGCCGAAGGCCTTCTTCAAACGCGAGGCGGAGAAACTGGGGGCCAAGGCAGTGGAGGAAGATGACCTGGCCGTGGCTTTCGTGTTCCTGCCCCGGGGCCAGAAATACCTGATCGCGAAATGCCAGCAATTCGTGGAGGAAGGGTGCGCCCGTTACGGGGTGCATTTCCTCGGCTGGCGGGCGGTGCCGGTGAATCCCCGTTGTCTGGGCGACAAGGGCCGCGACACCATGCCCGAAATCCAGCAGGCCATCCTGGCCCGCGAGTCCGATTGGTCGCCCGAGGAATTCGAGCGCAAACTCTTCCTCGCCCGCAACCATGCCGAGCGCGCCGCCATGGCCGACAAGGTCGATGGTTTCTACATCCCGTCGATGTCGAGCCGCACGATCGTCTACAAGGGCCTGTTCAATGCGCCGCAATTGCCCAAGTTTTATCCGGACCTCAAGGATCCGCTGTTCACCAGTGCCCTGGCGATTTTCCATCAACGGTACTCGACGAACACGTTCCCGAACTGGCAGTTGGCCCACCCGTTCCGGATGCTCGCGCACAACGGTGAAATCAACACCCTGCTCGGCAACAAGAACTGGACCCGCGCCCGCGAAAAGGAGCTGACCTCCAGCCTCTGGGGCGCCGACATCGAGACGCTCAAGCCCCTCATCCAGCCCGGTGGATCCGACTCCTCGGCCCTCGACAACGCCCTCGAGGCCCTCCAACTCAGCGGCCGGGGCATCCTCCATTGCGCCATGATGCTCGCGCCGGAGGCGTGGGAAAACATGACCGAACTCGACCCTGCCGTCCGCGGCTTTTACGAGTTCCATGCCTGCCTCAATGAGCCTTGGGACGGCCCGGCTGCGGTCGTCTTCAGCGACGGCCGTTACATCGCGGCCACGCTCGACCGCAACGGTCTCCGGCCCGCCCGCTATAAGATCTACGAAGACGGGCTCATGATCATGGGTTCGGAAGTCGGGGTGGTCGCGCTGGACGAAAAGAAGGTCACCAAGAAAGGCCGTCTCGGGCCCGGCAAACTCCTCGCGATCGACACGGCGACCGGAGTGCTCATGGAAAACGACGAGGTGAAGGCGTTGGTCGCCAGCCATCAACCTTACGCCCAGTGGTGCGCGGACAATCTGGTCCGGCTCGTGAAAGTCGCCAAGCCGGTTGCGGCGTCCCAGCAGCCCTTCAACCTCCTCGAACACACGATCCGCCAGATCTCCTTCGGCTGGGATCAGGAACAGATCGAGGACCTGCTCAAGCCCATGGCCACCCAGGCCGCCGAGCCCATCGGTTCCATGGGCGATGACACCCCGTTCGCGGTCCTGTCCAAGCGACCGCGCCTGTTGTTCGATTATTTCAAGCAACTGTTCGCCCAGGTCACCAACCCGCCGATCGACTCCATCCGGGAGAAGATCGTGATGTCCCTCGGGACGACACTGGGAATGCGACTTTCCTGGTTGGAGGAGACCCCGGGTCACGCGCGGCAGGTGAAGATCGAATCGCCGTTCCTCTATGATTACGAACTCACGGCCCTCAAGGAACTGCCCGGCTTCGGCGCCGCGGTGATCCCGGTGTGCTTCGAGTTCGCCCGGGGAGCCGCGGATCTCGCCACCGCCCTCGACCGCATCGGCGCGGCTGCCATCCAGGCGGTGGAGGCCGGAAAACAGATCCTGATCCTCACCGACCGTTGCATCGACGCCCAACGGGTGCCGGTTCCGATGCTGCTCGCGATCGGCGAGGTCCATCAACATCTCATCCGCGCCGGCAAACGCCTGCGCTGTTCCATCGTCTGTGAAAGTGGCGAGGCCCGGGACGTCCATCATTTCGCCGCCCTCATCGGATTCGGAGCCAGCGCCGTGAACCCCTATGTCGCCATCGACTCCGTCCGCGAAGCCGTGGAGTCGGGCAAGTACGGGGATCTCCACGTCGAGCAGGCGGTCGGCAATTTCCGCAAGGCCATCGAAAACGGCCTCCTCAAGGTCATGTCGAAAATGGGCATCTCCACGATCGCCAGTTATCGGGGCGCCCAGGTTTTCGAAGCCATCGGCATTGGCCAGGAAGTCATCGACCGCTGTTTCTTCGGCACCGTGTCCCAGATCGGCGGCATCGGACTCACGCAGATCGGGCTCGACGCCATCCGGCGGCATCAGGCGGCGTTCGGTGCGCCCGAATCCGCCCTCTTGGACGTCGGCGGAAATTACAAGGTGGCCAAGGGTGGCCGCGGTGAATACCACGCCTTCAATCCGCAGGTGGTCCTGACCCTCCACCGCTTCATCAAATCCGGGAAGCGCGAGGAGTTTGTCAAGTACATGGAAACGGTCGAGAAACGCGAACCGGTCAGCCCGCGCGACCTGCTCCGGTTCAAGCCGGGAACCGAGCCCGTGCCCATCGATGAAGTGGAGGCGGTGGAGGACATCCGCCGGCGTTTCACCACGGCCGGCATGTCATTGGGCGCCCTTTCGCCCGAGACCCACGAATGCCTCGCGATGGCGATGAACAGCATTGGTGGCAAGTCGAATTCCGGTGAAGGCGGGGAGGATCCCGCCCGCTATAACAACGGCAAGAATTCGGCCATCAAACAGGTGGCGTCGGGCCGTTTCGGGGTGACCCCGGCCTACCTCGCCAGCGCGCAGGAAATCGAGATCAAGATGGCCCAGGGCGCCAAGCCCGGTGAGGGCGGCCAACTCCCCGGCCACAAGGTCACCGCCCTGATCGCGCGGCTCCGGCATTCCGTGCCCGGCGTGCCCCTCATTTCGCCGCCACCGCATCACGACATTTATTCCATCGAGGACCTTTCCCAGCTCATTTACGACCTCAAGCAGGTCAATCCGCGCGCCAAGGTCTGCGTCAAACTCGTCGCCTGCGCCGGGGTCGGCACGGTCGCCGCCGGCGTCGCCAAGGCCTATGCCGATGTCGTCCTCATTTCCGGTCACGATGGCGGCACCGGCGCCTCCCCGCTCAGCTCGATCAAAAACACGGGCGGGCCTTGGGAATTCGGCGTGGCCGAGGCCCAGCAGACACTCATGCTCAACGATCTCCGGTCACGGATCGTCGTCCGCACCGATGGCGGCATGAAGACCGGTCGCGACATTGTCATGGCCGCGTTGCTGGGCGCCGAGGAATTCAACTTCGGCACCGCCGCGCTCGTCGCCGCCGGTTGCGCCATGTTCCGCGTCTGCCACCTCAACACCTGCCCGGTCGGCGTCGCCACCCAAAAGGAGGAACTCCGGCTCAAGTTCCGCGGCAAACCCGAGAACCTCGTCGCGTTCTTCAATGGCGTCGCCCAGGAAGTCCGCGAAATCCTCGCCCAACTCGGGTTTCGGCGCCTCGACGACATCGTCGGCCGCACCGACCTGATGGAGAAACGCCCGTTGTCGGAATTCCCCGAGGAAATCCGGGACAAGGTCGCCCCGCTCCAGATCGAACGGCTGCTCACCCAGGTCGATCCCAGCGGGTTGTCCTCGCGCATCCATACCCGCGAACGCAACGAACGGTTCGGCGACAGCTCGCTCGACGACAAGATCATGACCGACGCCCGGGTCGCCCTGCAGGGCAACGGGGTGGCGCGCCTGAGTTATAAGATCAACAACACGCACCGGAACATCGGCACGCGGGTGTCGGGTCACATCGGCTATACCTATGGTGAAAAGGGATTGCCCGAAGGTTCTTCCCTGGACATCACCCTGCGCGGATCGGCCGGACAGAGCTTCGGCTGTTTCCTCGCCCGCGGCGTCCGGCTCAAGCTCATCGGCGAATCCAATGATTATGTCGGCAAGGGGATGAACGGCGGGGAAATCGTCGTCCGCCCGCCCGACGGCGTGAAGTATGCCTGGGCCGACAACGCCATCGCGGGCAACGTGTGCATGTACGGCGCCACCGGCGGACGACTCTTCGCAGCGGGCCGTGCCGGCGAGCGTTTCTGCGTCCGTAATTCGGGCGGGGTCGCCGTCGTGGAAGGCGTGGGCGACCACGGTTGCGAGTACATGACCGGCGGTGCCGTGGTGGTCTTGGGCACGACCGGCCGCAATTTCGGCGCCGGCATGTCCGGCGGACGGGCCTATGTCTGGGATCCGGACAACCGGTTCCCCGGCCAGGTCAACCCCGGGATGGTCGGACTGGAACGGCTCACCAACGACGAGGAGGCGAAGACCGTCGAGCGACTGGTGTATGAGCATCTGGAGGCGACCGATTCACCAAACGCCGCCGAGTTGCTGAAGAACTGGCACCAGTCCCGGGAACAATTCTGGGTGGTGGTGCCGCACCCGAGCGCGGCCCTGCCGGCGGCGCAACCGGTGCATGAACCGGAGCAGGCCAAGGCGCAGCCCGCCGCCGAGGCACAACCCACTGCCACCGGAGGGTTCTGACATCTTGACGGAAGCGGATCTGGACAACATCCTGTCCAGCATGGATGCCATCAGTTATACAGCTGCCCGGGAGAATCTCGCGTCCACGATGGACCGGGTTTGCAATGACCACTCGCCGGTCATCATCACCCGCAATCGGGACCAATCGGTGGTCATGTTGTCCTTGGAAGACTTTGAGTCCCTGGAGGAGACAGCGTATCTGATGCGCAGCCCTGCCAACGCCCGGCGGCTGCTTGAGTCCATTCACGTCCTCGAAAGCGGTCAGGGTGTCGTGCACGCCATCGACCTCAACGCGTGAACCTCACCTTCTCGCCTCAGGCGTGGGAGGATTATAGCTTCTGGCAGGCGACCGATCCGAAGATGGTCACGCGCATCCACCACCTGTTGAGGGACATTATCCGCGATCCTCACTCAGGCATCGGTAAGCCTGAACCGCTCAAACACGCGTTTCGCGGATATTGGTCCCGACGCATCGACTCGGAGCATCGACTTGTCTATCGGACGGTTGAGGGAGGCATTCTGATCGCCCAACTCCGGTTCCATTACGGTGGATGAACGCCTGCCGGGTGTG
The DNA here is from genome assembly GCA_025360495.1 of Verrucomicrobiota bacterium. Taxonomy (GTDB): domain Bacteria; phylum Verrucomicrobiota; class Verrucomicrobiia; order Limisphaerales; family UBA9464; genus UBA6176. The sequence goes on along the minus strand of JANYCC010000264.1, from coordinate 606 downwards.
GCTCGGGTGGAACCTCGCCCAACCGAAGATAATCCGTGGCGGTAGGGCGAGGCTCCGCCCGAGCCGCTTCTGACGGAGGCTGGGCATCAGGGCAGGCCGGGCCGCGAGGGCGGCTCGGGTGGAACCTCGCCCCACCAAAAACAATCCAGAGCGGAGCCTCGCCCCACGCCTCTCAGGCCGTCGCCGCCAACCGGCGCGTCGTGGCCAGATCCACCTTGCGCTGGTTCAGGCTGCGGAAGAACTCGTAACCCTCGCGACAACGCCGCACGAAGATGTCCTTGTCCTCCAGCATCGTCTTGATGATCCGCAGGATGGGCTTGGGACGCAGGTAATAGGTCCGGTAAAAACGATCGACCTCCTCGAAGATCATGTCCTTGTTCAGCCCCGGATATTCCAAGGTCGACTGCTGGAAACCGTCGTCGTGGACGATGTCGGTCTTGTCCTTCTTGGCGAACCACCCGTTCTGGCGCGCCATTTCATATAATTCCGTCCCGGGATACGGGGCGGCGAGGGAGACCTGCAGCGAGAACACGTCGAGTTCCTGCGCGAAATTGATCGTCTGCTGGATGGTCTCCGGCGTCTCGATCGGAAGCCCGAGGATGAACG
>JANYCC010000253.1 GCA_025360495.1 Verrucomicrobiota bacterium | reverse complement strand
GGCGGAGCCTCGCCCTACCGATCCGCAGAGCCCACCGGCGTGGTCTGTTTTGGTAGGGCGAGGTTCCACCCGAGCCGCCCTGATGGCTTTCATGGGGGCAGTGCCAAGATGCGCCTTGGAACTTCAGGGCTTCTTACTTTCCGTTGCCAGCGACGCCAGGATCAGCCGGTGATCGGTCTTCCCCGTGCCCAATCTCGGGATTTCATGGACCACCTGCAGTTCGCGCGGAGCGGCAAGGTTGTTGAGCCCGCGGCCCCGGATGACCTCGCGGATTTCGTTCAGGGTGATGCGGCTTTCATTGGTGACGGCGACCAGTTTCTCCCCCTTGTCCACGTCCGGCACGGCGACGACCACCACCTCGCATCGTTGTCCGTATTGGGAAAAGGCCCCGGCCAACGCGTCTTCCACCGCACCCAGGCTCACCATCTCGCCGCTGATCTTGGCAAAACGCTTCAATCGCCCGAGCAGGAACACAAAGCCGTCCTCGTCCACCCGGGCGAGGTCCCCGGTGTCGTACCATCCGTCCAGTGCCTGGAATTTCTCGTCGGCGTCGGCATTGAGATAACGCTTCATCACGTTGTCGCCCCGCACCAGCAACCGACCGCCCTCAGTGATGCCCTCGACCGGGTCCAGACGCCATTCGATACCGGGAAGGAAACGTCCCACCGAACCGAATTGGGGTTCGACGCGCGAATTGGCGCACAGCACGGGACTGCATTCGGTCGCACCATAACCTTCGAGGATGCGGATGCCGAACTTGCGTGCCCAGGTCTGCGCCGTGGCTTCCTGGAGTTTTTCCGCGCCCGCCACCAGGAATTTGACGCTGTTGAAATCGTACGGGCTCGCCTTGCGGGCATAACCGTTGAGGAACGTGTTGGTGCCCACCATCACGGTGCACACCTTGTCGTACACCGCCGCCGGAACCATCCGATAATGCAGCGGCGAGGGATATAAAAAGACGTAAAGCCCCCGGACCAACGGGTATAAGGTGCAGGTCGTCAGGCCGAAGCTGTGGAACAACGGCATCGCGTTGAAAAACCGCTCGTGATCGGTGACATCAAGGTGCGCCGAGATCTGGCGGATGTTCGCCAGCAGATTGCGGTGGGTCAGTTCCACACCCTTGGGAATCCCCTCCGAGCCCGAGGTGAAGAGGATCACGGCCGGCATGTCGGACTTCGCGCGCATCCCCCGGAACGCACCCCCGCAGGCCAACCGGTGCCGGGTCAGCGCGGTCAGCTTGGTGCCCTGCGACATCCCGGCCCGCACGTCCTCCAGGTAAAGCAATTCCACCCCGATCGCAGTCAGCGGCTCCAGGTTGAGCTTCGATTTTTCAAGGAAGGCCCGCGAGGTGATCACCTGCCGCAAACCCGCCAACTGGACACAGGACACCATCACCGGAAGGCCCGTGGAAAAATTCAGGATCGCGGGCACCCGCCGCGCCGCCCACAGGCTCAGGAGGGTCACCGGCACGGCATTCACGTTCGGCAACAGCACCCCGACCCGCCCGCCTTCCGGCGTCGCCGACAGCAACCGGCGCCAACTCGACGCCATCACGTCCACCGCCGTCATCAGCCGCCGGTAATCCAACCCGACTCCGGACACATCCTCCAACGCGACCCGCTTGGGCTGTTCCCCGGCCATGCCCGCGATCGCCGCGAGCACATGCGTCGGACCGTGCTCCATCTCGACGTCATACTGCTGGCGCAACATCTGGTCGCGCAGCCAGGTCGTGAGTTTCTTCCGGGCGATGGCATTGGACACCCCGGGGAGGCGGGGTGATTCGAGCACCTCGCTGAAATGGGCCGAGACCCGCGGAAACCAACGCGTCCAACCGGTGTGCCGGACGAAGGGTACGCGCACCGCGTTGCGCAGGTGGCATGTGATCACCTTGGCACCCGTCTTGTGCAAAAGGAACCCGGTGCCGTCATATAATTTCATCATCGACCCGGTGATCGAGATGCGGCCTTCCGCGAACAGCACCAACCGCCCGCCCTTGGACAGGAATTCCGCCATCCGTTTCGCCGCGAACGGGGAGGAATTGTCCACCGGGAAGGTGCGGCGGTTCACCATGACCTTGCGGTGGACCCAACTCGCCTCCGCGGTCGTCGAGCTCGTCACGAACTTCCAATCCTTGGGGAGGATCGCGTAGAGGAACGCCCAGTCGAGCCACGACACGTGGTTCGGGATCAACAGGACGGGGCCGGGCGTGTCGAGCGCACCGGTGTTGTACACGCGGAACCGGAACCAGCACCGGAGCAGCAATCGGATGATCAATCTCATGCAATTCCCGGGGCCGACCCGGGCTTAATCTTTCGAGCATACCATGGCGTCGCGGCGATTGCCAACCACGCTGCGGCACCCAATGTCACCCCCAACGCGACCGGACCCAGCCACGCGTCCACCGGCACCGCGACCGGCCCGGCCAGATGCAGGGTTCCCCCGAGCGTTTCACCCGGGCCCGGAAACCCGGCGCGGGCCGATTCCACACCGTCCGCACCCAACAATTGCGAGACACCGGAGGTCGCCACCCGGAACACCGGCAGACCGTATTCCACCGCCCGGAGTCGCCCGATGCGCGCATTCAAATCGTGCTCGTGCGCCCCCCAGGACTCCGCGTCCATCGCGATCACCAACAAACCCTCCGCACCCTTCCGCACCAACCGGTCCATGACCCTCCGGTAACTCGCGTCGTAACACACCGCCAGGCCCAGCCGGCCCCACGGTGATTCCCACACTTCCTGTCCCGTCGCCGGCAGACCGTCCTGGAAGAATTGGATCGGGACCGACTTGGCCTGGCTGAATTCGATCGTTCCGGACGGTCCGACCACGAACGCCGTGTCCCGGAACGCGCCGCCCCCCGCACCGGGCGACAACCGCGGCGCCGCACCGGACTTTGCGGGCGCGTCCGCCACCGGTTCCGTCCCCCCGACCACGAGCCAACGTTGGTGTTCGCGACACCACCGGCGCACGGATTCGGACGGCGGACCGTCGAGGTTGTATTCCCCCAGGACGATCAATGGCGCGGTCGGATGGCGGACCAACACCCGATCCAATCCGCCCAACACATCCGACTCGCCCGGGGTCTCCAATTGCAAACCGGCCACTTCGACCGAGCGGGTTGCCGGCAACGGTCGGGTGCCTCGGCCCGTCCCCCATGCGACCAGGATCAACCCGAGCGCGAGCACCCTCCCGATGCAACGCCTTCGGAGGGATTCGTGGCGAAGGCCCAACCCGGTCGCGACGACAGCCATGAGAAGGGCGCCGGAACCGTAAACGCCGGACCCGCGGAGCAACGGGCCCCATGCGGTCACGGTTTCCCCCACCGTGAACCAGGCGAACCGCAGCCACCAGGCCTCGCACCGCCCAAACTCGAGTCCCATCCACAGGACCGGCGCGGCCAGGACCACGGCAAGCGCGCCGTGCCGTCGTTCGACCTGGCGCAGCAGGAGGACAAAGAAACCATGGAACACCGCCAGCACCAGCCAGAGAATCGGGGCGACGGGCGACACCGTGAAGCCACCGGCTTCGAAGCCGAACACTTTCCAAAGGAACAGCAATTGCGGCCCGTAAACACCGAGGCCCAACACCGTCCCCATCCAGAAGGCCCGGCGCGGCGTAGGCAGTCGCCGCAACTCGAAAAGGCATCCGAGATACACCAGGACAAGGAATTCCAAACCGTGTCCGAGAAATGCCAGTTGGAAGGCCGCCACACCGACCGCGACCCACACCACGGATCGTCCCCACGACACCGGCGCCACCTGGGCGGATACGACGGCGTTACAGTCCGATGGGCGGGAGATCATATTAGGAGAGGCGACTCGTCCCCACTTCGGCTCATCTTGACACCGCCCGCACGAATGCCATCCGGGCGGCTCGGGTGGAACCTCGCCCTACCAAAGCGGACCACTCTGCCGGACACTCCGAATCGGTAGGGCGAGGTTCCACTCGAGCCGCCGTGGAGTCCGTGGCAGCGGCAGTGCCAACCTGTCCCCTCCCCACTTCCTCCACCGGAATGCACCGTTTCATCCGCAACATGTTGGTGAATCACACGGTTTTGGCGGCAGGCCTTGCCGGCAATCGCAACCACAGCACCACCCCCAGGACCACACATGCCAGCACTCCGAAAACCCCGCTGGCGCTGATCGAAAGCTTCAGGCAAAGCCCCACCAATCCACTGGCCAAAAGCATGCCGAGATTGTCGGTCAGATTCTGCACGGCGATCGTCTTGCCCAATTTCGCCGGATCCGATTCCGATTGCAGCGACGCATTGAGCGGGATGAGGAAAAGGCCCGCGACCACGCCCGTGGCGATCAGCAGCAGGATCACCCACGGCAGCAGTTTGAAGGGGCCTGCGACCACGACCCAGTTCCTCCAGAAACCGATCTCCGCGACCGACCATACGAGCACGAGCATCGCCACCAACCCAAAGCCGTAACGGCGCGTCCAGCGCAGGTCCCCGACCCGGTGCAGCACCCCGGCAAGGATGCTGCCCCCCATGATCCCGACCGCGAGCCAGAGGCCGAGCAGGGAGATCTGGGTGTTGGTGGTCAGGTGCAGCACGTTGAGTCCCCACGGTTGGAAGTTGATCTTCATCGCGGCCCCGGCGACCCAGAAAAGGGCGGTCCCGATCAGCACCTTTCCCAACCGCGCCGCCGACAGCAGGTCCCGTGTGTGAATGGCAAACTCAGTGATGCTGGCACCCAGTCGCACCCCCGGGTTGGACGGCGAGCGGGTCATCAGCAGGTTGAGCAGGAACGAGGTGGTGTAGATCGCCACCAAGGCCACATAGCAGGTCGTAAGGGACAGGCGATCCACCATGACGGAGCCGACGATGTTCCCGCCGAGGATCGCCGTGAGCGTGAGCAATTCGACCATTCCGTTGGCCTTCACCAACCGTTCGGCCGGCAGGATTTCGGGCAGGATCCCATATTTCGCGGGCCCATAGAAACACGCTCCGATCCCGACGATGAGGTACCCCGGCATCTGCCAGGCATATCCCTGCCAGATCGAAATCGCGCACACGACGGTGCCCAGCAGCTTCACGGCATTCCCGCCGGCCAGCCAAACCGTCTTGGCGTAGCGGTCGTTCAGGTATCCACCCAACGGCGCGAGCAGGATATAAGGGATGAACAGCAGGCTCGTATAGAGGGCGCTCCTTTGCCGCAAGACCGTCTCGGTGATCGAGCCGTTCTTGTTGAGCACCGTCAACTGTCCGACGATCACCGCGAGGATCGCCGTGTCGCCGAATGCGCTCAGGAACTGGCTCGCGAGCAGGAGGGGGTAATTGCGTCGGGATTTCATGAAGGGATCGATTCCGTCGTCCTCACGCACGGGGGGTTCGGCTCCGGATCGGTGTGCAGGCAGGCATGATTGCGGGCGACTGAACCATGGAGGCGTCCGTTGGGAAAGGGTCGATCCGGGACCCGCACAGGCCACAGTCCCCGGTCACTCTTCGTTTCATGGCCCTTCTTCTAACCGAACCGGCGGTCGTGGTGGGAATCGATTGTCCTGATGCCAGCATCGTCCGCGGTTGAACGGCACCGTCGCCAACCGGTCAGTGCCCGCATGCTGCCCCGGCCACCACGACGCCCCCTCCGATGGATCGCGGGCGTGCTGGCGGGCCTGCTCGTCGCGTTGAACGGTGTCGCCTGGTGCCACGCCCGGGCCTTCACGAGGTTCGCCGACTCCGGGGAACGCACCCCCGCGGTGGAGGAAAGCTACGCCGGTTCCAAGGATGGACTCTTGGAAATCGCGGCGGATTTCCAACGCCGCGGCCTGGCGGTCTGGTTGCTCGATTTTCGCGGGGGCGGCGGTTCGACCGGGCGCGAGACATCGGTCGGATGGCATGAGGCCCGTGATGTCGCCGCCGCCGTGCACCATATTCGTCAGCAACATCGCCTCGTCCCATTGTTGCTCTATGGCCACTCGATGGGCGCGGCGGCGATTCTGGGCGCCGTCGCACGGGAACAGGTCCGGCCCGATGCCCTGATCCTGGAGCGGCCGTTCAATTCGCTGGTCGACACGGTTGGCAACCGGGTCCGGATGATGGGTCTGCCCGCATTCCCCGTCGCCCAACTCCTGACGTTCTGGGGCGGCGTTCAACAGGGATTCAACGGGTTTGCACACCGTCCCGTCGATGACGCGAAGGCCGTGCGATGTCCCACGTTGCTCTGGTTGGGCAGGCAGGATCGACGCGTCACCGTGGAACAGGGACACGCGATCGGCGACAACCTCGGACCCTTGGCGACGACTTTCGTGCTTCCCGATTGCGGCCATGAATCGACGCTCCAATGTGCACCGGGAGCCTGGTCGGACGGCTTGGGCATGCTTCTGGCCGCGATGACGGATAACCGGGGAAAAGCGGCCCATTGAACCACGTCACGCCCATCGCTCCCGTACGCCCAACGCTCACGTGCGCCCGGCCGGCTGAAGCCCGGGACTCCGAACCTGCGATCGGCGTCGCTCCCAAGTTTGGAGTACCGGGCTTCAGCCGGAAAACCGTCCTACGCGCCCACCGCAGGGGAATCACGCAAACCCTTCCCGAACCCCTTCCTGGTTTGACGGTCCGGGCTCATCGTGTATCTCCTCGGACAGAGCCCGTCATGAATCAGAAAATCGCCGATCCTCAGAAGTCCGGGAATTCGGGCAACAAGCCAAGCAAGGCCAGGGCTTGAAGACCCTCCATCTGCACCTGCTGCGGCAGACTCTCGGCACACTGGCGGTCACCGTGGCCGTGTTCACGTTCGTGGTGCTGCTCGGCAATGTGCTCAAGGACGTGCTCGACCTGCTCGCCACCGGCCGCGCCTCCGTCGGACTCGTGTTGCACGCGGTCCTGCTGCTGATCCCGTTCGCCCTCTCGTTCGCCCTGCCCATGGGGATGCTGACGGCGACCCTGCTGGTCTTCGGACGTTTGAGCACCGATGGCGAACTCACCGCCATCCGCGCCGGCGGCATCAGCCTCGTGGCCGCGGTCACGCCCATCCTGCTGCTCAGCGTCCTGCTCAGCGGCGTCTGCGCCCTGTTCAACTGTCACGTCGCCCCCAGCTCGCGGGTGGCCTTCAAGGAACTCCAGAACGAGGTGATCCGCGCCCGGGGTTTCGCCGGATTCGCCGAGGGCCGCTACCTCGATTTCGGTTCGCTCACCCTCTTCGCCAAAAAGATCCGCGGCACCAACCTCAGCGAGGTCATCGTCTACCAGGTCGCGAACGGCCGGCGACAACTCGATCTCTGGGCGCCCACCGGCAACTTCACCACCGACACCAATGGTTGGCCCGAACTCCTCGTGCTCAGGGACGCGCAGGGATTGGTCATGGTCAATGGCTCCCAATCCCCGTTCATCGCCGCCGAATGGCCGACCAACCTGGCCGGATTCCACGGCGAATCCACGGCGCCCAAACCCACCGACATGACCTTCCGCCAATTGCAGGACGAACTCGCACTGCGACGCACCGGCGGGGGCGAGGGCAGCGTCTCACCGATCCTGGTCCAGATGCACCGGCAGGCAGCCTTCTCGTTTGCCTGCATCGGGTTCACCCTCGTCGGCATCCCGCTGGGAATACGCGCCCACCGCCGTGAAACCAATGTCGGCATCGCCGTCGCCCTCATCCTCGTCGCCGGGTATTATAGTTTCATCATCCTCGGCCAGGCCCTCGACACCCGCGCCAGCATCCACCCTCACCTCATTCCCTGGATCCCCAACCTGCTCTTCCAGGGAATCGGTTCCGCCCTGCTCTATCGCGCCAACCGCGGCACCGGCTGAACACTCCCGACCTCCCGGACGATGGCCCCGATCCCACCCGCACCCGCACCCTCGGCAGCACCCGATTCCCCGGGGCCACGACCGTCGCGAAATCGGAAATCCCGGATCCGGTCGATCCTCAGGATCCTCGGAGCCCTGGCCCTGATCATCCTGGTCCCAAGCCTCGCCTTCGTCGGTGCGCTGGCTTGGAAATATAAGTCGGTCGTCGGGGCCGGACCGGGCCGGCTCCACACCCGGGCCCAACCCGGCGAACTCGGCCGCTGGATGGATCCCTTCATCGGCACGGGCGGAATCCCCTGGGTGTGCGGCAACAATTTCCCCGGGGCCATGGCGCCTTTGGGAATGGTCCGGTTGGGTCCCGAGACCGCGTCGCTGTTGACCCGTCGTCGCGCCTTGAACACCTCGGGATATTATTACGGCGACGAGCAACTCCTCGGTTTCAGCCACACCCGTCTCAATGGAACCGGGGCCACGGACGGCGGGCATTTCCTCGTGCTCCCGTCGACCGGACCCGTTTCGCTCGAAGCCCGCCGGAAGGGCCGGTATGAAACCTTCTCCCATCGTGAGGAATCGGCCTTTCCCGGATATTATGCCGTTCATCTTCCCGGGCCGGATGTCCTGGCCGAACTGACCGCCACCCGCCGCGTCGGGGTCCATCGTTACACCTTCAACGGCGCCGGGATCCCGCACCTTTCCCTCGACGTCGCCAACGCTTTGGGGGGACATCGCAGCCACGAGGGGAAGGTCCGGGTGCTGCCGGATCGTCATGAAATCGAGGGATCAGTGCGCACCTTCGGCACCTTCGCCGGCCGTTACGGCGGGTTGACCGTCCATTTCGTCGCCCGTTGCAACCGGCCGTTCTCCACGTTCAGCACCTGGGACGACACCACCCTCACCCCCGACCGTCCGGAAGCCGCGGGCGATGCGGCCGGGGTTGACCTGGGTTTCGCCCCGGCGAATGCGCCCCAAATCATCGAATTCGAGGTGGCGCTCTCCCACGTCAGCGTGGCGAATGCGCGCGCCAACCTGGAAGCCGAGGCCGGGGTGCGCGACTTCGACGCGGTCCTGGCCCAGGCGCAACACGAATGGGAGGACCGGCTGGCATCGGTCCGCGTGGAGGGCGGCAGCGCGGCGCAGAGAACGATCTTTTACACCGCGCTCGGCCGTGTTTTCCAGATGCCCACGCTCTTCAATGACGTGGACGGTTCCTATGTGGGCCTGGATCACCGGGTCCACACCGCCTCAGGCTTCAATTATTACACCGACCTTTCCATCTGGGACACGTTCCGCACCGTGCATCCCCTGCTCTGCCTCATCGCGCCCGAAGTGCAACGCGACATCTGCGTGTCCCTCACGACCATGGCCGGCCAGGGCGGTTGGCTCCCGCGCTGGCCTTCGGGAAGCGGTTACTCGAATTCGATGCTGGGCACGCCCGCCGACATCCTGATTGCCGATTCCTGGTTGCGCGGCGTCCGGGATTTCGATGTCGGGGCGGCCTACCAGTCGATGCGGCGGACGGCCCTGGCCCCGACCCCGCCCGGTTCCGCCTTCTCCGGGCGCAAGGGTGTGGACGATTATATAAGATATGGCTATTGCCCGACCGATCGCGTGAACGAGTCGGTCGCGCGCACGCTGGAATATGCGTGGGCGGACCATTCCATCGCCCGCTTGGCGGAGGCGCTCGGCCACCGCGAGGACGCCGTTCTGTTCGGTGCGCACGCCCAATTCTATCGGAACCTGTGGAATCCGGAGACCCGGTATTTCCAACCACGGGACACGCGGGGGAGGTTCCTGGAACCCTTCAAGCCGCTGCTCCTGACCTATTTTGATTCCAAGGGCAAATACACCAAGGACTACGTGGAGGGCAGCGCGCTGCAGTGGCGCTGGGGCGTCCCGCACGATGCCCCCGGTTTGATCTCTCTCTTTCCAAACCGCGAATCGTTCGTCTCCGAATTGGACGATTTCTTCAGCAAATCCGATCCATCGCTCGGGGCCTGGTCGCCCGGCCCCTATTACTGGCAGGGCAACCAACCCGACATCCACGCGGCGTATCTCTTCAATGATGCCGGCCGGCCGGACCTCACGCAGAAATGGGCGCGTTGGATCATGGATCACAAATACGGAACCGGGCACGACGGGTTGGATGGCAACGACGACGGCGGAACGCTTTCCGCATGGTACGTCTTCAGTGCGCTGGGATTATATCCGGTTGCCGGGTCCGATACGTATCAATTGGGCTCACCCCTGTTCGGACGGGCCGAGGTGCGATTGAAGCAGGCCCCGTTGGTGATCCTCGCGATGAACCAGGCGCCGGCGAATTGTTATGTGCAGAAAGTGTGGCTGAACGGCGCGGAATTGGACCGCCGATGGATCCGTCATTCCGAGATCGTGGCCGGCGGCGAACTGAAGTTTGAGATGGGGGCGCGGCCTTCCGTCCGGTAGCGCGAGCCCACGCACCGGAGCCGGCCGGAAAGCGGGAACAACAAAGGGAACCAAGGGTGCAATTCCACAACCTTCATGGAAGGGGCGGAGGCGTGGAGATGCGCCGCGTTTGGGCCTTGTCCATCCCCAAAAAGAACCTTCCTTCACCCATTGCCCCCTTGGTTGTTTAGAATTCCGTCAGACTTTCCCCTACAATAGAATAATGTCCCTTCCGGCGGGCCCGGCGCATTTCCCTGTTTACGCGTGCCCCGCCTTCCCCAAGGGTTAAGCAATGGATCAAGGGGAAGAGGGGAAGATCCTGGCCGGGATCTTGAAACGGGTCGAGGCGGCCAACGAAACAGGGGGATGCATGATCTGCCATGAGGAACCGGAAGTATCCGTTGCCCGGCGGATCCTCAATGACGGTTTCGTGTCCGGCGTGATCGACGGTCACGTCGTCCAGTTGACGGCGATCCGGGACAAGGGGAGGAAATACCTGATGGACCATGTGCCGGTGAGCCGACTGCGGAAGGGATGGCAGAGGCTCCTTTTCGGGTCCTGAAGACCGGCATTTCGCGTCGCAACCACGGACTCCGGGTAGCCGCCGAGGTACGAGGCGGACCCAAGCAGGCCAGACCAGATCCGCCTCGTACCTCGGCGGCTACATCTCCGGCTTCCGTCCGTGTCCCCGATTCCGTAGGGTTGGCGCCGCATGTTTTCACACGTGGTCATTTTTTGGACGAATCCCGAGATCCCCGACGCCGCCGCGCAACTCCTTGCCGGCTGCGAGAAGTATCTCCGCCCGATCCCCGGGGTGCTTCATTATCACGCCGGTAGGATGGCCGGCAGCCATCGCCCCGTCGTCGACCAATCCTATCAGGTCGCCCTGAACCTCGTGTTCCCCGACCGGAAAGCCCAGGACGACTACCAAGTCCATCCGCAGCACCTGGAGTTCGTCGAGAAGGTGTTCAAACGGGTCTGCAGCCGGGTGGTCGTGTACGATTTCGAATGACGCAGGGAACGCGGTGCAGGGAGCGGAAACTGACACGGGTTTACACCGATTAACACGGATTCACCGGCAAGAAAGGACCCAGCGACACCTTTCTTTCCCATCCGTGTTCATCCGTGAAATCCGTGTCACGCCGGCGTTTCTTCCACTCAATGCGGTGCCGGTGTCGTTGTCGAATTGGGATCGATCAATGCCCATCGTCCCGCACCGGCGGCCCGGGCGGCGCGGTCTTCCAGGCGGAGTTGGTACTGTTCGGCCACCGGCAACACCCGGGCCTCCTCCGGCTTCAATGCGAACCAACCCTCCCGCACCGCCTCATGGACCAGGTTCGTGCCGTCCACGATGAGGAATCCCAGGCCCGTCCGACTCGCGTTCGTCAGCGTATAGGCAAATCCGACGTTCCGCCCGGCCAGACGCCGTGCCAGGTTGGTGGTGATCCCGGTCGCCCATCGCATTCCCGCGGGGTTCAGAGGCACCCCACTGGCGTCCAAGGCCAGCAATCCCGCGTTCAACAACTGCCGGTCCGGAGTCCGTAATTGCACGGTGGTCGCACCCACCATCCGCACCGCAGTCACATCGATCCGTGGCAGCGGCGAAGGCTGGGACCAGTTCACATCATGCCATAATTGATATTGGTCCACCAACGGTCGTGCCCGCTCCCGCTGCGACCACAGGGCCACGGCTGCCGCGAGCCAACTGGCGATCACGAAACCCTTCAGGAGTCGGTTGAGGAAGATGAACATGGTGACGCGACGGGCAAGGGTCCGGGATCAGGAAGCGGCGGCGTCTGCGGTTCGGCTACCGCTTCGGTTTCGGCTTCGGTTTCCGCCGGACGCGGTTCATCGGGTGCGGGAGCAGTTGACACGACGGCATCGGCGCCGGGAAAAAGCTGGATGCTGTGGTTCCGGGGTGGTGGCGGGGCCGGCGGGGCGACCGGCACCGGCAGGGGTGGCAATTCCGCGTTGGGCACCCGCAGATGGGACATCAATGCGAGGTTGACCCCGGGCTCGGGATGAGCGCCCGGGTCCAGATCGTGCCGGAGTTTCAGGAGGTCATGCGCACGCACGCAATTCGCGATGTTGTTGAACCGCCACACCTCCTTGGCGAACACTTTCTCCAACCACGAACCCGGTCGGGCATTGTTCATCCCGATGACATAGGCCGCCGGTAATCGTGGACGCAAAACGCATTCCCAAAACGCCAGCAGCACCGTCAGACGCCGCCACCCGCGCATCTCACAACGCCGGATGAACCGGAGCAATCCCGCCCGGTCATCCGAAACCGAGCCGTCGGTCATCAACCCGGTCATCGGTCCCGCGACAGTCTCCCCCAGGACCGGCGCCCATGTGATGCCTGCCGCCACCCCGATCACCACGGCCAACGCGAAACTGCCCGCGTTACCGAGGTCATTGCCGAGGTTCCCCTGCGCCTGCCGCGCCGCACTGGCCAGCAACCACAGAAAGAGCCCGGTGAAGAGGATCCGAAAGAGCACCAGCATGGTCAGGTCCTCCGCTCCAGGATCGGTTGGGTCGTCACGATGCCGCGCAAGGCCAGTTCCAACCGATGCCGGTTCACCGCGTGCGCCCGCGCGGTTTCGACGGTGATGACGCCCGCACCCAGCAGTTCCTGCAGGTATTGGTCAAAGGTGTGCATGCCGATGTGCGTCGCGGATTCAATGATGCCGGCCAGTAGATGCAGATTGTTCTCAGTGATCGCCTGTTGCACCCCGGCATCCTTGAGCAACAACTCCAGACAAGGCGTCCGTCCGCCCCGCTCATCCGGCACCAACCGCTGACATAATATCGCGCTCAGATTCCGGGCCAGCAAGGCACTGATCGAAGCCTGTTCCGAGGCCGGGTAAAACTCCCGGACCCGACCGATCGCCTGCGGCACCGAGTCGGCATGCAGCGTCGTGATCACCAAATGCCCCGTTTCCGCCGCCTGCATCGCCGTCCAGATGCTCTCCCGATCCCGGATCTCCCCGATGAACAGCACATTGGGATCCTGTCGCATCGCGTTCCGGATGCCGTCCGCGAAGCTGGCCGTGTCGATGCCCACTTCACGCTGTTCGAAGTGCGACATCGCGTCCTCAAACACATGCTCGATGGGATCTTCAATGGTGATGATCCGAGCCGCCCGGGTCTCACTCATTTGCTGCAGCATCGCCCGGACCGTCGTGCTTTTGCCCTGCCCGGTCGGACCCGTGACCAGGATGAGTCCGCGCATCACCTGGGTCAGGTTCGCCAACGATTCCGGCAATCTCAGGTCGGCCAACCGATAACGCTGACGGGGAACCACCCGGAAGGAGAAGGATTGCCGACCGCGTTGCCGGCTGAAATTCGCGCGATACCGCATCTCGCCGTGCGTGAAGCTCGCATCCACTTCGGCGACACCCACGATCCGTGCGCACAGGGCCGGCGAAAAGGTGTCGAGGAACCACGAATAAAGGGTGACATCCTCAGGCACCGGAAAATCCGCCTCGGGCACCGTTTCCAAACGGCCTTCCCGCCGCACGATGAACGGCGCGCCGGCCCGCCCATGGACATCCGATGCCCCGCAAGCCTCGACCCACAGTAGCAATCGGTCGAGGGGGCATCCGGATTTTACGGACTCCATGAAACCAACCTATCGTTCATGGATGTTAACGCACAAGGGAAGTTCTCCCGCATGGAAGGCCACGGGAAACGCGATCCTTCCGAAGGCCACCGTTCGGAGTGACGATTCGGAGGGACGAGTTATACGAGTCCCCATCTCAGGCACGAATCCCCAACCCCGCCAGTCACGGCGCGATCGCACGGTAAAAACGCTGCTCCGCCGGCAACGGCTGCACCTCATCGAATACGGTCACGGTCGCCGTGCTGACAAAGTTGGTATAAGTGTTCCACGCCCGCAGATCCGAGGAGAATTCCACCAGGTAAGTCTGCCCCACCTCGCCCGTGAGCCGGAGTCGGATCAAGGGTCCTTCGAGAAGTTCCACCCCCAGCTTCAGTCCGGCCGGTTGCGCCACCA
>JANYCC010000236.1 GCA_025360495.1 Verrucomicrobiota bacterium | reverse complement strand
GGTTCATCTGAGCCTCCCGCACAGCCCTTCAACCCGCCCTCACTTCGGCAGCCACTTCTTCCAGTTTTCAGCGTACGCGGCGACGTTCTCCTTGGTGATCCGCTCCAGCGGGCTCACGTCCCGAACCGCGGTGGGAGACTTCTTGAAATGGACCTTGTTAAGCAGGTGTTCGATCGAGCGGTATCCCCACTGGTAGCATTGCTGGGCGAGCAGCACCTGCACATGCCCGCTGACCAGGTAATTCAACTGCATCGGCAGGGCATCCACACTGACGCACTTGACGGTGCCAGGCGCCCATTTCAGGGCATTTTCGGTGAAGAGCGGCCACCCGCCGATCATGGCCCACCCGGTGATTTCGGGATTCGCCTGCAGCGCCCGTTCGACGGCGGCCGCGGCATCGGCCGGTGTCTCCTTGTGATAGAAGGTCTCCTTGATCCGGATGCCCGGGTGCCGCTTCGCCTCCAATTTCACCCCGGCCACCCGCTTTTGCAGGTTTGGTGCGTTCTGGTTTCCGGCCAGGATCGCCACCACACCCTTGTCACCCAGTTCCCGCGCCAATTCCACCATCACCTGTTCCCCGCACTGGCCGTCGTCCACCCCGTAGGTCACAAAACGCTTGGACGCCGGCGCATCGGAATCAAAGGTCGCCACCGGCACACCGTTCTGCACCGCGCGGTTGATGGCGTCGGTGAGTTTGTTGGCATCGCTGCAGCTCACTGCGATTCCGGCGGCGCCCGCGAGCACGAGTTGTTCGATGGCCTCGGCCTGTTTCTGGGCGTCCTCCTCATTCGGCGTGCGCCAATCGATGTGGAGCTGGAGCCCGTGCTGGGCACCCAGTTCGCGGGCGGCGGCCTCGGCGCCCACCCGGGCCACTTGGAAGACGGCATTGCCCTGCGACTTGGCGACCAGCCCGAAGGTGTAGGATTTCCCCGATTCCGCCCCGGCGAGGCGCGTGATCAACGGGGCGGAGGCGGCGGCGAGGAGGAACGTGCGGCGGTTCATGGAAGATTGGGAATGCGTGCGGAATCATCCTGCGGGGAACCCCGGAAAGAAAGACTTCCAGGGGTCGCACGTCAATCCTGCGACGGCCGGGGTCCGCGTCTCGGGCACATCTGAACCGCCCCAAGGATGCCACCGAGGCGGCTCAGGGCAGGAACGAACAGATGTACTCGCAGATCCCGGCCGTCACCTCGATGTCGAACCCGGATTTTGCCGGCACATCGAACTGCGTCCCGGTGCCGTAGGCGACTTCGGCGGCGGTGCCGTCGAGTTTCACGCGACATTCCCCGGCCACGATCTCCATCCGCTCGGCCTGGGCGGTGCCGAAATGAAACCGGCCGGGATAAATCAGGCCGAGCGTCTTCTTGGAGCCATCGGCAAACAGCAGGCTGTGCGACACCACCCGGCCGTCGAAGTACACATTGGCCTTCGCAACGGCGGTCACATCATGGAACTCACTCGGGATCGACATTCGGCGCGGAGTCTTGTGGGAGAGCCCGTGAAGTCAATCCCGGGAGATGCGCCCGCGCCTGGTCACCAACGGATCTGCGCCGGGAAATATTCCCGGATGAGCTCATCATAAAAGGGCCGCAACGCCTTCACATCCGGCTTTCCGTGGCTCTTGGTATAAAGGTCGTACGGGTTGAATTCGCGCACCCATTTCAACATCGCGCGGTCCTGGTCGTTGCACAGGTGACCGTACTGTTCCTCCCGGTGCCACGGGTAGAAGGAGTGGTACCGCAACATGTAGAGACCCTCCATCGGCAGGTGATCCTTGCAAACCTGGTAGATATATTCGTCGTGGCCCCACGACAGCGCCACCGCATCCAATCCACACCCCTCTTCATAGACCCCGCACCGGGTCTGGTACCGGGCGTCGGCGTGGTCCGGGTTGGCCTCGAAGAAACGGTGGAAAACGATCTTGTCGGAGTAGGCGCAACCGGTCGGGAAGGTGTCCCCCACCACGGCCCATTGCGGCTCGTCCCACAGGCACAGGATCTTGCCCAGGTCATGCACGAAACCCGTGAGGATCATCCAGCGAGGCCGGCCATCGCGACGCAATTGTTCCGCCGTCTGCAGCAGATGTTCCAACTGGGTCATGTCCGTGTCCGGATCACTGTCATCGACCAGTTTGTTCAGGTATTCCGCCGCTTCCCAGATCCCCATCTTCATCCGGTCCAACCCCAAATACTGGCGCCGCTTGGCCTGTCCGAATTCGTGGGTTTGGAAGGTGTGGTTCAACCGGTAGAACTCCCGGACCGTCGGACGCGCGTCCGCTTCGTAATTCCGGAACTGGCTCTCCTTCTTGTCGGGGTCATAGCCCACAGTCGGCTTTGGCCCGGCACCCATCGGCGCAGGATACCGCTCCTTCATGAAGTCCTCCCATTCGTCGAGGCTCTGGAGCGGTTGGTTCGAAGGGATCGGCGACGGTGTGATGCTCATGGCGATGGCAGGAACAAACTTGGCACCACTTAAAGCCAGCGACCCGCCGGCTTCAAGCCCAGATCGGCTCCATCATGGTCGGCTCGGGTGGAACCTCGCCCTACCAAACCCGGCCCCGAAAGCTCTCACTCCAACACCTGCCAACCGGCCGATCCACACACCCGACGCACCCGGTCGGGCTCCCGGGTCGCCAACAAATTGGGAGGCAGCCAGACCGGCAGTTCATGGGATTCCATCGGGGGCGTCAGCACCGGCCCGGTGAACCGTCGCCCGATCTTGAACAGGGTGTATCCCAACGACCCCAACAGGTCCGTCGCCGGGCTCGGCACGCTCTGGTGCTCCTCGAACACCAGGTGCCGGATTCGCCCCCCCGCCAACAGTCCGCGCGCCCCACGAAACACCGCCAGTTCATGGCCCTCCACGTCGACCTTCATCACCCCGATGCTCCCCACCCCCGCCAATTCGTCATCCAACCGGCGGGTCGCGATCGAGATTTTCCGGACCGTCGCCCGGGGTTGATGGGTGGCGTGATCCACCGCCCCTTCGAGCGATGCCGTGCCCCGGTTGCCGGTGAATTCGTCGGACTCAAACAACTCGGCGGTGCCAACGGCGTCGGAAGCCGCGCATTCACGGGCATCGACCGGTGCCAGGGGCAGGCCGGAAACGCGCCACGCCTCCGCATGGCGTTTCAGGTCCATGAAGATTTCGGGATGGGGTTCGTAGGCCCACACTTTTCCCGCCGCCCCCACCCGGGCCGCCATCAACCCGGAATAATATCCGATATTGGCCCCGACATCGACGGCGGTGTCCCCCGGCGAGAGCAGTCTCCAGATGACTTCGGACACTGGGAGATCCAGGACGCCGAGGTGCCACAGGTGGAGGCTGAGGGCATCCCGCGGGCGCACCTGCATGGTGACCCCCCAGGGCAGGGTGACCCGCCCTTCCGCCGGCCGCCCCGCGAACACGCGGGAGAGTCGCCGGATCAATTGGGACGGGCGGTAGAGATACTCGGGCTTCAGCAGGCCTTCCGACATTCGACGGCAGGCTGGGCGAGCCATCGCACGGAGGCAACGGATTACTCATCCGGATTACTCATCCGGATTGCTCCTCCCGGTCTCAACGCCATCGTGCCAACCGCACCGCCAACCGCTCCCGTCGTGCCGCATCGGACGTCAGGATCGGCAGGTCGCGCTCCAGTTGTTCGACCGTCGGGACCGAGCCCCAAGCCGTCGGGGTGAACACCTCGCGGGCCCCGCCCGGCGGCAGCCCCAAATCCCGCGCCTGGCGGTCGAACCGCGCCCGAAGCCGCGCCTTCCATGCCGCCAGGTCCGCGGTCGGTTCGATCTGGTGTCGGGCCACCCAGGGCAGCCACTCGTTGATCTGGCTCTGGTGACACCAGGATTCCCCGGCGATGACGTCGAACACCTCGTCGACATCCACCACCAGGTCGCCCCCGTTCGCCCCGGTCATATAGCCATCATAGGTGTTCAGGATCACCGGCGTTTTCACCGGGCGCGACTGGGTCTCGTCGGCCACCGGATATTCGCCGAGGAAGGCATGCGGCACGTTGATCATGTAGGCCACGCGCCGCACGGCCTCGGCCACGGTGATGTGGTCCGGATGCACCCCGGCGAGCGGATCGGCGGGAAGGGGCGGACAGAAAAGATAATCGGGTTCGAAGGCCCGGATGCTGTGCCACAGCGCGGCGAGGAGGTCGGTGGTCAGCGTGCGGCACGCCTCCTCGAACGGTTCGCCCCCCGGCTTGCAGAGCAATTCAAACTCATACCCACCCACCGCCGCGCTGGCCGCCTGCTCGGCAAGCCGGACCCGCGCCGTTTCGGTCCGGGTCCGGAAATGGTGCCCCGACCGGCCGTCGGTGCAGACCAGCACGCGGGCGCGGAAGTCAGGGGACGCCCGGCGCCGCAACAATTCGAAGGTGCCGGCCGCGACGAATTCGAAATCATCAAAATGGGCATGGACGCAGAGGACGCGCATGGCGGGACTGTCTGGCGATTCCCCCGCGGTGTTTCAATCTTGAAAACCGCTTCCTGCTCGCGCCGGGACCGTCCCTCCGGCATCCTGGCCCGGTTCCGAAAACCATCCCGTCAACGTCCGCCCACATGCCCGCCCTCCACACGCTCCGCGCCGGCGTCATCGGCACCGGCTTCATCGGTCCCGTCCACATCGAGGCCCTCAAACGACTCGGCGTCCAGGTCACCGCGGTGTGCGGATCGACGGCCTCGGCGCGGGCCACGGCGGAGCGCTGGGGCATCCCCGAGGTCTATGGCGACCACGATTACAAGGCGTTGCTGGCCTCCCCGAATGTCGATGTCGTCCACATCACGTCCCCGAACAAGGTGCATGTGGAACAATCCCTCGCGGCGTTGGCGGCGGGACGGCATGTGGTCTGCGAAAAGCCTCTGGGCATGACGGCCCGGGAAACGGCCCGGGTGGTGGCGGCGGTGCGTCAGCCCAAGGCCCCGGTTTTCGCAGTGAATTACATGTGCCGCTTCTTCCCCGCCGTCCTCCAGATGCGCGCCTTGGTGCACCGCGGCGCCTTGGGAAAAATCATGCACATCCAAGGGCATTTCTTCCAGGATTGGCTGCTCAAGGAAACCGATTATAACTGGCGCGTCCTGGCCAGCGAAGGCGGTTCATTGCGCGCCGTCGGTGATATCGGGACCCATTGGATCGACGCCGTTTCCTTCATCCTCGGCACCCGCGCGGAGTCCGTGTTCGCACACTTGGAAACGTTCCACAAAACCCGTTACCGACCGACCGGGGAAGTGCAGACCTTCGCCAGGGTCGATCCCAAAAAGATGGTCCCCTACCCGGTCGACACCGAGGATTTCGGAAGCGTGCTGCTGCGCTTCGGGACGGCCGCACACGGCCATGCGGACGGCGTCCATGCCAACGCCTCGGTGTCGCAGGTGGCGGCGGGATGGAAGTGCAGCCTGGCTCTCGGCATTTATGGCACCGAAGGGAGCGTCCAATGGGATTTCCAGCATCCCAACGAGATCCTGCTCGGTCGCCGCGACGAGCCCAACCAGGTGCTCCAACGCGGCACGGCGGGATTCAGCGAGGATGTCGCGGGCTTCACCGATTATCCCGGCGGACATCCCGAGGGTTTCCCGGACAGCCACAAGATGCATTACCGCGCCGTCTACGAACACATCGCCGGCGGACGCAAAACACCGGTGCTGTTCGCGACCGCCGAGGACGGCCACCACGAGGTGCGTTTGTGTGAAGCCATCCTGAAAAGTCACCGGACCCGGCGCTGGGTGACGGTGTGAACCCGCCATGAAACTCGAACTGGGATTCGTCTCCGCCATTGTCCCGGAACTCAACCTGGACCAGGTTCTCGCCTTCGCCGCCGCCGAGAAATTCGCCGGGGTCGAGGTGATGTGCTGGCCGGTGGGCCGGGCCGAACGCCGCTTCGCCGGGGTCACCCACCTCGACGCTGACGGGTTCGGATCCGTCGAGGCCGCGCGTGTGAAGGAACTCTGTTCCCAACACGGCGTGGCGCTCACCGCACTGGGTTATTATCCCAACCCGCTGGATCCCGACCCGGAGATCTCGAAGGCCGCCGTCGTCCATCTGCGCAAGGTGATCCGGGCGGCGTCCGTGCTCGGTCTCGGGAATGTGAACACGTTTGTGGGCCGCGATTGGACGCTGGGCTTGGAGGAAAACTGGCCCCGGTTCCTCAAGACTTGGCGGCCGCTGGTGAAATTCGCCGAGGACCACGGCATCCGGATCGGGATCGAGAATTGCCCGATGCGCTTCACCGCCGACGAATGGCCCGGCGGCAAGAATCTCGCCACCACGCCGGTGGTCTGGCGCCGGATGTTCCACGACATCCCCAGCACCCATTTCGGACTCAATTACGACCCGTCCCATTTCGTGTTGCAGCACATGGATCCGGCGTCGCCATTGCGCGAGTTCCAGGACCGGTTGTTCCATGTCCATGCCAAGGACGTGAAGATCCGGCGCGATCGGATCAATGAAGTGGGCGTGTTCGCGCACCCGCTGGAATGGCATCAACCGCGGATCCCGGGCTTCGGCGAGATGGATTGGGGTCGCTTCCTCGGCGCGCTCTTGGAGACCACCTATCGGGGCCCGGTGTGCATCGAGGTCGAGGACGACACCTTCGGACGGGATCTGGAGGGTCGGAAACGGGCACTGCGGGTCGCGGGCCAGGTGTTGCGGCCCTATTTCGGTTGAGCCCCAGCATGAATGCCCTGCGACCGCTTGAACATTTCCGGTATTGCCCGCGGTGCGCCGCCGCATTGGCTGCCGGCGTCCGGCACAACCCGATCGAGTGCGCGGCGTGTGGCTTCGTCTATTATCTGAACCCCACGGTCGCCGTGGCCGCCTTCGCTTTCCGCGATGACGGCCGGGTCCTCGTCATCCGGCGTGCGAAGGAACCCGGGCTCGGAAAACTGGCGCCCCCCGGTGGCTTCATTGATTCCGGCGAAACCGCGGAAATGGCCATCCGACGGGAGTTCCGCGAAGAGGTCAGACTGACGCTCGAAGACGTCGTGTTCCTCTGTTCCCAGCTCAACGATTACCCGTATCGGGGCGTGAACTACCCGGTCCTGGATCTTTTCTTCACCGCGAAGGCCGTCGGTACGGATGCCGAGCCGGACCCGGACGAGGTGGCTGGGATGGAATGGGTGGAGCCGCGGGCGATGAATCCCTCCGAAATGGCATTCCCCTCGATGGCGGCCGCCCTGCGGGTGCTCCAGTCGGGCCGGAACGCGGGCCCGGACGCGACGCCGGCCGGTTCGGGTTGAACGGTGCCGCAGGTGCCGGATCCCGGCGCCAAGGCATCCCCTTGGAGGGACGTCGTCCGGCCGGGGCCTCCATCGGACTGGGACGCAAGGGAGGCCGGGTCACTGCGACCGGGGCCGGGGGCGTTGGCGTCTGCACCACGGGTCTCTCCCGCACCGGAGGTCGCACGATGGGAACCCCGATCGGGTAGGGACGCGACGCGGGTCGGAGGGCGCGTGCCGGGCCGGCTGCACTGGGCCCGAGGGGGGTGATCACGGCCTTGCGTCCGCCCGCAGCCGAGGGGATGACCACCGGGGCCGGCCGCCACAAGGCCAGGATCACACGGTGCTCGGCCGCGCGCCGCGGTTGGCCATCGAATCCCACCTCCTGCAACGCCGGCGGGTTCACGAGACGACCGCGGGAACTCCAGACGGCGTCGCCCCAAGTCCGCTGGAAATCACCCACGCCGGCTTGGAATTCGGACCGCGGCGGGAGCAAGTCGGCGAGGATGATGCTCGAAACCCGGCCCGGTTCGATGGCCCGCACGGGTTCGGGAGTCCGGCCCGCATCGACCCAGGGTTCGCCGCGAGCGGTGTCGTATTGGCGGGCGCCGCAGACGAGGATCACCACGTCGGCCTGTCCGTCGGAAACCGCCTTCAGATCCCAGAGAAAGCTGGTGGGGTTCTGGGATTTCCCGACGGTGGCATCGATCGCGCCCCGGTTGAACGCGCTCATTCTTCCGACCTCTCCAAAAACCTTGAGTTCGACCACCATGCGGCAGGGCGATTCGATGCGCAGATCCGACTTCGCGTCACCGGTGCCGGCATGGGCGACGAGAGTGGCGCGGGGAGACTCCGGGGAACCGGTGATCAACCAATCGCGATTGGCGCCCGGGGAGGCCTCCCGCAACGTGCAACCGCGGCTCAACAATTCCTTCATGAGAGCGGTCCGGACGCCCCCTTCGAACAGCGGCGCGAGCGGATCCCCGGCGGCGGCGGCGACCGCGTCCAAGATGAGATCCACCAATACTAGCTTTTGTTTCGTCATGAAATGAAGGCCGGACACCGTTCCCGGAAACCCAGCTTGTAGCCGTTGGCAGGTTATTCCGCCAGCCTGTTGTGTGCGGGGGAGGCCAGCGGGACCGGCCGGATTCCGACAACACTCATGACGTCAAAGGGCAATCCTCCCCGATTGCAGGATCCGGTCGGATTCGGGTACGATCCGGACCACACAGAATCGACGCGGAACCTTCATGAAACTCGAACACAAAGCCTGTCTGGTGACGGGCGGCACCAAGGGCATCGGGGCGGCGACCGCATTGGCGCTGGCCGAACACGGGGCCAAAGTGGCCTTGGTCGCCCGTCAACTCGACGACGAGGCAAAAGAGACGCTCCGGCGGGTCGAGGCCATGGGGCGGGGCTGCGTGTTCATAGCAGCCGATGTCGGCCGACCCGAGGAGGCCACGCGCTGTGTGGAGGAGGCGACCCGGCTTCTGGGTTCGGTGGACGTGCTGGTCCATTCGGCGGGCGGACCGGCCAACGGCGGGTTGTTGGACCTGACTGCGGAGGCGTGGCATGCGGCGTTCGATGTTCATGTCCATGCGATCTTCCACCTGTGCCGCGCGGTGATCCCGGGCATGAAACAGCGGAAGGAGGGGGCGATCATCCTCATCTCCTCCGCCGCGGGATTGCGCGGCATAAAATCGAACGTGGCGTACCAGACGGTGAAGGGTGCGCTCCCGCAACTCACGCGGGCATTGGCGTACGAGTTCGCTCCGGACAACATCCGCGTGAATTGCGTGGCACCCGGTGTGATCCGCACCGCCTTCCACGCCCAGATGCCCCCTTCCGTCCTGCAGCACAACCTGGAGAACCGGATCCCGTTGCGCCGCGAAGGCACCTCGGAACAGGTGGCGAGTGTGATCCGGGAACTGGTGACGAACGACTACATCACCGGAGAGACCGTCTCCATCGACGGTGGCCTGACGATGCGGATCTGCTAATCCAGTCCGCACTGGGCGGTGTGCCGCAGTGCATGGTCCACCAGCACCAGCGCCGTCATCGCCTCCACCATCGGCACCGCCCGCGGCACCACACACGGATCGTGCCGGCCCCGCCCCTTCAAGGTCGTGTTCTGAAGATCCACCCCCACGGTTTCCTGTTCGTGCATCACCGTGGCCACCGGCTTGAAGGCCACCCGGAAATGGATGACCTCACCATTCGCGATCCCTCCTTGGATCCCGCCACTGCGGTTGGTCACCGTGCGGACCCGTCCATCAACATTCCGAAAGGCGTCGTTGTGTTCCCGACCGCTCATTGTCACCCCCGCGAAACCGGAACCGATCTCAAATCCCTTGGTCGCCGGCAGACTCAGCATCGCCTTGGCCAGATCGGCCTCCAGACGGTCGAACACCGGCTCACCCCACCCCGCCGGCACTCCGCGCGCCACCCCCAACACGATCCCGCCGACGCTGTCGCCCGCCGCCCGGTATTCCTCGATCAACGACACCATCTGCTCCGCCAAGCGCGCGTCCGGACAGCGCACGATGTTGGACTCGATATCGGTGACCCGCACGGTTTCCGGATCGACCTCGGCGACCAAGTGCTTCACCTGGGTCACACACGCCAACACCTCGACGCCCCACAATTGCCGCAACAGTTTCTTCGCCACCGCCCCCGCCGCCACCCGGCCGATGGTCTCGCGGGCGCTGGTCCGACCGCCGCCCGGCCAAGCCCGGTGCCCATACTTCGCCTGATAGGTATAATCGGCGTGGCTCGGCCGGAATTTCAGCGCCATTTCATCGTAAGCCTCGGAACGGAAATCTTCATTACGAACCATCATGCTGATCGGTGTCCCCAAGGTGCGCCCCTCAAACACCCCGCTCAGGATCTGCACCG
>JANYCC010000217.1 GCA_025360495.1 Verrucomicrobiota bacterium | reverse complement strand
GACCAGCACGCCTACGTGCAACAACTGCGCGAAGGGGTGCCCAACTTCTTCGCGGTGTTCATCGAGGTGTTGCAGGACCGGGTCGGGCCGAGTCCGGAAGTGGAGCCCGGGGTGACCTCGGGCGATTATCTGAGCGGGTTGCTGCTGGGGACCCGCGATGCCTTATATGAGAAGGGTCGACAAAGTGTGACCATCACCGTGCGCGATGTGGGGCCGGGCGCGGTGGGGATGTTGATCGCGTTATTCGAGCGGGCGGTGGGTCTTTATGCATCGCTGGTGCGGATCAACGCCTACCATCAACCGGGTGTGGAGGCGGGAAAGAAGGCGGCGGCGGGGGTGCTCTCATTGCAGGCGCGGGCGTTGGCCCACCTGCGGGCGACGGAGGGTGCGGCATTCCCGGCCGAGGTGCTGGCGACAGCGTTGGGAACGCCCGAACAGGCGGAGACACTCTTCAAGATCCTGACCCACCTCGCCTCCAATGGCCGCGGCGTGAAGGTGGCGTCGGGATCGGGGCCGGGTGCCGCATTCCGGGCGGGCTGACGGCCGGGACCGTGCCTTCGGGGAGGTGCCAGGCGGTCAGCCCGGTGTTGCTGGGGGGCGCCGGTAAACCTTATGGATGGCCGCCTGGTCGGTGGGCTTGAGCACCAGTTCATCCACGCACACATGCGGTGGGCGGCTCACCATCCACACCATCGCTTCGGCGACATCCACGGGCGTGAGGGGTCGTACGCCCTCATAAACCTTCGCCGCACGGACGGCATCGCCCTTGAACCGGACGAGGGAGAATTCCGTTTCGGCCAATCCGGGATCGAGGCTGCCAACCCGGATGCCGGAGCCGCTCAATTCGAGGCGGAGGGCCTGGGTGACGGAACGTTCGGCGGCCTTCACCCCGCAATACGCGGCGCCACCTTCATAAGCGGTGTGACCGGCGATGGACCCGACGTTCAGCACCCAGGCCCCGGCATGTTGGGGCAGGAGAGGCAGGACCGCGCGGGTCATCCGGAGCAACCCGAGGAAATTGCTCTGGACCATCCCCTCCCAATCCTCGTCCCGGCCCAAGGCGACGGGATCCAACCCGAGGGCTCCCCCGGCATTGTTGATGAGCACGTCGAGGGTCGGGTGGAAATCGCGCGCCCAGGCGGTGAAGGATTCCACACTGCGGGTGCTGGCGACATCGAGACTGTGGAATTGGACGGACCGGGCACCGGCCTCGCGGGCGGCCGCGGCCACCTCATTGAGCCGGGTGACGCGTCGGGCACCGAGCACGAGGTGGCAGCCGGTGCGGGCGAAGGCGAGGGCGGCGGCGGCACCGAAGCCGGAGGAAGCCCCGGTGATGAGGATGGTTTTCCCTGCGAGATCCATGACCGGGCGATGGTTGGGGTGTGGGGACTTCGGGCGGTCGGACGGGTCACTGATGCTGCGACACCCACAGCAGGATGCCCGCGCCGAGGACGATACGGTACCAGCCGAAGCCGGTGAAGGTGTGATTGCGGATGAAGGACAGCAGCCATTTCACCACCAGGAAGGCCGAGATCGCGGCCACGGCGGTTCCGAGCAGGATCAGGCTCCAAGGCTCGTGCGGGGTGTGGTCCTTGAAGGCGTCGAACGTCTCTTTCGCACCGGCCGCGAGCAGGGTGGGAATCCCGAGGAGAAACGAGAATTCGGCCGCCGCCGGACGGCTGAGCCCGCAGATCAGGGCGAACAGGATGGTGGCGCCGGATCGTGAGGTGCCGGGGAATCCCACGGCGAGCAACTGCCCGAAGGCGACCGCGATGGCGATGGTCCAGGTGACGGTTTCCGAGGTTTTCCGCCCGCGAAGCCAGAATTCCACCCCGACGAACGCCACCCCACCGATCAGTGTGGCCCAGGCGACCGGGGCCAATTCCTTCGGGAACTTCAAGCCGGCCTTTTTCATCGCGAGTCCGCCGATCGCCGTGATGACAAAGGCCGCGAACAGCTTGATCGCATACGCCCGGTTTTCCGGGACATTGAAGCGCATCACCAGGTCGATGGCGCGTCGCATGAAGACCACGAGCACCGCCAGGACCGCCCCGGTCTGCACGACGACATTGAACAGTTCACTTCGTGCCCCGAGCCAGTGTTCGGCGAGCAACAGATGGCCGGTTGAGGAGACCGGCAGGAACTCGGTGATCCCCTCGATGAGGCCAAGGACCACAATGGCAAACCAATCAGGCATCGACGGCTTGAACCTGAAACCCGGACCGGGGGCAAGCTCCAATGTCACCCGACCCTGCCATTATAGCTCGACCCGGACCCGGTGGAAACGGAGCGGCGGCTCCCCGGGAGGCACCGTCAAATCCTGCTCGATCCATTCGGCCACGCCCGGTTCCGGATAGGTCAGAAGCCCGTTCGCCGGGCTCCAAGTCTGCAGGTCCTCACTCCGCTCCACGGTGATTCTCTGGCTCGGTGCCACGGGAAACCGCAACACCGCCGCCCCATCCACCCGATGATACGCCGTGACCGCCAGGACGCTCTCCCGTCGGGTCGGATCGGTACCGGCCTTATACTCTGCCAGATTGGAGACACCATCCCCGTCCGGATCGCCTTCCGCGGTCGCGTCGAGGTTCCCGAAATAAAATCGTTCCCAATCGTCGGGCAGCCCGTCGTGGTCGGTGTCGGTGTCACCGACGACCGTGACGGTCAGGTCGAGTTGGGCCGGATTGCCGAGGAGATTCTCCTTTGTGTACCAACGCGGATAGGAACCGCCGCCTCCGAAACCACTTTGGGCGGAAGGATGCAGCGACGTGATGATGAAGCGGAGCCGACCCTCCCGCAGCGCCGACTGCACATAACCCGCCACCAACGGATCCTGGAGGTTCACGTCGAAAGTGAAGGCCGTGTCCACCGGCACCAATTCGCCGGGATTGACGGTGGAAGTCAACCCGCTGGCCCAAGGGGTGAACTCGAAAGGCGGGGCGGTGAAGGCGGTGTTGGTCTGACCGACATTGTTGCTCAGGTCGATGAGGATGCCGGTGCGATCGTAAACGGCGGCGTAGGCGTTGCGCGTGCCGATTGAGATGTTGGAACTCGTGATGGAACCGATCGCACCATAAGGCGAGTTCTCCAAGAACGTCGCCGCCGTGTATCCGCTCCGGAACGCCACTCCGACCAGGTCCACCGGCCGCCCCAGGTCGCCATCCTTCACGTACACCGGGCTGTTGGTCAGATACGTCCGGTAATCATCCGGCGTCGGGTCATAATTGAACGTCAGGTCGGATCCGCAGGTGACCGTCACCCGCAGGCGTTTGACCAGATAACGGGCCGCCGTGCGGTCCGTGGGAACATCCGCGGCCAGGTCCCATCCGAAGAGGAACTGACCGTCGCGCGTGTCGAATCGTGGATCAAAGGATCCGAAGGTCGGGGCCAGCGCCTCGCCGCCAAGTTCAAAGCCGAACGGGTACATCCATCGGTCGAGCGTGGGCGTGTCGCGATGCACCACCAAGTCGTCCGCCCCGACGCGCAGGCACGCGATCAGGAGCCACCAACCGAAGGGGCAAGCGACGGCGCGGCCCGTCTTGGAAAGCGCGGTCATCCCGGCCACCATGGCAGGGATCACCGACGGCGCCAAGCGGCGGTGGCCAACAGGGCCGTTCCGGCGGCGAGGAGCGCCCAGGTCTGCGGTTCCGGCACCAGCGCGGTCTGGGACGCGGACAAGGTGTCGATCGTGGCGGAATCCAGACTCACGCTGACATCGGCGGCGTTGAACTTGATGGCGAAGCTGCTGACGCCGAGGCCGGAGAGGTTCCATTCCACCAAGGAGGTGACCGCCGCGCCGCCGCCGGGTCCCGGAGGTCCGAAGGTGACCCGTTCGAGTTCCAGTCGCGGGGCGGAGATCTCCTGGAGGCCGGCACCGATGTCATAAGTGAGCCGGATGCTGTTGTAATCCAGTTCGGAACCGAGGGTGCGGACATTGAAATCCACGAAGCCCACCGGGGCGTTGGCGGTGTCCCGGATTTCAAACCGGCTCAGGCCGGCCTGATTATAGATGTTGCCGGAACCGAGGACGGCGGCATTCGGATCGAGTTGGATGAGATGTGCGGCGGCATTGCCACCCAGATCCGGGGAATTGCCGATGCCGTTGTCGGTCGCCACCGTGAAATGGTCCCAGCCCGCCGATTCGGCACCGGTGTTCCCGCGGTAGAACGGGATGGACAGGGTGTTGGTGGCCGCCACCGCCGGCAGCCAGGCAATCACGGCGGTTCCGCCCGCGATCAAAAGGGAACGAACACTCAGATTCATGCACGTCGATTGTCTCATGGCCGACAAGACCGGCTCCCGCCAAATTGCCAATTCCTAGCGGTGGATTGTCCAAGTCAGTTCCGGCTTTCGTCCCCGGCCGGGCTCGCGGACCCTCCCCACATGCCCGCCGCCCCCGCTCTGTCCCGCCGTCCGATCGGGTCGCCGTACATGGAATGGGCCAAGACACAGGCCGCGGCGCGATTCAACCTGGCGGGGAGTGGCGTCGCCGCGGTCTCTCCCGGGGAATTTGGACCGGTGGAAGCGGAAGGGGCCGGCGAACTGACCGGACCGAGTTTTTATGGTTGGCCGCCTTTGCAGGAGGCGCTGGGACAATTCCTCAATGCACCCACGGAATGCATCGTCCACACCACGGGCGCCTCCCTCGCCAATCATCTCGCGCTGGCCGTGCTCGCGGATCCCGGGGACACCCTGTTGCTGGAGGAACCGACCTACGGACTGCTGGCGGAGACGGCGTCGTTCCTCGGGTTGGAAGTGCGACGGTTTGACCGGGGTCCGTTGCAAGGTCGGGTGTCCGATCTCGCCGAACTGGAGGCCCGATTCACGCCCCGGACCCGCATCATCGCCCTCACCAATCTGCACAATCCGACCAGCGCCGCCCTGGATGGGGCCGGCCTGCGGTTGCTCGCCCGGTTCGCGGCGGATCGCGGGGCCTGGCTTCTCGTGGACGAGGTGTACCGCGACGCCGCGTTTGAGGCCGCCCCACCCTCGGGATGGACCGTGGGCGAGAATGTCGTCGTCACCGGCAGCCTGACCAAGGCCTACGGATTGGGCGGACTGCGTTGCGGTTGGCTGGTCGGGGCGAAGCGGGTGGCCGTGGCGGCAGCGCGACTCAATGACCTGGTGACGGTGATCCCGGCCCATCCCGCCGAGCGACTCGCCGTGGCCGCATTGGGTCGGATAACGGAATTGCGGGAGCGGTCGCGTCGCCTGCTGACGGCCAATCAGGTCCGTTTCAATGCGTTCTTGGGCGGGCATCCCGGGCTCGATTGTGCGCCGGTGTCTGCCGGGACGGTGGCTTTCCCGCGCCTCCGTGAAGGTTCGGTAGAGGCGCTGGTGAGCGGATTGCGCATCCGATACGAGACCTCCGTGGTGCCCGGGCATTTCTTTGGCCGGTCCGCGCATTTCCGGATCGGGCTTGGGGGGATGACCGCTGATTTTGCGGCGGGATTGGAGCGTCTGGATGCCGCCCTGGGTGCAGGCCTGCATCAGTAGGAGCCGGCGGCAGGAGAATCACTTGCTGCCGGCTTTCCTGCGGGCTCGTCGGCTGGGATTGGACGTCCTGCCGTCCTCTCCCACGGAAGCGCCCCCACGGGCTCCGGTTGATTTTCCGGATTTCAAGGGGACCCCGGATGCGGGAGGATGCGGTCCTCCCGCTATGGATTCACCGTTTCTCGTCACCACGCCGCGTCCGGGTTCCGCCTTGTTGATCCGGGACCTGTTGCACCGGGTCCGTGCCTGGGCCCCGCAACAGACGGTCACTTACCGGAACCTCCTCACGCTGACCTATGCCGAGGTCTTGGACCGCATCGACCGGCTCGGCGGCTGGTTGCGGGATCTGGGGGTGGTGCCGGGCGATCGCATCGGGGTCATGGATTGGGACAGTCACCGTTATCTGGAACTGTACTTTGCGGTCCCGATGTCCGGGGCGGCCCTGCACACGGTCAACGTGCGGCTCACCCCGGAACAGATTGCGTGGACGATCCGGCATGCGGGCGATTCGGTGCTGTTTGTGCATCCGGATTTCCTGCCCTTGCTCGCCGCCTGCCGGGAACATTTGGGGTCCGTGCGTCGGATCATCGTGATGCCCGACGGCGGAGCCCCGGTGCCGGCTGGGTTCAAGGCGGACGCCGAATATGAGACCGGGTTGGCGGCGGCCCGGCCGATCGGGGCCTGGCCGTCGTTTTCCGAGGATGCCGTGGCGACCCTGTTTTACACGACCGGCACGACGGGGGATCCGAAGGGGGTTTACTTCAGTCACCGGCAAATCGTGCTGCACACCCTGGGGGCCGGATTGGCGCTGGCGGTGCAGGACGATCCCTTTGCGTTCCGGGCCTCCGATGTCTACCTGCCGTTGACCCCGATGTTCCATGTGCATGCCTGGGGTCTGCCCTACCTGGCGACGATGCTGGGGATGAAACAGGTGTATCCCGGGAAATACGAGCCGGCCCTGTTGTTGGAACTGCTCGAACGGCACGCGATCACGTTTTCCCACTGCGTGCCGACCATCCTGCAGATGCTGCTCCATCATCCGGCGTCCGGCACGGTGGACTGGCACCGGCTCAAGTTGGTGATCGGGGGTGCCGCCCTGCCCCCGGGGCTCGCGCGGCATGCCCAGGAACGGGGCATCCGGATTCTGGGGGGTTATGGGATGAGCGAAACGTGCCCGATCATCGCGGTGGCCCATGTGAAGCCCGAGGATGCCGATGCGGACGCCGAAACCCGGTTCGGGATCGTGACCCGCACCGGGTTTCCCGTGCCGCTGGTGGAGGCGGTCGCCTTGGATCCGTTGGGCCGACGTCTGCCGCCGGGCCGCAACAATGTCGGCGAACTGGCGTTGCGTGCACCGTGGCTCACGGCCGGCTATCTCGGGAACGAGGAGGGGACGGAACGGCTCTGGCGTGACGGCTGGCTCCACACCGGGGACATCGCCTATATCGACACGGAGGGTTATATCCGCATCACCGACCGGCTGAAGGATGTTATAAAAATAGGGGGCGAATGGATTTCCTCGCTCGAGTTGGAAGCCGCCTTGGGACGGCATCCGGGGGTGCGGGAGGTGGCGGTGGTCGGCGTGCCGGATGCCAAGTGGGATGAGCGGCCGCATGCCGAGGTGGTGTTGCGCGACGAGGCCCGCGGGACGGTGACCGCGCGGGATCTGCAGCATCATCTGCACGCGTGCATCGAGGACGGGTCGATCCACAAGCGGGCGATCCTGACCGGGATCGCCCTGGTCGGGGCGTTGCCCAAAACCAGCGTCGGCAAGATCGACAAGAAGGGGTTGCGGGAACGGTTGGCGGTGGAAAACGCTCCCAAGGGGAATGACCGAAGACCGAACTGACGGCTTGAATCCGGTCTCTTTCTTCGGATCCAAGATCAAGGCGGGGTTGCCTGACGGGCCCCTATCGCCCCGACAGACAAGCTCGACGTGTAGGAACAGGCAGCTAAACTCCTCCCCAGTGACCGACCCTTCGACAATCGCGGTGGACGGTGGCGACACGGCGGACGCGACGGAGGCCGCTGCGCTGGCTTGGGCAATTGAGCTTTCGGCGGGGGTTGATTCAGTGATGGCCCGGCATCCAGACGCCGATCCGGAGAATGTCCGTCTGGCTTTGATTTCGCTGCAATCACCGCCGCAGGAGCGGCTTTACCGGAGTTTGCGCCGTGGCCGAGGTTTTGCCGCTTTCCGAAAGTGAACTCCGTCTGCTGGAGTCGCTGGTCCAGCATCACTTTGAAGGTCCTGTCCCTGGACCGGATATTGGCCAGCAAGGAGGCGGCGAATCGGCCCAAAGACCGGCTTGTCATCCCCGTGCTCCGCGACACGCTGGCGACCCTGGCCGTCACGAAGAGGACATGAATGCCATGCCCTTCAACAGCGACAGAATCACAGACCCGTTCCTGGCCAGAGGCATGGCATCGGCGGCTGACGCAATCCCGTCCTTCTTGCGTCCATTGTATCCTGTCAATTCTGACCCTCCTGTTGCCCCGTCACACGCATTTTATGCCAGGATCCCGCGCACTACATTTCCGTGCACGTCGGTGAGCCGGTAATCCCGTCCGCCGTATCGGAACGTCAGGAGTTCATGGTCGAGGCCCATCAGGTGCAGCAGCGTTGCGTGCAGGTCGTGGACGTGGACTTTGTTTTCCACGGCTTCATACCCCAATTCATCGGTCGCCCCATATGCGAGTCCGCCGCGCACCCCGCCGCCCGCGAGCCAAAACGTGAAGCCTTTGGCATTATGGTCGCGTCCATCCGACCGGCGGTTGTCCGGCGTCCGACCGAACTCGCCACCCCAGACCACCAGCGTGTCCTCCAGCAATCCGCGTCCGTGCAGATCGTCCAATAACGCGGCGATCGGCTGGTCGATCGCCCGGCAATTGCGAGCGAGATCGGCACTCAGGTTCTGGTGTTGGTCCCAACCATTATGTCCCAGTTCTATAAAGCGAACCCCGGCCTCGGCCAGACGGCGCGCCAGCAGGCATTGCCGTCCGAATCCGTCGGTCGCCCCGCCTCCGATGCCGTAACGGATCAGGGTTTCCGGGCGTTCACCCTTCAGATCAAGGACGGCGGGGACTTCGGATTGCATCCGGAAGGCGAGTTCGAGCGACTGGATCGCCCCTTCGATCTCGGGATGTCCGCCGGTCTGCACGGACAGGTCCCGGTTCATGGCCTGCACGAAATCGAGTTGGCGGCGTTGTGCGTCCGGGGCCAGCCATGGGTGACGGACGTTCCCGATGGTGAAGCCCGTCCCCGAGCCGCGTTCGCCGTCCAACCGCGTGCCTTGGTAAACGGCCGGGAGAAAGGCGCTGCCATAATTCTGCGCACCAAATTGGGGCGGCGGGTTGATGGTGATGAAGCCGGGCAGATTCTGGTCGGAAGTCCCCAAGCCATAGAGCACCCACGCACCCATCGAGGGCCGCACCGATTGGGTGCTCCCGGTGTGGAGTTGCACGAATGCCTGCGGATGGTTCGGCAGGTCGGTGCACATCGAACGCACCACGCAAAGCCGGTCGGCGTGACGGCTCAGATGCGGAAACAACGAGGAGATCCACAATCCGGAAGCCCCATGCTGCCCGAAAGCAAACGGTGAACCGAACAGGTTGGCGCCGCCCCGGCCCCGACCTGGAAGCCCGTCCTGCTGTTTCAGACGGGGCTTATGGTCAAAGGTGTCGAGTTGGGACGGACCGCCCTGCATGCAAAGAAAGATCACGCGGCGTGCCCGGGGACGATGATGCGGCGGGCGGGGGGCGAGGCTGACATTGGTTTCGGCCGCCGCCGCCTGGGAGGCAACGCCCGCAAAAGCCATCCAGCCGAAACCTGCGGAGACGGATTTCAGCCAATGCCGGCGCGACGAGGGGTCCGGGAGATTCATGGAAAGAAGTGGAGTCAGCGCAGATAACGGAATTCAGCGCAGACCAGGAGCGATTGCGACAGCGTGGTCCAGGCGCGCAAGGGTCCGTCGCCCGACGAAAGGTAGACCACGGCCCGGCGTTCTTCCGTGGCGGTGGGTTCCCTTCCGAGGGTCAGCAGCCAGGCCTCGCGAATCCGGGCGGTGCGGTCCGGCGCGCCGGCCAACCGACGGGCCAATCCCCGCGCGGCGCCGTCCACGAAGGGACTGTTCATGAGATAGAGTGCCTGGGCCGGGACGTTGGTTGCATCGCGTTCCGCCACGAGCAGGCTCGGCTCCGCGAAATCGAAAACCTCCAATCCCTCGGGCACATGGCCCCGGATCACCGGCAGGTAGACACTCCGATGCCACACAATGGGATCGAGGCGATCGCCCATCCCACGACGCACCGGTCCGTCGCCCCAGCGCGAAACGGGGGATCCGACGGGCCGATCCAGTTCCAACTGTTCCGCCACGGACAGCATGGCGTCCCGAATCGCCTCCGCATCCAAGCGACGCAGGTTGGCGTGTGATCGCAAGACATTGTCCGGATCGGTGGCCTGGGCGGCGGCCCCGGCGGTCGAATCCAGGCGGTAAGCGTGGGTCAGGACCAGGCGGCGCACCAAGCGTTTCACCGACCAGCCATCCTGCAGGAATTCCACGGCCAGATGATCCAGTAATTCCGGATGGCTGGGCCGCTCGCCGCTCCGTCCAAAATTGTCGGGGGTGGTGACCAATCCGCGGCCGAACAGATGGAGCCAGACACGATTGACCTCGACGCGGGCGGTGAGCGGATTGGACGGCGAGGTCAGCCAGTCGGCCAATTCGCGGCGTCCACTGATGTTCGCCGGAATCGGTTGCGGATCGGTGGAATGGAGCACCGCCACAAAGCCACGGGGCACGAGCGGTCCGCGCTGGTTGATCTCGCCGTGTTGGAGCAGCGCACATTGCATCGGGTGTCCGTCCTGCACGCCCATGGTGCGGGAACCGTCGGTTCGGTAGGGCGAGGCTCCGCCCGAGCCGCCCGGCACACCCGTCGCCCGCGTACCCTCGGCCGCCAGCGTAACGTAGCCCGACGGTTGGCGGTTACCCCGGTTGGTCTCGGTGCCATAGAGCGTGTCGGTGCTCCGGAAAATCCCCGCCAAGGCATAATAATCACTTTGGGTCACCGGGTCCGACTTGTGGTCATGGCACCGCGCACAGGCGATGTTCATCCCGAGGATCGCGCGGGTGGTGACATCGATCTGTTCATCCACGACGTCCATGAGGAACTGCTCGCGGCGCCGTTCATTGAGGCTTTTCGGACCGATGGCGAGGAAGCCGGTCGCGATCGTCTGGCGATTGTGGGTGGGGATGTCCGCATCAGGCAACAGGTCGCCGGCGATCTGTTCGCGGAGAAAGGCGTCATAGGGTTGGTCCGCATTCAGGGCATCGAAGACCCAATTGCGATAACGCCAGGCCTCGGGAAAGGCGAAGTTGCGCTCCTTGCCCGTGCTTTCACCATAACGTGCGACATCGAGCCAATGGCGACCCCAACGCTCGCCGAATCGGGGCGACGCCAGCAAACCATCCACCACGGCGACGTAGGCCTTTGGGGACGGGTCGCCTCGGAAGCGGGCGATTTCGTCGGGGGTGGGCGGGAGGCCGGTGAGATCGAAATGGACCCGTCGCAACAGGGTGGTGGGGTCGGCATCCCCTACGGGCGCGAGTCCGGCAGCCTCGATCCGGGCGAGCAGGTAACGATCGGTGTCCGATGCCGGCCACGTGGCATTGCGGACCTGGGGGGCAGGGGTGTCCCGGGGAGGCTGGAGGGACCAGAACGCGCGGGCCTCGACGGGATCGGTCGGGGCCTTGGCCTCGGCCGTGGCGGTGGACATTCCGAGAGCCGCGGCGAGGAGCAACCCGACGACGAAACGAATCCTTTGACCGAAATGGCTCATTGATGGACGGCCCGCGAAGCCGACGTTGAAACGGACGCTTCCCTGGGAGGTGAGGTTACGCCTCAGGCCCTGTTTGTTGACTCAGGAAGCCATTTGGCGCCCTTTGCACCCTTTGCTGTGCAAAAATCCGGATGTGAATTTGCCGATGGGCGGGCGGATGATTCCCCGGTAGCGTATCGTCCATGCTGTTGAGTCCGGCGGAACTCGAATCGCTCACGCGAATCGTCCATCAGTCCCCCCACTCCATCCTGGGTTTCCACCCGCTGGGCGACGGCAGCGGCTTGGTGGCGCGCGCCCTTCTGCCGGGGGCATTGGGGGTCGAGTTGGTGCCGGTCCATGAGTCGGACCAGCCGCGTTTTGAACTGCAGCGGTTGGGGGAGACGGACGTTTTCGAGGGGGTGACGCGGGGCGCGACGCAGGTTTATGCCTATGACCTGGTGATCACGTGGGCGGATGGCTCGCGGACGCAGGGACGCGATCCGTACTCGTTCTGGCCGACGTTGGGGGAGACGGACCTCCATCTGTTCAACGAGGGGAACCACCACCAATTGTACGAGGCGTTGGGGGCCCATCTGGAAAGCCTCGACGGCGTGCCGGGGGTTTCGTTCGCGGTGTGGGCGCCGAATGCCCAACGGGTATCGGTCGTGGGCGACTTCAACAACTGGGACGGCCGGCGTCACGCGATGCGGCAGTTGGGGGCGTCCGGGGTCTGGGAGATCTTCCTGCCCGGCGTGGGTGCGGGGGCGTTGTACAAATTTGAAGTGTTGGACCGGCAGGGCGGGCTGCATCTCAAGACCGACCCGTTCGGTTTCCATTTTGAGATCGCGCCCAAGCAATCGGCGGTGGTGTGGGACACGCAGAAATTCAAGTGGACGGACCGTGCGTGGCTGGACCGGCGGCGGCAGGCCAACGCCCTGCGTCGTCCCATGAGCATTTACGAACTGCATCTCGGGTCGTGGCGGAAGAAATCGACGACCGAATCACCGGGTTTCCGGGATTTGGCGGCGCCGCTGATCGAATACGTGACGCAGATGGGTTTCACGCATGTGGAATTCCTGCCCGTCGCCGAGCACGCCTATTATCCGAGTTGGGGTTATCAGGTGACGGGATTCTTCGCGCCGACCAGCCGTTATGGGACGCCGGACGACTTCCAATTCCTGGTCAACTCCCTGCACGAAGCCGGCATCGGGGTCATCGTGGATTGGGTGCCGGCGCATTTCCCGCGGGACACGTGGGCCCTGGCGAAATTCGACGGGACGGCGCTTTATGAGCACGAGGACCCGCGGCAGGGTGCGCATCAGGATTGGGGCACCCTGATCTTCAATTTCGGCCGCCATGAGGTCCGCAATTTTCTCACGGCGAATGCCCTGTTTTGGTGTGAGCGTTTCCACATCGACGGCCTGCGGGTGGATGCGGTGGCCTCGATGCTGTATCTCGATTACTCGCGCAAGGAGGGTGAATGGGTCCCGAACCGGCACGGCGGACGGGAAAATCTCGAGGCCGTGGAATTCCTGCGGCATGTGAACCATGTCGTCCACACCGAGCATCCGGGGGTGGTGACCATCGCCGAGGAGAGCACGTCCTGGCCGATGGTGTCGCGGCCTCCCTGGCTGGGCGGGCTGGGATTCAGCCTCAAGTGGAACATGGGCTGGATGCACGACACGCTGGACTACTTCGGCCGCGACCCGATTTACCGGAGATATCACCAGAACGACCTCACGTTCGCGATGCTCTACCATTTCCAGGAGAATTTTGTGTCGCCCCTCTCGCACGATGAGGTGGTGCACGGGAAGGGTTCGTTGCGGAAACGGATGCCGGGGGATGACTGGCAGGCCTTCGCGAACCTGCGGGTGTTGCTGGGTTACCAATGGATGTTCCCGGGAAAGAAGCTGCTCTTCATGGGGGGCGAGTTCGGGCAGACGAAGGAATGGGATGCGAACGGGGAGTTGGATTGGTGGCTGTTGAACGCGGGCCCGTACCATCGCGGGGTCCAACAGTGGGTCGCCGATCTCAATGCGCTCTATGCCCGTGAGCCGGCCCTTTGGCGTGGGGATTTCGAACCGGAGGGTTTCCAATGGATCGACTGCTCGGACCACGAGAACAGTGTGCTCTCCTTTGCGCGGCAATTGCGGCCGGAGGAACTGGAGGCCGCCCGGCGCGAGTGCGGTCTTCCGGTGGATCCGGCGCCGGCCACCCATCTGGTGATCGTGTTGAACCTGACGCCGACCCCGCGCCCGAATTACCGCGTCGGCCTGCCGGTCGGCGGTGCCTGGCGCGAGGTGCTCAACAGTGATTCAGGATTGTATGGCGGCAGCAATGCCGGGAACGCCGGCGGGGTCGTCGCCGAAGATTTCAGCGTCCACAACCAGCGGCATTCCGCCGTGCTCCAGTTGCCGCCGCTGAGCATCACCGTCTTCCGGTCCGGCGGTTGATCGGGGTGGGTTCAGAAGTGTCGGCCGGACCACCACAGGACGCAACCGGCGGCGATCGCAAGGAGTACGAGCAAAACGCCGAGTTTCAGCAGGAATTTCGACAGTTTCCACGCGACGATGATCGCGAGGATCCCCACGACGACCAGCACCGCGGCGGCCGTGGTGCCGTGCCAGTCGATGGGAGCGGAGGTCATGCGATCAGGCGTGGACGGGGGCGGCCGGCTTCCCGTGTTTGCGCAGCACCTCGGCGCCATGTCGCAGCATGCGTTCGGTGGCTTCCCAGCCGAGGCAGGCGTCGGTGATGCTCAGCCCGTAGGTGAGGGCTTTCGGATCCTTCAACGGTTGGCTCCCCTCGACCAGGTGGCTTTCGACCATGACGCCGATGAGCGGGACCGAACCTTCGGCCTTCTGGGCGATGACATTCTGCCAGACCTCCTCCTGTTTCGCGTGCTGTTTCCCCGAGTTCGCGTGGCTGCAGTCGACCATCACGACCGGAGGCAGGCCGTGTTTCCGAAGTTCGACCGCGGCGTCGGCAATCGATGCGGCATCAAAATTGGTCCGGGCACGGCCCCCGCGAAGGACGACATGGCCATCCATGTTACCGGTGGTCTGCACGACCGAGACGGCCCCGTTTTCGTCAATGCCGAGGAAGTGGTGCGGATGACGGGCCGACAGCATGGCATCGAGGGCGATCTGGAGTGAACCGTCGGTGCCGTTCTTGAAGCCGACCGGCATCGAGAGGCCGCTGGCCATCTCGCGATGGGTCTGGCTTTCGGTGGTGCGCGCCCCGACGGCCGCCCAGGAGACGAGGTCGGCGATGTACTGGGGAACGACGGGATCGAGGAATTCGGTGCCGGCGGGAAGCCCGAGGTCATTGATGGCCAGCAGGAGTTGACGGCCCCGTTGCAGGCCGGTTTCGACGTCGTAGGAACCGTCCAGGTGCGGGTCATTGATCAGACCCTTCCAGCCGATGGTGGTGCGGGGTTTTTCGAAATAGACCCGCATGACGATGAAGAACTGGTCGGCCACTGCGGGCGCGAGATCCGCGAGTCGGCGGGCGTATTCCATCGCGGCCTCCGGATCATGGATGGAGCAGGGACCGACCACCACCAGGAGTCGGGGGTCCTGCTGGCGCAGGATGCGCTGCACGGTCTGGCGTCCGTTGACCACGGTCGCAGCGGCCGTTTCCCGGCCCGGAAGCGCGGCCTTCAGGTCGAGCGGCGACAGGAGACGCCGATTGGAGACGACCCTCAGGTCGTTGATGCGTTGCATAACCAAGAGTCAGGCTACGCGGTCGGACCGGAGAAATCCATGGCGGTGTGGCCCGGGTGTCGCCGGGGAGTGTGGGCACAAAAAAGGCCGGCGCATCGGGGCGCCGGCCTGGGTGGGGTCGCGGTGGCTCAGGAATTCTTGTCCCAACCGTAATAGAGCGGCTTGATCTCGCGGCCGAGACCGTCGGCGACTTTGCGGGTCTTCTCGTCGAAGTAGCACATCACCCCGAGGCGATCCGAGGTTTCCGCCAGGGAGATGACCGTCTGCACCTTGGTGGCCAGGTCGATGCCGGCGTTGGGCTGTTTGTTGGCGCGGATCGACTCGTAGAAGTTTTTGTGGTGGGCAGGGACGCTCTCGGCCGGGAAACCCTCGGAGGTTTGCGGGTCGATCTCCTCCGAGAAAGAGCGTTCCGGGTTGAGTTGGATCTTGTTGCCGGCCATGTCGAGCGTGGCCTTGTGACCGCGGATGCGTTCCTGGGTGCCCTGTTCATTCACCGTCGAGGACGTGATGTGCATCACGTAGCCGCTCGGGAATTCGGCGATCAACTGGATGACCTCCTCGACGTCGCGCTGGTATTTCGTCTCCTGTTCGGGCTTGCGGCCTTCCTTGCGCAGGTCGGTGTTGAACTTCTTGCTGCCGACGGCGGCGACACGGACCGGGAATTCCGGGTTGCCGGTCGCGAGCATGTACGGGTGGAGCTTATGCGGAAACAGGTCGCCCAGCAGGCCGGAGCAATACGGGTAGTATTTGCGCCAGCGGAAATAGTGGTCGGCGTTGAACGGTTCGTGGGTCTGGATCTGGCTGCCCATCCACATCTTCCAGTTGATGTCCTGGGCGGTGGCCCACTGTTGGATCGTGTAGTTCCATTCGCCCCACGGATTGTTGCGCATGTAACTGCCCTGAAGCATCACGATCGGCCCGATTTTGCCCGCTTTGATCCATTCCGCGGCCTTGTGCCACTTCATGTCGGAGCAGCCTTGGGAACCGACCTGGAGGATCTTGCCGGTGCTCTTGACGGTGTCGTACAGCTCAAACGCCTCGGCGAGATACCGGGTCATCGGCTTCTCGACGTAGACGTGTTTGCCGGACTGCAGGGCCGCCTTGGAAACGCGGGTGTGCCAATGATCGACGGTGGCGCAGAAAATGACGTCGATATCCTTACGTTCCATCACCTTTTGATAGTCGCCGTACCCTTGGGGCGTGCCGGCGCCGGCATCGGTGATCTTTTTCACGTTTTCGTCGACGCGATGCTGGGAGACATCGCAGACGGCGGCGACGGTGATGTTGTTTTCCTTGAAATGCTCGTTGTTGCCGTTGACGTGGGCGCCGCTGCCCTGGCCGCCGACGCCGACGAAGCCGATGACCAGGCGGTCATTGGCGCCGACGACATTGACCGATGGGGCCTGGGCCTGGCCGTAGATGGGGGTGCGGAGACTGCCGGCGGCGGCGAGGACGGTGGCGGCCGCCGTGGACCGTTTGAGGAATTGGCGGCGGTTGGTGGGCCCGGCCGCCTCTGGCGATTTTTCGTGCGAAGACATGGTGATGGCTGGCGATTGTTGATGACGGTGAATTGCCGGAAAGCCTACGCAGCACGGAAACCGGGTCAACGCACGATTCATCGGACGCGAGAAGCGGGTTGGCAGCGTCGCCGGAGCGGAGCAATGTGGTCCTATGAAAGGCACACTGATCGCATTGGTGGGCGAACTCTACGAGGATCTGGAACTCTGGTATCCGCGACTCCGCCTGGAGGAGGCCGGACATGCCGTGATCCTGGCGGCGCAGGAGGTGAATACCTACAACGGAAAACACGGCTATCCGGCCAAGGCGGAGGTCCGTTTGTCGGACGTCACGGCATCGGCGCACGTCGGGCTTTTGGTGCCCGGGGGTTACATGCCCGACCTGCTGCGCCGTGATCCTGTGGTGCTCCGGTTGACCCGGGAATTCCATCAGGCCGGCAAACTGATCGCGTTCACCTGTCACGGGGGTTCGATCCCCATCTCGGCGCGCATCCTCCGCGGACGCCGGGTCACGGGTTCACTGGGCATCAAGGACGACCTCGAGAATGCCGGGGCCGTCTGGGAGGATGCCCCGGTGGTGGTGGACGGACATCTCGTGTCGAGCCGCACGCCCCGGGACCTGGCGGCGTTCGCCCGGGCGATTGTCGACTATCTGCAGCATCATCCTGGCGGCGTGAGCAGCGTTCCGAAAATGGCTTCCTGATGTCGCGACATTCCCACGTCACCACCGATCCGACGCTCAAGGTCCGCGCTCGGACGACCTTCGGGGTGGCGGCCCGGGTGTTTCGCTATTTGCGCCCCTATCCGTGGATGGCGGCGGCCACGGTGTTGTGCGCGCTGGTTTCCCAACTGGCGTCGTTTGCGTATCCGAAACTGACCCAATACGTGATCGATGAGGTGTTGGAGCGGCGACGTCCCGACCGGTTGATCTGGGTGGTGTTGGGCCTGTTGCTGGCGTACGTGGTCCGGGACGTCCTGGCCAGCCTGCGGATCCGGCTCAACAATGCCTTTGAACAGAGCGTGGTGTACGACATCCGGCGCGAGGTTTACGCCCGGATGCAACGGTTGCCGGTGGGTTGGTTCGACCAGCGGACCACGGGCGACCTGATGACGCGGGTGATCGAGGATGTGAACGCAATGGAGCGGTTGTTGATTGATGGGACCGAGCAGGGGGTGGTGGCCGTGGCCGGGATCGTGGGGGTGTTGGTGTTCCTGTTCCTGGCGAATCCGTCGTTGGCCGCGGTGGCGTTGGCGCCCCTGCCGCTGCTGGTCGGCGGGGCCTGCTGGTACACCCTGACCGCGGCGGACCGTTATCGGGCCCGGTCCCGCGCCAACAGCGCGATGAATGCGTTGCTCATGGACAACCTGCAAGGGGTGCGGCAGGTGAAAAGTTTCGGCCAGGAAGCCCATGGGGACCGGAAATTTGCCGAACGGGCGGACGCCTTGCGGCAGGGCACGCTGAAGGTGATGCGGGCCTGGTCGTGGTACCAGCCGGCGATGGCGCTGGCCGCCGCGTTGGGGACCGTCCTGGTGCTCTGGGCCGGCGGTCGGCAGGTCCTGGCCGGCACGATGACGAAGGGCGAATTGGTCGGGTTCCTCCTTTTCCTGGCCCTGTTTTACCAACCGGTGGGGCAGTTGCATGGCCTCAACCAGATGGCCCAATCGGCCCGGGCCGCGGGGGAGCGGGTGTTTGATA
The DNA here is from genome assembly GCA_025360495.1 of Verrucomicrobiota bacterium. Lineage (GTDB taxonomy): Bacteria > Verrucomicrobiota > Verrucomicrobiia > Limisphaerales > UBA9464 > UBA6176. The sequence goes on along the minus strand of JANYCC010000217.1, from coordinate 14,072 downwards.
TCCTGGATGCCGAGCCCGAGCCCGCGACCGCGGGGGTGGTGGCGGAGGATTGGCGGGCCCGCGGTGAAGTGCGCTTCGAGGACGTCAGCGCGGCGTATGGCGATCGCGAGGTGCTCCGCGGGGTCTCCCTGGACGTCGGACCCGGGCAAATGATCGCCTTGGTGGGACCGACGGGCGCGGGTAAATCGACTTTGGTGAACCTGCTGCCGCGGTTTTACGAGACCAGCGCGGGCCGGATCCTGATCGATGGCCGGGATATTCGCGAGTTGGGTTTGGCGACCCTTCGACGTCAGATTGCGGTGGTGAGCCAGGAACCGTTCCTGTTCAACGGGACGGTGCGGGAGAATCTTCTTTTCGGACGGTTGGACGCGACGCCGGGCCAGATGGAAGCGGCGGCCCAGGCGGCCAATTGCGATGAATTCATCCGGGGCTTGGCGGACGGGTATGACACGCGGGTGGGCGAGCGGGGGGTCCGGTTGAGCGTGGGTGAGCGGCAGCGGATCAGCATTGCGCGGGCGCTGCTGAAGGATGCGCCGATCCTGATCTTGGACGAGGCCACCGCGAGCGTGGATACGGTGACGGAGCGATTGATCCAAGAAGCGTTGGAGCGGTTGTTGGCGCGGCGCACCAGTTTCGTGATCGCCCATCGGTTGAGCACGATCCGGAGGGCGGACCGGATAGTGGTTTTCCGGGCCGGCCGCATTGAGGAAACAGGGCGTCATGAGGATCTTTTGGCGGCGGGAGGCCTCTATGCGCGGTTGGTCCGGGCGCAGGCGGCGGACGACGAATTGGAAGTGGTTCGGAGCGGGGTGGTTGTTTGACCCGGGTGCGGAAGCGTGAGGTGTGGAGGGATTTGTGTTTGACACTCAGGGGGGGGGCACCTAAAACGCTCCAGCCAACGATCCCTGTTCATCGCGTACGGTGCTGCAGGGCAACAAAGATTTCCGTATGAAGAAGCTCTTCAAAGCAGCCAGCCTCATTTCGGCGGGAGCCACCCTCCTCTCCACCGCGTCGGCGCATGCCGCCGAAGGTTCATCAAAACCTTGGACGTTGAGTGCCGGCCTGCGCGGCTTCTACGACGACAATATTTTCACCTCGAACAACAAGATCGATGTCACCGGCGACGGTGTCCCCGACAAGCGTGTGTTCAAGAGTTTCGGGATTGAGGTCACTCCCGGAGTCCACTTCAACCTCCCGCTGGAGAACACGGTGATCTCCTTGGGATACACCTACGGTCTCCGGTGGTATGACGACCGCCCGGGCAAGAGTTACGACCAGTCCCACATGGTCGACTTCGCGGTGAGCCATACGTTCAGCCCGCGCTACAAGCTGATGCTGTTCGACCAGTTGGCGGTCGCCCAGGAACCCGAGCAGGTCGCCCCGATCTCTTCGGCCGGTGGCACCATCAGCCAGACCGTCCGGTCCGAGGGCAACAACCTCCGCAACACGGCCGGGCTCGACCTGACCGTGCAGGTGTCGCCGCTTTGGAGCGTGGTGTTGGGATACCGCAACAACTTCTACAGCTACGATTTCGCCGCGTACGCCAACGTCCTCGACCGCATGGAAAACCTGCCGTCGATCGCCGCCCGGTACCAGTTGACCCCGAAGACCGTGATCTCCGGGAACTACCAATACGGGGATGTGAACTACGACAAGGCGGACTACCGCGACAACCGTTCGCACTACGTGTTCGCCGGCTTGGATCAATCGTTCACCTCGCAGTTGGTGGCCTCGATCCGCGCAGGCGCGCAGTTTGTGGATTGGTACCATGCCGCAGACGGTGCCCGGCAGGATGCCATCAGCCCGTACGTGGACGTGAACCTGACCTACGCCTATCTGCCCGGCAGCACGGCCCAGGTCGGTTACCGTCACGCCCGCAATGCCACGGACATCGATCTCGCTCCGACCACGGCTTCGCTCCTCGACCAGGAGTCGGACTTGGTTTACGCGTCGATCAACCATCAGATCACCCCCAAACTCCGCGTCAGCTTGGTCGGGCAGTATCAGATCTCCGAATTCATCGGGGTGGTGAAGAACAATCCGCAGGACGGCAAGAGCGAGGATTACCTCTCCGTCGGCGTCACGCTGAACTACAAGATCAGCAGTTACCTTTCGGCGGAAGCCGCCTACTACTATGACCGATTGGCTTCGGACATAGATTTCCGCGACTATTCCCGTAACCGGGTGTTTGTCGGTATCCGCGCAACGTATTGAGCGGGGTTACAGTTTTCGACGGGAGGCTGGAATCTTCTTTCAGCCTCCCATTTTTGTCTTTGTCTCGAATGGAAGCGATCAAAACGCAGGCAGCGTCCGGGTCGGCAGACTCCAAGCTGCACTTCTTGGACTACTGGCGGATCCTACGGCTCCGGAAGGCGATCATATTGACCGTCTTCCTTCTGGTCGTGGGCACCGTGGCAGTGGTCACGTACTACCTGACCCCTCTCTACCAGAGCACGGTGGGGATGAAGGTGGAAAGGGACACGCCCGACGTGACCCCATTCACCGGTTCAATGGGGCCTCAGGCCGCCTTCGACCCCTACTTCTTCAACACGGAGTTTGAGGTCCTCAAGTCCCACAAGATCTTGGACGGGGTGATCAAACGCCTGGCCCTCGACAAGAAGTACGCCGCCCGGTACCGGGTGTCGGACATGTCGATCCCGCAGGCGTACGACATCCTGTACCGCAGCCTTGAGGTGAAGCAGCGGCGCGCCACCACCATCATTGAGATCAGCGCCTACGATCAGGACAACGTCCTGGCCCAGGACATCGCCAACATGGTGGCGACGGTCTATCAGGAGGATCGTGATGAGGACCGGAATTCCCGTCTTTTGCGGGGATTGACGACCCTTTCGAACCAATTGTCCGTGTTGGAGCAGCAGGTCACGGTCGCCCGAACCAACGTGGATCATCTGCGCAAGTCGCTGAAGATCCCCGAAATGGGTTCGGAGAATTCGCCATTGATCAGTCTGAACACCCAGACGATGGCGAAACTGGAGCAGACCCGTACCGACTTGCGCACCCAAGGCACCACGTTGGATGCCCTGATGGTCAAGGTGCATGGCAAGCAGGGGAATGAGCTGCGCCATTTCCTGGCCTCAGCACGTCCCACCCCGGAACTGCAGACGCTGGTCGGCAATTACAACATGGCCGAGCAGCGGAAAACCCAATTGGCTGCCGACCTCGGTCCGGAACATCCGGAGGTCAAACGGGTGACGGGATTGATCGCCAAGATCAATGACCAGTTGGACCAGGAAGTCGGTGGGATCGTCGCCGCCCTCGAAGCCCAGGTGGACATCAACAAGAAAGCCATCCTGGAACTGGAGCGACTCTACGCCGAGGCCATCGACAAGACCTCCGAGGAATACAGCCTTTTCGGTCCCTATATCTCGGCCAAACGCGATCTGGATGCCCGTCTGCGGGTCCATGAGGCCATGCAACTCGGGCTGAACCAGGAGATCATCAACGGCCAGATCTCCAAGAAATCCAGCGTCCAGGTCATCGACCGCGCCCTCACTGGCCTGGCCCCGGTCCGTCCGAACAAACCCCTGTTCATCGCTGCCGGTGCGATCTTCGGGATGTTGCTGGGCATCGGACTCGCGTTCTTCATCGAGTACATCGACACCAGCGTGAAGACGATCGACGACGTCGAGCAGGCGCTCGGTTCGCCGGTCATGGGGGTGATTCCGCAGAACGTCGGCGCCCTCATCAACGAAGGGGCCGACAGCCCGCACGCCGAGGCCTACCGGGTGTTGCGCACCAACATCCTGTTCTCCCGAAAGGATCCCAATTTCCGCACCATGACCGTCGTGTCCGGCGGTGCGGGCGAGGGGAAATCCACCACCATCTTCAACCTGGCCACGGTGTTCGCACAGCAGGGCGGGCGGGTGTTGATTGTCGATTCCGATCTTCGCCGGCCCAGCCTGCACAAGATCCTGAATGTCTCCAATGCGGTCGGTCTCACGAACTATCTGCTGCGACAGGCGAAACTCGAAGAGGTGGTGCAGACCACCCCGCAGGCGGGTCTGGACTTCCTGCCCAGCGGCAAGTTGCCGAGCAGTTCGGTGGGCATCCTGAACTCGGTCCAGATGAAGGAATTCATCGAGGAGGTGAAGAGCCGTTACGACTTCGTCTTCTTCGATTCACCCCCGATCATGGGTGTCTCAGACGCCTCGATCCTGGTGAGCGAGGTGGAGATGGCGGTGCTGGTGGTGCAGTACCGCAAGTATCCGCAACAAATGACGCTCCGGGCCAAGCAGATGGTGGAGAAGATCGGGGGCCCCGGCCGGTTGTTGGGCGTGGTGTTGAACAACATCAACATCTCGCAGGACAGCTACTACTACTACTACAGCGGCTACTACTACGACTACTACTCGAAGAGCGAGGAAAGCAAACCGGAGTCCGAGAAGAAGTCGCGGTTTGGGCGGAAGAACGGTGCGGCGACCGAGGCGAAGTCCGCCGAGGTCAAGCCAAAGTACTGAGTCGTTGTCCCTAAGTTGCCATGAGTCTGATGTTCCTGATGAATCGTCGCGGCCCGCGGTTGGCGGCGATGTGGTTTGGTCTGCTGCTCCTGCTGTCCCCGGCCGGTTGTGCCACCGAATCCGAAAAGACCGGGCCCGGGGCCGGTGCGAAGCCACCCATCGAGGTAGTCCCGAATAACGACGCCCTCAATGTGGGGGATCGGGTCAAGGTGATCTTCACCGACATTCCGACACCTCCGGCCCCCACCGAGATGCAGATCCCGGAAAGTGGCGAGCTCACGCTGCATTACGGGCATAAGTTCATGTTCAAAGGCAAGCGCCGGGATGCCTTGGAGCAGGAGATCCGCGATTACTACATCGACAACAAAATCTACAAGATCATCGGGGTGACGATCGAGGTCCCGAACCGTCCAATCTCCGTCGGGGGCGAGGTCCGTTCACCCGGAACCTATCCCCACTCGGGCCAGATGACGGTGTTGAAGGCCATCGACATGTCCGGCGGCTTCACCGAGTTCGCCAAGAAGACCAAGGTCGAGATTCTCCGGGGCGGGAAGACCCTGACCGTGGATTGCAAGAAGGCCTTGAAGGACCCGGCGAAATACGACGAGGCGATCTTTCCCGGTGACAAGATCCATGTGGCTCGGAGTCCGTGGTAATGATCGAATTGGCGGTGCTGAACGGGCCGGATTCCGGGACGATCCTTCGACCCGAATCCGGCCTGTGTCGTGTCGGGCGGGGTGCTGACATGCCCGTGAAGGTTTCCGGTCCCGGAGTTTGGGACCATCATTTCGACATTGTGCTCGGCGACGGCGGGCGTTTTGAGATCCGGACGGCGCCCGGGGCCCGGGTTGCCATCGACGATCAATTTGTCGAGCAAGGCCCGCTGCGGAATGGCGACATCCTTGTCTGCGGAGGCCTGCGTTTGCGGTTCGGACTGACCGCAGTCGGTCAACGTCCCTTGGAATTTCGCGAGCGTTTCACTTGGTTGGCCTTGGTCGCCTTGGTTGTCATGGAGGGGTTGGTCCTCCGGTGGGTGGGTCACTGAAAGCAACGCGGGTGACCAATTCCAGCCATTGGGCGCTGAGCACTTCATAGGAACAGGTCGCGGCGGCACGGGCTGGTAGCCCTTCCCGAAGCCCCAACAGTTCCGGATGGTTCACCAATTGCCGGATTCGCGCGGCCAATCGGTTTGGGTAATTCGAATCCAGCTCCCCGTTGAAATCGAGGAGCATTTCACCGGGCAACAGCAACTCCGCCTCACCGACCCGGCTCGCCAAAATGAACCGACCTGCCGCCATATACTCGGGGACCTTTCCGGTCGTGCGGACCTGCCCCGGAAGGTTGTTGGTCTGGGTCGAGAGCGCCACGTCGAAAAGCCGCAGGTAAGTCGGGACCTCGGCGTAAGGAATGCGGCCGGTGAACACCAGACGGTCGGAGACGCCGCGCCGGACCGCCTCTTCGCGGAGCCATTGCTGTCCGTCACCATCCCCGATGACAACCCCGATCACCGGCAGATCCGCCAGGGCGGGCAAGGCCCGGACGAGATCCCAGCCATAGCAAATCTGCAGGCGCGGGCTGAACACCAGGGAACCCATGACCCCGACGACGAACTTCCCGTCGAGACCGAGTCGTTTTCGGAGGGCTTCCACGGCGACCGGATCGACCGCCTGCTGGTCGGCGTAACCGTCGCGGATGAGGGTGGCGGGGAGATTCCGGCGTTCGAAGTATTCGCGATGCCGGGTGCCCCGTATAACGAGGCGGGCGGCATTGCGCCAGGCCAGGCGTTCGGTGAACCAGAGCAGGGGTAATCGCCAGCCCGCCCCGATTCCGGAGCGTCGGGCCATTTCATAAATGACATCTCCGGTATCGAGGATATAGGGCAGTCGATGGCGGCGTCTCCACCACACGGCGATCGGGACGCCGGGTTGGGCCGTATTGAGGACGTAAAGGAGCTCGGGGCGGTGTTCCCGCAGGGCGGCATGCCAGGCCCGGAGAGTGGCCTGTCTGCCGTTTTCACGAAAAAGGAGGCGGATCTTTTCCGGTGGAAGGAGCCGACTCAGTCCCCGGGCGCGGACCGCCTCGATGCTCTGCGGTCCGCCGTGGACCAGCACGGTGACATCAGGTGCGGGTGGGGTCACGGGGATGGGACCGGCGTGCAGTCAATTGCTGATAGATGCGGAAAACGGCTTCCGCGTTGTGTTCCCATGAGGTTTCGAGGATGGCCAGGCGTGCGGCCTCACCGAGTCTCCTGGCCTCCGCCGGATCATTGGCCAGGCGTTCGAGTTGGCCGCGGAGTGACGCGGCATCGCCCGGGATGCAGAGCAATCCGTTTTCCCCCGGATGGACCATTTCCGCGGCCCCGATGTTCTGTCCCAGGATCACCGCGAGCCCGGAGGCCATGGCTTCGGAGGCCACCATGCCGAAGGGGTCGTAATCGCTCGGATAGACGAAGACATCGGAGGCGCGGTAAGCGAGTTCCGGATGGGGTTCATAGCCCCAGAAGGTGATGCGATCCAAGACGCCGAGTTGGCGGGCCTGGCTTTGGTATCGTTCCGGGGCGGAACGGGTGATCGCCAGCAGGTGGGCGTTGGGGAAGTGGGGGAGTTGGTCGATGACCGGCCCCAGTCCCTTGACCGCCTCCCCGATGAACAGCCAGATCCAACGGTCCGCTGGAAGCTTGAAATGCCGGCGGTATCCCGCCGTCGCGGCCGGATCCATGGCGGGCCGGAACTGAACCGTGTTGGTGCCGTGGTGGAGAACGGTCACATCGCGTTTCCAACCGTATTCGGTCTGGATTTCCTCGGCCAGTGTCCGGGAGATGGCGATGAGGTGTTTCGCCCGGCGTTGTTGGTAAAACCGCCGTTCAAACGGGGTCACCAACTGGATGAACCAGCGGGCCCGGCGTTGGGCGCGGGCCAGCGACCGTGACCGGGCGGAGTTGCAGATGTGTCCGGTGATGACGTCCGCCTGCCAACAGGTCAGGCCTTGGGCATGGATGACATCCGGTCGATCCCGGCGCATCAGCCATTCGGCGGCGACCAGGAAGGTGGACACGGTGGTGATCACATTGAGACGCCAGGCCGGCACTTTCACCCAGCGGATGTGCGGCAGATCCGGGGCGGAAAAGGTGTTCGAATAGACGACGAATTCGCAGCGGGATCCGAGTTGGCGCGCCAATTCCACCCCATACCTGCCCTGTCCGAATGTCTGGTCAAAGTCGTGTATGACGAAAGCAATCTTCATCCGTGTAAGGGGCTCCTGCGGTCGGTCGCACTCATTCCACGGTCACGCTTTTCGCCAGGTTCCGGGGCTTGTCCACGTCGCATCCGCGTAGCAATGCGATATGGTAAGCCAGCAACTGCAACGGGAGAACGGTCAGCAACGGGTAGAGGGGATCCAAGGTGGGAGGCACCCAGATGACCTCATCGGCCTGGGCGGCGAGGGCGTCCTGGCCCCGGGTCGTCACCAGGATGATCGGACCGCTCCGGGCCTTGATCTCCTGGAGGTTCGACGCGGTCTTTTCCATCAGGCCATCGGCAGGCGCGAGCACCACGGTCGGGGTTTGTGCGTCAATCATCGCGATCGGCCCATGCTTCAATTCGGCGGCCGGATAGCCCTCGGCGTGGAGGTAGGAGATTTCCTTGAGCTTGAGGGCACCTTCCAATGCCACGGGATACTGGTACTGGCGGCCGACGAAGAAAAAGTCCCGGGCGTGCTGGTACTTGCGGGCCAGGGCGGCGATATGGCCCTCCTGCGCCAGGATTTCCTCCAATTGTCCGGGCACGGCCTCCAATGCGCGCAACACCTGCAATCCGCGCGCGGAAGACAATTGCCGGATCCGCCCCATCAACAGCGCGAGCAAGGTGAGCACCGTGACTTGGGAGGTGAACGCCTTGGTCGAGGCGACCCCGATTTCCGGCCCGGCATGCAGGTAGATGCCGCCGTCCGCCTCGCGGGCGATGGTGGATCCGACGACATTGCAGAGGGCCAGCACCCGGTGTCCCCGCCGGCGTGCCTCCCGGAGGCCGGCCAGAGTGTCGGCTGTTTCGCCGGACTGGGTGATCACCAACAGGAGGGTGTGTTTGTCGAGCGGGGCGTTGCGGTAGCGGAATTCGCTGGCGTACTCGACCTCGGTGGGGAGATGGGCGAATTCCTCAAACAGATATTCGCCGACCAACCCGGCATGCCAGCTGGTGCCACAGGCGGCGATCACGATCCGATCGACACTGCGCAACTCCGACAGCGTCATGTTGAGGCCCCCCAATCGCGGCGTGGCCTCATTGAAATCCATCCGACCCCGCAACGCATTCCGCACGGTGTCGGGTTGCTCGAAGATCTCCTTCAGCATGAAGTGCGCATACGTCCCGCGTTCCGCCGCGGCGGCATCGAATTCCAGCCGGCTGATCTGCACCTGCGCCGTGTCCGTCCCCAGGTTGGTCACGCTCAACCCGTCGGCCCGGATCACCGCCACATCGTAATCATTGAGGTAAACCACCTGTCGGGTGTGTGCGACCAGGGCGGCGGCGTCCGAAGCCACAAAATGTTCCCCGGCTCCGACGCCGATGATCAGGGGGGATCCGCGGCGCGCGGCAATGATCACGCCGGGGACGTCGGCCGAGACCACCGCGATCCCATAGGTGCCGATGACCTCACGGAGCGCACGGGTGACGGCTCGCAACAAGGTGTCCGCCGGGGTCGCGCCGGGGTCGATTGGGCGGCCCATCTCCTCGCCGATCAGGTGGGCCAGGACCTCGGTGTCGGTATCGGAGACGAACTCATGGCCCTCGGCGCGGAGGCGGGCCTTGAGGCGGTCGAAGTTCTCGATGACGCCATTGTGAACGACGGCGATGCGTCCGGAGGCGTCGGTGTGGGGATGGGAATTGGCGTCGGTGGGCGGGCCATGGGTGGCCCAGCGGGTGTGCCCGATGCCGGTGGAGCCCGGGGCGGGGGATTCGGCGATGAGATGGGCGAGGCCGTGATCGATGCGGCCCTGACGTTTGCGGATGAGCAGGTGGCCGGAGTCCGGCTGGATGGCCAGGCCGGCACTGTCATAGCCACGGTATTCGAGACGCCGCAGGCCTTCGATGAGGATGGGGGCGGCGGTGCGGGGGCCGATATAGCCGACGATGCCACACATGAGGGGAGCAGGTTGGCGGGACAAGGGAGGGGAAGCAATTCCTACCATGACGCTCCGCAGGGCTTGAGTGTGGGTGGAGGCCGGGATAGGGTCGCCCGGATACCAGCACCTATATGTCCGCCAACCGCGCTTCCTATCTTTCGCAGCAGACCCTCGGGATCATCATGGGTGGCGGGCAGGGCACGCGCCTGTTCCCGCTCACCCGCGAGCGTTCGAAGCCGGCGACGCCCTTGGCGGGCAAGTACCGGTTGGTGGACATCCCGATCTCCAATTGCGTGAATTCGGGCGTGACCCGGATGTACCTGCTCACCCAGTTCAATTCCGCGTCCCTGCACCGACACATCTCGCAGAGCTTCAAGTTCGACCACTTCAACGGCGGGTTCGTCGAGATCCTGGCCGCGGAACAAAGTTTTTCGAACACCAGTTGGTATCAGGGGACCGCCGATGCCGTCCGCAAGAACCTGATGCATTTCCGGAACAACGATTTCACGTACGCGCTGATCCTTTCCGGCGACCAGCTGTACCAGATGGATTTTCGGGACATCCTCCAGACCCATGTCGATCGGTCGGCGGACCTGACGATTGCCACGCTACCGGTGCCGGCGCGGGAGGCGGGTGCGCTGGGGATCATGCACATCAACGGCGAACACCGGATCACGCGTTTCGTCGAAAAGCCGAAGGACCCGGCGCTGTTGGAATCCCTGAAATTGGACCGGAACGGACCCGGTGGACAGGGCCTCGCGGGGACGGAGGATCTCTATCTCGCGTCGATGGGCATCTATGTGTTCAACCGCGACGTGTTGTTCGAGTTGCTCAACAACAACCTCACGGATTTCGGCAAGCACATCATCCCCGGGGCGATCGGCACCCACCGGGTCTTCTCCCACATTTTTCAGGGTTATTGGGAGGATATCGGGACCATCCGCAGCTTTTTTGAGGCGAACCTCGACCAGACGGCGGACATCCCGAAGTTCAATTTTTTCAGCCCCACGGTCTTCACCCGGCCCCGCTTCCTGCCCGCCTCCAAGATCAACGGTGCCGCCATTGATCATGCCATCCTGGCCGATGGCTGTATCCTCAGCAATGCCCGGGTCCAACACTCGGTCATCGGCCTTCGCGGGGTGCTCGAGGCGGGTGCCTACCTCAACCGGGTCGTGATGCTCGGGGCGGATTACTATGACACCGCGTCGCGCGTCAATCGGCCGGAGAACCTGGGCATCCCGGTCGGGGTCGGCCAAGGCACCCGGATTGAAAATGCGATCATCGACAAGAACGCGCGTATCGGGGGCGGCTGCATCCTTTCGCCGGCGGGCAAGCCTGAGAATGTCGATCATCCGCTGTACTACATCCGCGACGGGATCCTGATTGTCCCCAAGAACGGGGTGATCCCCCACGGAACGGTCGTCTGACCCCGGGTGGTCGCCCGTGTTTGGGCTATCCTTTTGGCGGCGACCCCGTTTTGATCCTTGGGTCCGATGCATTTCTGGTCACTGAATTTGCTGGGTCCGGCGCTTCGCCGGCGGGTGTTGTCATTCCTCGGTGTTGCGCTCTGGGCGATGCTTGGCTGCGGGCGGGCCGTGGCCGACGATGCCCCGGTGCTGGTGGGTTTGCCGGCGACCACCGCGGTTTACGCCGGCCAGAATGCGGTCTTCAATGTGACGGCGACCGGGACGCCTCCGCTCACGTATCAGTGGCAGTTCATGGAAACGAACCTGCCCGCCGCCACCGGTTCCCTGCTGGTGTTGTACCAAGTCACGACCAACCAGGCGGGCGCCTATCAGGTCATCGTGGCCAATTCGGCCGGTTCGGTGACCAGCGCGCCGGTTTCCCTGGTGGTGCTGGATCTGCCGACGGGCAGCCTCCGGTTGGGGGAATACTCGGCGGGTGCCCAACCCGAGGTGGCGGCCATCTACACGGCGCGGGGAAACGAAACCGCCGTGAGTTTTTCGCTCACCTTCAACACCAACACCCTCGCAAATCCACGGTTTCTGTCGGCACTGCCCTTGGCAACCCTGACCGAGGATCGTTCGCAGACGGCGTCGGGCCTGCTGGGCGTGACCCTGCAGTTTGTCGGGGATTTTCGGTTGGGCCCGGGCGAAGGCCAGTTGGGCAAGGTGGTGTTCGATTTGCGGCCGGGCGCGGTGCCGATGGCCGCCGGGCTGTCGTTGACCAACGTCCCGGTGGCCCCGGTCGGGCCCCTGATTGACGGGACGAATGCGATCGTGACCTTGCAACCGGTCCTTCCGCAGTTCGTGGTGGGGCCGGCGCCGGTGCTGGATTTCCAGTCCGGCCTGTTTCTCCAACGGATCCAACTGGCCTACCCGGGCGTGAGCACCCAGGCCCTGGTCCAGATCACTGTCGGCGGCTTGGGGGTGGACTCGCAGGGTCTGCCGATCGGAGTCCAAAACGCCTTCGGAATCGTCACCAACACGACGGGACCCCAGTTCGCCGTGGCCAACCTGGCCCCGGGCGAAACCCGCGTCCTGAGGGTGGAGTTTTATGTGTCGGATCTCGTGACCGTGCCGACCCCTTTTTACACCGCGGAAACGGTCGTGGCGATCCTGCCGCCCGGTTTGTCGTCCCGCGTGCTGGCGGTGGATCGGATGTTGTTCTTCACCAATGCGGCGTTTCCGGAGGGGGCGTTCCTGATCGAGTTCCCGACCGAGATCGGCCGGTCTTACTATATCCAATATGCGCCGTCCCCCGGGGAACTGAACGGGTCTTCGCCCACGCTGCAGACGGCCCGTCCCTCGATTCCCGGGACCGGATCCCGGGTGCAATGGATCGATGGTGGCCCGCCGAAGACCGACTCGGCCCCGACCAATGGCGCCCGATTCTACCGGGTGATCCTGAGCCTGTGAGCGGATTTCCCAAGGCATACCAGACATGAGCAATCTTTTTACGTTTCGCCGTGCGATGGGCGTGTTCGCCATCGTCGGGTTGGGTGCGGGTGCGGGCGCGACCGCGGTTCAGGCGCAGGAACTCAGTCCGGAATCCGGCTTCTGGATCCGGGCCGGAGGATTCCTTCGCACGGGCGTGAAGGTCGACTTCCGGGACGCCGCGGCGCCCACGCCGGCGGGTGCGGGGATCTTTCAGGATGGATTTGTCCTGCCGTCGATCAGCACGAATTCGCCTTACACCTGGAACTGGGGTTACCAGAACGCAGCGCAATCGGTGGGCTCGACCCTGCAGTTCCAGCGGTTGGACAATGCCCCTCGGGTCGGTGGTCTTTCCGCGGATGCCGGGTCGATTTATGGAGGCGAGTTGCGGGCCGGATTTGAGATCTCGCGGTTCGAGATGGGACGACGCGAAGTCCGGTTTGGTGCCGAGGCCGGTTACGGTTATGGCACGGTCTCGGCCGCCGCCCAGGGTTCGGCCGCCGGGGTCGCCAGTTACCAGACGGCGCAGTACTCGATCCTCGATCCGAACGGCCAGATGATCATCCTGCCCCAAGCGCCCTATTCCGGGACGTTCATGGGTCCTGGTCCGCTGATTTCGCGCACGCCGACCGGGGGCCAGACCGTGAATGCGGCGGGCACCTCGACGCTGGATGCCCAACTCAAAGCCAACCTGCACGTGCTGAAAGTGGGCATGTACTTCGAGGTTCCGATCTCCAAGCGCTTCTCGGGTGGAGTCAGTTTCGGTTACTGCACGGTCCTGCCCGATGCCGAACTCACCTATACGGAAATATCGCAATATGGGGACAGTGGGATTCCCGGATCGCAGGTGACCCGGACAGTCCGGCGTTCCGATTGGCAACCGGGTGTGTATTTGGAGTTGAGGGCGGAATTTGCCGTCACCAAGCGGCTCGGCGTTTTCGTCGCCGCGGGAGGCGAGTTCAACGAGAACGTGACCTTCGGCGACGGGAACCGGGAGGCCACCATCCGGTTGGGGACGGTTTATGGGGGGACGGTCGGTGTGCGCTGGACGTTCTGAACGTGCGGTGATCATTGGTTGCCTCGGACCCATGACTTCTCCCGTGGCCCATCGACCGGCGTCATTGCTTCCCGGTGCGGGACGCTCGCAGGCACCGACTCGAAGGCTTCCATTCGGGATCCTTCCGGGTCTCCTGCTGGCCGTGCTCGCGGGGGAAGGGATTGGTTGCCGGAGCGCTGCCCCGCCCGCGGCGTCCCCCATCGTTGCGCCCGGTGTCGGGGCGGAGACCAATTCGGTGCCCGTGGTACCCCGGGTGCGTCCGTTGGGCGGCGGACAGGGAAGGATCGTCCAAGTGCAGGCGGCGCTGCGGTTCGTGGTGTTGGATTTCAGCCTGAACACCCTGCCCATGCCGGACCAGGTGCTGAAGGTCTATCGGGCCGGCCAATGCATTGGCGAAGTCAAAGCCGGCCGGATCGTCCGCGACACGACGGTTTCGGCCGACATCCTCCGGGGCGACCCGTTGCCGGGGGATGAAGTCCGGCCGCAATGAAGGGCGCATCCGGGCATCGTGGGAAGGCGGG
>JANYCC010000127.1 GCA_025360495.1 Verrucomicrobiota bacterium | reverse complement strand
CAGCCGCACCGCGAACGGATCCTCAAACGACTCTTCGATCTCCCGTACCGTCAAAGAACCGGCCAGATCAAACGGCGGATTATTCCAATCAAACTCCATTCAGAATCCCGCCGCATGATGCACATCGCAAATTCAATGTGCGTACAATGTATTTACAAGTGTCAGACCGGTCCGTCAATGAAATGTCACGCTCGAGGGAAGAAATCTCATCCGTCCCAAGCCAAACGGCCACCGGTTCCGCCGGTGGCCGTTGACCCGGTCTCGCCGCGACCTAATCGCCGGATCCTTTTTCGTCGCCGCCCATCTTATCGATCAGCGTGATCAACGGCAGGAACAGCGCGATGACGATCGAACCGACGATCACGGCCAGGAACACGATCATGATCGGCTCCAGCAGCGAGGTCATCGCCGACACGGCATTGTCGACCTCGTCGTCATAGTTGTCGGCAATCTTGAGCAACATCTCGGGCAGCGCGCCGGTCTGTTCGCCGACGTCCACCATCGAGATCACCATGGGCGGGAACACCGCCGATTTCTCGAGCGGGGCGGTGATGGTTTCGCCTTCCTTGACACTTTCGTAAATGGCCCCGACGGCGCCGGCGATCACCAGGTTGCCGGCGGTTTCCTTCACGATGGTCAGGGCCTGCAGGATGGGGACGCCCGAACTGACGAGCGTGCCCAAGGTGCGGGTGAAGCGGGCGATCGCGACCTTGGAGATCACGGTGCCGAGGACGGGGAGCTTGAGTTTCGCCTTGTCCCAGATGTACCGGCCCTTTTTGGTGCGGACCATCACCTTGAAGGCGATGATCAGGGCGACCAGTGCCCAGATGACGGGTCCGGGGAGCGGGAATCCACCCGCCCACTCCGGGAAGATGATGGTCTGGTTCTTCAGGATCTCGGAGATGTTCAGCACCATGTCGGTGAACGCCGGCATGTTGCCGTCGCCCAACAGGTCCGCGAAGATCAGTTTGAACTTCGGGACGACCACGACCATGAGAAGCCCGAGGATGCCGACGGCGACGATCATGACCGCCGAGGGGTAGAACATGGCGGCGACCACCTTGCCTTTGATCTTCTGCGCCTTCTCCATGAACTCGGAAAGCCGGTTCAGGACGACTTCCAGCACACCGCCAATTTCACCGGCCTTCACCATGTTGACGAAGAGGCGGTTGAAGACCTTGGGATGCTGGGCGAGGCCTTCGGAGAACGTGCTACCCCCTTCGATCGACATGGCCAGATCGTTGAGGATGCGCTTGAGGGTCGGGTTCCGTTCCTGTTTTTGGAGCACCCGCAGGCCGCGGAGCAACGGCAGGCCGGCATCGACCAGGGTGGCCAACTGGCGGGTGAACGTGGTGAGCACTTTGGGCTTCACCCCGCTGCCAATGCTGAAATTCAGGCTCCGGGTCTTGCCGGCCTTGGCCGTCCCGGGGGCGGCTCCCCCGCTGGATTTCCCCGCCTTGGCGTCCTTGGGCTTCTCGGCCTCGATCACCTTGGTCGGGAAAAAGCCCATCTCCTTGAGGCGGTTGATCGCCTCCGACTGGCTCCCCACCTCGAGCACACCCTTGGTCTCCTTGCCACGGGAGTCCATGGCGACATAGTTGAACTTGGCCATAACGGTCTCCGATCTCTTGCTGCCTTACGTGTACTTCAGGATCTCTTCCACGGTGGTCTCACCATTGTAAACGGACCGCAATCCGTCCTCGCGCAACGTGACCATGCCGATCTCCACCGCCCGCTGGCGGATCACCACCGTGGGGGCGCGTTCATTGATTAGATTGCGGATCGGGTCCGTGATCACGAGCAATTCGAAAATCCCCTTCCGACCCTTGTAGCCCGTGTCATTGCACACCGGACAACCGCGGCCGTAGTAAAACACCTTGTCGCCGATGTCATGGGGCGACAATCCGATGGTGTTGAGCTGGGTTTCGCTCGGTTCAAACGGAGTCCGGCATTTCAGGCAGATCCGCCGGACCAACCGTTGGGCCAGGATCGCCAGGAGCGTGGACGAGATCAGGAAGGGCTCCACCCCCATGTCCACCAACCGCGTCACGGCACCCGCCGCGTCGTTGGTGTGCAGCGTCGACAACACCAAATGGCCGGTCAGCGAGGCCTGGATCGCGATCTGCGCGGTTTCCAAGTCGCGGACCTCGCCCAGCATGATGATGTCCGGGTCCTGCCGCAGGAACGAGCGGAGGGCCTTCATGAAGGTCATCCCCACCCCTTCATTGACCTGCACCTGCATGATGCCCTCGATGTCGAACTCCACCGGGTCCTCCACCGTGAGGAGCTTGGTGTCGATGACGTTGACCTTGCGCAGGGCCGAATAAAGCGTGGTCGTCTTTCCGCAACCGGTCGGGCCGGTCACGATGAAGATCCCGTTCGGTTGGTTGATCGCCTCGTGCACGAACTTGTTGACGTCGGTCGGAAATCCCAACGTCTCGATGTCCAGACTGATCGCGCTCCGGTCCAGCACGCGTAACACCACCGATTCACCGAACGCCGTCGGCAGCGTCGAGAGACGGAGGTCGATCTGCTTGCCCGCGACATTCACCGAAATGCGCCCGTCCTGGGGCAGACGGCGCTCGGAAATGTCCAGGTTGGCCATGACCTTCAACCGCGAAGTCACCGGCAACGCCAGATGCTTCGGGGGCGGCGTCATCTCGTACAGGGCGCCGTCCACCCGGTAACGGATCTTGAATTCGTCCTCGAACGGCTCGAAATGGATGTCCGAGGCCCGGTCCTGCACCGCCTGCATGAGGACCAGGTTCACGAACTTGACGATCGGTGCGTCATTGACGACGTCGTCGAGGTTGAGCAGGCCCTTGTTGACCGCATCCACCTCCTGCGCGACATCGGAATCCGACTCCAATTCCTTGAGGATGTCGGCATAACCACCGCCGCCGCCTTGGGCCGGATAATATTTTTCGACCGATCGGACGACGTCGACGGGATTGGCGACCACCAATTGGATCTGGAACTTGACCGTGAACCCGAGTTCATCGAGTACCGCGGGGTTCAGCGGATCCGCCAGGGCTATCTGGAGCGTGTCCCCATACAGGGCCAGCGGCAGGCACTGATACATCCGCGCACTCTCCGCCGGGACCGCCTCGATCACCGTCGGGGTGAGCATTCCTTCATCCACGGACACGACCATGGTCCCCAGATGATCGGCCATGATCTGCAACAGGCTGTCCAAGTCGAGCAAACCGTAGTCCTGGACCACTTGGAAGACGGACTTCCCGGTGCGGCCCACCTCTTGGACCACCTCGTCGCGCTGGAGATCATCCAGCAGGCCGCGGTCCCGGATGAGCGCTAGCAACGGATCGGCAATGGCTTCGGACATGGGGTGAATCGGGGTTTTCCGGGTCAGGTGCCCTTGCTGCGTCCCGCGGCTTGGGCTTCCGCCCGCGCGGCCTTCAATTCCTGAACCTTCTGGTGAATCGTGGTGGGATCCTGGGCTTTGGTCACCACTTCCTCCTCGGCAATCATTCCCGCCGTCCACTTGTCGATCAGGAAGGAATCGAGGGTGACCATCCCATATTTCGAGCCGGTCTGGATGTCCGACTGGATCCGGAAAGTCTTGTTGTCCCGGATCAGTGCACCGATCGACGGCGTGTTGACCATGATCTCGAAAGCCGCCACCCGTCCGGGCTTGTCGATCCGGGGCAGGAGTAATTGTGAAATCACCGCCTGCAGCACCGTGGAGAGCTGGATGCGGATCTGTTCCTGTTGATTCTGGGGGAACGCGTTGACGATACGATCGATGGTCTTGGCGGCGCCGGTCGTGTGGAGGGTGCCGAACACCAAGTGACCGGTTTCGGCCGCGGTGATCGCGGCTTCCATCGTTTCCAAATCGCGGAGCTCACCGACCAGGATGATGTCCGGGTCCTGCCGCAGTGCGCGTCGCAGGGCCTCGGCGAAGTTCGGCACGTCCACGTTCACCTCCCGCTGTGTGACCACCGCCTTCTTGTGCTTGTGATAGTACTCGATCGGGTCCTCGATTGTGATGATGTGGGCGTCATCCCGCTCCTCGTTGAGGATGTTGATCAACGACGCCAAGGTGGTCGTCTTGCCCGAACCGGTCGGACCCGTCACCAGGATCAGACCGCGCGGTTTGTAGAGCAATTCCCGCACGGACGGCGGGATCCCGATCTGCTCCATGGTCAGGAGTTTGCTCGGGATCTGGCGTTGGACCAACGCGAAATTGCCCTTCTCCTTGAAGGCGGAGACACGGAACCGGGCCAGTTCTCCGAAGGCGAACCCGAAGTCGGCGCCCCCTTTTTCCCGGATTTGCTGGATGTGGTCTTCCGAGGTGATCGACCGCATCAACTCCTCGGTGTCCTCGGGACGAAGGGCCGGCCCATCGACCCGCTGCAGGACGCCATGGATGCGGATGACCGGGGGAATCCCGACGCGGATATGCAGATCGGATCCGCCTTCGGACACCATCAACTGCAACAGATCGGACATCTGGTAGGACATCGGTGGGAAAACAGGTGGGAACGTTTTAAGTGGGGCGGGTGGTGCCTGGTCCGTTTATAGCACAATTACTGCCAGCATGGTTCAGTGGTCGACAACCGTGGCCCGGACGACCTCATCCACGGTGGTGAGCCCTGCCAGGACCTTGCGCAGACCGTCTTCACGGAGCGTCCGCATGCCCATTTCCCGCGCCCGGCTGCGCAGGACGTTGGAGGGCGCGCGGTCGAAAATCATTTTGCGGGCCTCGTCATTGATCGTGAAGACCTCAAACAGGCCGAACCGGCCCTTGCAACCGGTTTTGTTGCAGGTCGGGCACCCCTTGCCCTTGCGCGGGGTGGCGCCCGTGACCAGGTCGGGGGTGATGTTCAGGGACCGCATTTCCTGTTCATCCAGGACATGCGGCGCCCCACAACTCTTGCAGATCCGCCGCACCAGGCGCTGCGCCATCAGGCACCGGGTCGCCGACGCCACCAGGAAGGGCTTGATCCCGATGTCAATCAGACGGGTGACGGCCCCGGGGGCGTCGTTGGTGTGAAGCGTGGAAAAAACCAAATGGCCGGTCAGCGAGGCGTTGATCGCGATGGTGGCCGTCTCCAAGTCGCGAATTTCACCCAGCATGATCACGTTGGGTGACTGCCGGAGCATCGAGCGCAGCGCATGTGCGAACGTGAACCCGATGAGTTCGTGCACCTGCACCTGGTTGATGCCGGCGAGCATGTATTCCACCGGGTCTTCGACGGTGATTATCTTCCGGTCGGGCCGGTTGATGTAGTTGAGACAGGAATACAGCGTCGTCGTCTTGCCCGATCCCGTGGGCCCCGTCACCAGCAGGATCCCATCCGGCAACCCGATGAGCCGCTCGAAGGTCTGCTGATCGTCGGCAAAAAAGCCCAATTCCGCCAACCCCAGCTTCAGGCCCTCCTTGTCCAGGATACGCATGACGATCGATTCGCCATGCTGGGTGGGCAGACAACTCACCCGCAAGTCGATGGTCTTGCCACCGACATTGGCCTGGATGCGGCCGTCCTGGGGAATGCGCTTCTCGGCGATGTTCATGCCCGACTGGATCTTCAGCCGGGCAATGATCGGGGCTTGCAGGCGTTTCGGCGGATCGCGCTGCTCGATCAACATGCCGTCGATGCGGTACCGCACCCGGAACCGCTTGGCCATCGGCTCCAGATGGATGTCCGAGGCCCGCGTTTTGAAGGCATCGACGATGATCTGGTTGACCAACTTGATGATCGGGGCATCGGCTTCCACCACCGTGCCATCCGCCCCCATGTTGGCGTCCAGCGCCGACACCTCCACCTCGCCCTCGGTGATGTCCTGGATCATCCGGGCGATGCCGCCATCGTCCCGCCCCGCGCCCCCGTAGTACTTGATGAGGGCGGCCTCGATGTCAGCGGCACTCGCCACCCGCAATTCGACCGTCTTCCCCAACGCCACCTGCAGGCCGTCAATGGCCTCGATGTCCGAGGGATCGCTGAGCGCCACCGCCACCGTCCCCTCCCCCAACCCCACCGGGACGGCATTATATTTTTTGGCGATATGCCGGGGTATCGAGGCGATCACGTCGTCGGCTAGGCGGATATCGGCCAGGGGCACCGATTCCACGCCGAAATACGTCGCCTTCGCCGTGGTGACCATCCCGGCATCGAGCTGTCCCTGCTTGACCAGGGTGTCGAGCAGGCCTTCACCGGCGGCTTCGGCATCGGCTTGGATCGCGTCGATCTGCTCGCGCGTCACCAAACCCATGTCGACCATCGTATCGATCAGGAAATCATCTTTGGCAGCCACAATCGCTCAGGTTCCGGTCAAAAGGACCCACAGGACCGGGGGGAGAGCGGCGTTGAGTTAAGGTATCGTACTTTGGAATGTCAAACGTCGTCGGCCAAATGAGCCCATGGAAGTTCCCGACGGCCAGCCCCCTGGAGTCCCGCCCGGCCCGGCCCCAGACCCGGACTCTCCCTCCGAACTTCGACTCTCGATTTCCATTTTCCGCCCCCGATCTCCGAACTCCGATCTCCAAACTCCGATCTCCTTCCGACCGCACCGTGCTCGCCTCCCCGCGGACTTTGCGTAGGCTTCCGCGATGAAGCGCTTGGGTTGGGGGTGTCTGGTCGTGGGCTTGGTGACCGGCGCGGCCTGGATTTGGTTGCCCCGGGGCCAGCGTCCGTCCCTCGGCATTTCCGACGGCCACCTCCAACCCTGCCCGGGCCCGCCCAACTGTGTCGGCAGTGAATCGACCGATCCCGATCACCGGATCGATTCCCTGCCGAACCCGGGGACCGTTGAGGCCGGCCAGCGTCGGTTGCGGGAACTGCTGGCCCGGCATCCGGGCCTGCGCCGGGTGGAGGAGAGCCCGGGATATCTCCGGTACGAGGCGGTCACGCCCGTTTGGAGGTTTGTGGACGATCTTGAATTCCGCTTCGACCCTGCGTCCCGGCGGATCGAGGTCCGGTCGTCGTCACGGATCGGTCACAGCGACCTGGGGACCCATCGGCGCCGGATCGGGGAAATCCGTCGGGAATGGGGGGACGGGACGGGGAATTGACGGTGGCGGGAACCTTCCATCAGGCGCGGCCGAAAAAACTTGTGGCTTTTGAGGTTTGCTCTGTTAGCGTCCGCGGCCTTCGTTCCGGCCGGTCTTGCCACAGGATCGGTGTCGGGTGACGATGCACGACAATTTCATTCACTCAAAGTCGCTGTGACTGGTAAGAAGAATTCGGCCAAAAAACCGGTTGCCCCCGCCCCCGGGAAGGTGGCGCCCGCCAAGGGGAAGATCATCGGCACGGTCAACACCGCCGCGATCCTGGGTCGGCCGCAGGCGCGGCTGATCAAGGGGGGCCAGATCGCCTGGACCCCCATTTCCAAGATCAAGGTTGAATGGCAGAAGTATTACCAGAACCTGCTGGAACTTCACGAGCGCCTGCGCAACCAGATGACCGGGTTGGCCAAGGAATCGCAGGCCGAGATGGAGAATTACAGTCTCCACATGGGCGACTCGGGCACGGACAATTTCGACCGCGATTTCGCCCTGAGCCTGCTCTCCTCTGACCAGGACGCGGTCTATGAGATCGAAGAGGCGCTCAAGCGGATTGAGAAGGGCAGCTACGGGGTGTGCGAACTGACCAGCAAGCCGATCCCGAGGGCCCGGCTCGACGCCATCCCATGGGCACGGTTTACCGTTGAGGCGCAGGCCCAACTCGAGAAAGAGGGGGCGCTCCGTCAGCGCAACCGGCTCGGGTCACTTGGTTCCGTGGAAAGCGGATCGGGTGTGGAGGTCGACGACGACGACGGCGAGATTGAAGAAAAGCCCGCCAAGGAAAAGGAATAAGGATTTATGCCTCGCGAAATCGTGACCATTGAGTGCACTGAGGCGCGCAAGGAAGGCAAGCCGCCCTCCCGCTACCAGACCACGCGCAACAAGAAGCTGAAGACCGAGAAGGTGGAGAAGAAGAAGTTCAACCCCTTCCTGCGCCGCCACACCCTGCACCGCGAAATCAAGTAAGCCCATGCCCCGCAAGACCAGTCTCGAAGAGAAGAAGAAGCGTCGTTCCGCCACGCCCCGGACCCCCCGTCCGAAGCCCAAGATCGATTTCACAATCGAGGCGATCGACTATAAGAACGTCACACTGCTCAAGCAGTTTGTGACCGAAAACGGCCGCTTGCTGCCGCGCAAGTACACCGGGCTCCCCGCCCATTATCAGCGTCGTCTGACGACCGCCATCAAGCGGGCCCGCCAGATGCTCCTGATCAAGTAAGCGCCCCGCACTTCACGCCCCGCCGGCCGACCCGGCGGGTTTTTTGTCAATCCCGGTGCTGCAATCCATTTGCAAATGGAATTCCCGCCTCCTAGGATTTTTCCCATGTCCGTCCGCCCGCGCACTCCGGCGATCCGCCCTTGGGCAGGGCTTCTGGCGGCGTGCCTGCTCCCGGTCGGGGCGGCTCCTGCCATCGCCGCCGCCCGACTCAACGTCCTCACCACCATCGCCCCGATCCACTCCTGGGTCGCCAGTGTGGCCGGACCCGATGCCCAGGTGGACAACCTCCTCCCCGCCAACGTCGGCCCCCACTCTTTCCAACTCCGCCCGCTCGACCTCCAGCGGATCCGGGCCGCCGACCTGATCATCGCCAACGGACTCGGATTGGAAGACTGGCTCGACAAGGCGATCCAAGGCGGCTCGGCACAAACGACAGCTCCCAAGGTCCTCAAAGTGTCCGCCGGGTGGTCTCATGAACTGATCCATCACCTCCCGGTTCTCCATCTGGACCCGCCCACCCCGGGGTCCCGTGATGGCACCCCCGATCACGCCGGCCCATCAGCCTCCGCACCTCGCGCCGGGGAAACCGACCTCCCCAATCCCCATGTCTGGCTCGATCCCCTCTTTGCCCGCCATGCCGTCAGCAACATTCTGGCAGCGTTGGTGCAAATCGACCCCGCCCACACCGCGGGCTACACCGCCCGGGCCGCGGCCTACCAGGTCCGTTTGGCCGACCTGGACCGGGAAATCCGCGAAGGGGTGACCGCACTCTCCGGGAAATCCATCGTCACCTATCATGACGCTTTCCCGTACTTTGCCCGCCGGTACCAACTCGACTTGGTCGGCGTGATCGAGGAGGTCCCCAGCGTGGACCCGTCCCCCCGTTATCTGGCCCGGCTTTCCCGCGTCATCCGCGCACGTCACGTGGCGATCATCTTCACCGAACCCCAATTCAATCCCCGTCTCGCCCATCAATTGGGCCGCGATCTGAAGGTTTCCGTCGCGGAGCTCGACGTCCTGGAGACCGGTTCGGCGGAACCCTCGTTCTATGAAGAGGCGATGCGGCGCAATCTCCACACCCTGCAATCCACCCTCGGACATTAGCCCTTCCCCATGTCGTTGAACCCGGTCCCACCCATCGCCAATGCCCTGGAAGTGCGGGACGTCCGCGTGCGATTGGGCGACACCGAAGTGCTCCGGGGGGTCAATCTCCAGGTTCCCCACGGGAGAATCGTCGCGATCATCGGACCCAACGGCTCGGGCAAGACCACCCTCCTGCGTTGCCTGCTGGGACTGCAACGGGTCGATGCCGGGGAAATCCGGTTGCTCGGTCAGGCCATCGGACCCGATTCGTTGCGCCGCGTCGGTTATGTGCCCCAGAGGTTCCAAGTGGACGCCGCCTTCTCGCTTTCGGTCCGGGAATTCCTTGCTTTGCGCCGGCCTGAGACCCGGTTCTGGTTCTGGCAAAGTCATCGGCGCACGGACGATTTCCTCATGGAAACCTTGGAGGAACTGGGTGCCGGAGCCCTTTTAAACCGGCCGTTGGCGGGCTTGAGCGGCGGCCAACTCCAGCGGGTTCTCATCGCGTACAGCCTGCTTTGCCGACCAGAACTGCTGCTGCTGGATGAACCCACCGCGGGCGTGGACACCCCCGGGGAGCACACTTTCTATGAGCTCATCTCCACGATCCACCAACGGCTCGGGATCACCGTCGTGCTGGTCTCCCACGACCTCGGCATGGTCTATCGCCAGGCCAACTGGGTGTATGCCCTCAACGGGGTCATCTGCTGCGAAGGACGACCGGAAGAGGTCATCAATGCCGAATCCCTCAAGGCCGCGTATGGGATTCACGTGGCCCCCTACCATCACCATCATCACCCTGGGAACCCGGTCCACTCTCATCCGGTGACGCTGCCCGCCGGGGCCAGCGTTCCCATCACTTTCCGCCCACGCTGACCATGCCTGAGTTCCTCGTCGAACCCTTCATGCAACGGGCCGTCCTGGCCGCGATCATCCTCGGTCCTTTGTGCGGGCTTCTGGGCGTCTTTGTCACCGCCCGGCGCATGTCTTTTTTCAGTGAAACCATCGCCCACAGCGCCCTGACCGGCGTGGCCGTCGGATTCCTCCTCGGTTTCAAGGAACCCACCCTGCCCGTCCTCGCGGTCTGCTGCCTGCTCGCCGTCGCCATGCTCTGGCTCAAGGAAAGCACGTCCCTGCTGACCGACACAATCATGGCGGTCCTGCTCAGCGCGTCGGTCGCCACCGGGGTGGTCCTCCTCAGCCTTCAACCCAACCGTTGGGCCGATTTGGACAAATATCTTTTCGGCGACATCCTCTCGGTTTCGCCCATGGACGTCCAACTGGCCGCCGTCATCGCGGTGATCGTGGGCGCCACCCTCTTCCGATATCTCAACGAACTCACCCTGCTGACCGCCCACGAAGATCTCGCCCATGTCAGCGGGGTGCGGGTCCGTGCGCTCAACTATGCGTTTGTCCTCCTCATCACGGTCACCGTGGCGCTGGGGGTCCGCCTGCTCGGCATCGTGTTGGTGACCTCCCTCATCGTGATCCCGGCGGCCACGGCCCGCGGATTCGCCCGCAATCTCCGGCAACACCTGGTCCTCGGCATCCTCGTCGGATGGGTCGGCGCGGTGGGCGGCGTGATCCTTTCCTATCCGCTCAATCTCCCCACCGGACCGACCATCACCCTGACCCTCGCCACCCTTTTCCTGGTCTCCCTGCCCGCCTGCCGGATCCGACGTTCCCGTCCGGCCACCCGATCCGTCCCGTGAACAAGCCCTGTGCCCAACACGCCCACCCGCATCGGCTGGTGCAGCAATCCCTGACCGAGCTCACGGACAAACTCCGGGCCCGGGACCGGAAAATCACGGCCCCACGCCAGGCGGTCCTCGACGTCCTGCGCCGCCATGCCCATCCCCTCACCAATCGGGAGATCCATGCCGCCCTCGGCAAGGCGGATTGCGATCTGGCAACCATCTACCGCAACATGCACACGCTCGAATCCATGGGCTTGGTGAAACGGTACGATTTCGGGGACGGCACCGCCCGGTTCGAGCTCGTCCAAGGCGAGGGCGACCCGCATCACCACCACCTGGTCTGCCGTCACTGTCACACCATCATCGAGGTCGAGGACTGTTTCCCCACCGAACTGGAACAGCGGCTGGCCGCCCGTCATGGCTTCACGGAGGTGAGCCATCAACTCGAATTCTTCGGAGTGTGCCCACGGTGCCGGAGGGACGGTGCCGCTTCCGTCCCCTGATCCCATGCGACTCGACGTCTGGCTCTGGGCGGTGCGCGTCTATAAGACCCGTTCCATCGCCATCGAATCCATCCGCGCCGGCCATGTCCGGCTCAATGACGTCATCCCCAAACCGGCCCGGGAAGTCCACCCCGGCGAATTGATCTCCGCGCGGGTCGGGGACATCACCCGCATTCTCCGGGTGCTGGGCGACCCTCCCTCCCGCATCGGAGCGCCCCTCGTTCCCACTTTTGCCGAGGATCTCACCCCGGAACCCGTTCCCTCGCCCCCTCCGGCCCCGGGCGAACCTCTCTTTGTCCCGCGCCCGCGTGGCACCGGCCGGCCCACGAAACGGGAACGGCGCCATCTGGACGATTTCTCCGGGTGAGATCGGGTGCCGTCGTCATTTGCCCGCGGCCACCCCGGCGCCGAGTCGCTGGTCGAACCAGTCGGCCAGCACTTTCACCTCTTCGGGCAAGGTCATCCATGGATGACCCCCTCCGGCTTTGATCAAGAGCTTCGCGTCACCTCCCGCGGCTTGGATCGCATCCACCAGTTTCTGCGAGTGTGCCAACGGGACGGTCTTGTCGGCATCACCGTGAATCAGGAAGAAGGGTGGTTCGGGCCGACCCTTCACCTGGTATAGGGGCGAGATGGCCCGGGCTTGGGCGCGGAGTTGCTCCTCGGTGTGACCCTGCGCGCCCCCCACAAACAGCAACGGACCGAGCACGTCGGAATTCGCGAGCTTGCCGTCGCCCGACCAATCGACGAAATTCGTGGGCGGGAAGAAGACCCCGACCGCTTTCACGGCGGTGCTGTGACGGTCCAATGGATTCTTGGCATCCGGATTGGCCGGCCGGGGCGCGAGCGCAGTCAGGGTGGCCAGATGCCCTCCCGCGGACGCTCCCGTGAGGCCCAACCGCGTGGGATCAATGTGGTATTCCTCCGCGTGTTCCTTCGCATAGCGGATCGCCAACTCCACGTGCTGCACCATCTCGGCGGCCGTGTACCGGGTTTTGGATCCGGGACGCGCCGCGAACACCACATAGCCCCGTGCGCAGAAGATCGGATAGAGCTGCGCCAAGGTGTGATCGCGGATCTTGTTGCGATCCGAATACCAGGCGCCGCTCACCACATCGACAATGGCCAGCCCATTCGTTTTGTCCCGGGGCGTGAAAATGTCCATCAACAACCCCGTGCCATGGACCTCCCCGAACACGACGTCCTTTTGTTGACGGTAAGGCAGTTCTTCGCCCGCGGGGAGAACGCGAAGGCCTATGAGACCCAGCAGGAATATGAAGGCGACCTGAAGGCAGCGGCCGGAATGGGGCATGGGGTTCATAAGAAGGAGGCGGAGATTCGGATTCACGGACGGGTCTCGGTTCACTGTCGGGTGCGGGCTCATTGATCCTGGAACGTTTCCTGATCTGGTGGCATCTGGCGTTCTTTGCGTGAAATGCCCTGGTTTCTGCCGCATTAGGACGGCCCAGCGGCGCAGATCTCCCGGTAAAGCCCTTCGTAACGGGTCACCATGGTCGGGAGATCGAAATCCCCCGCCCGCGATCGGCAGGCCGGTGTGAACGCCGCCAAATCCGGATCACCCAACCCCAAAGCCTCCGCCAACCGATCCGCCAGCGTGGCGACGTCGGCCGTCGGAACCACCCAACCGTTCAACCCCGGAGTGATGACTCCGGCGGCATTGGCAGCCTCGGAAACAATCGCGGGACGTCCCACCGCCAGCGACTCCAACACCACGTTCGGCGTCCCCTCCCACAGCGAGGCCAGCACCGTGAAATCGGCGGCATGATAAAAGGATGCCGGCTGATCCGTGGCGGGAAACTGACGCACCACCTCCTGGAGTTCATCGCTCCGGATGGCATCGTCCAGACGCGACTGGGTGGCGTCACCATCCCGTTCTCCCACGATCCAGAAAACTGCTCCTTCAGGCAGCCGATGGGAACGTTTCAGCAGCCCGACGGCCCGCGCGAGCAGGTCCGGAGCCTTCTGTTCGGTGATGCGGGCCATCATCACGACCACGCGACGGGCCGTGGGCGCAAAACGGGATCGAAGACCGGGGTCCGGGGACGTTGAAAACCGGTGGGCGTCGAACCCGTTCGGAACGTATCGAAGGCGCGCCTCGGGAATCCGCGCGAGATCGCGCAGCTTGCCAAACATCGACGGGCTGTTGCAGAGGATCAGGTCGGAGAAACGCTGCTCCCAACGCTCGTTGCGCAACTGCCGGGCGTCGTATTCCGTGCGGATCGCCGTCAACAGGCGGAAACGCGGACCCGGGATCACCCGGACCAGGCGGGTCAGATGGTTCGCATGATGACTGATGGAATGGACGAGGTGCGGTCGGAAACCACGGATCTCACGATGAATACCCCATAAGATCGCCGGGATCTCCGACCAGCGCCAACGACAGTCCAGTTCCACCACCGGGATCCCGGCAGCGGCGAGCTCGGGAACGAAATGCCGGCTCTGGTTCATGCGGGGTCCATGCAATGAGACCAACCGGGTGGTGAACCGACCGCGATCCAGTCGCTTCAACAATTCGACCGTCTGTCGTTGGGCTCCGCCCGCCGCGAGGCTGTCGATGCAAATGAGGATCCGCAGGGGGCTCATGCGGTTCGCCGGACCCGCCCATGGCGGCACCAAAGTTCCAGGCAGATCAGCGCCCACATGCGGGACGCGGCCTTGGCATCCGGTTGGGTCGGGGGGCTGAGAATCGAGCGGACCGCCGACGGGTCGAGCCAGGCATGGACGGCCAGAGATTTCGTATTCTGCAATTCGGACAGCAGGGGCCGAAGGGGGCCGTGGAACCACGTGGCGAGCGGGACGTCGAATCCCCGCTTGCGACGTTGAAGGATGGCCGGGGGCAGGAGATCGCGCACCGCCTCTTGGAGAAGCCACTTCGAACCGCGACGGTTGATCTTC
Organism: Verrucomicrobiota bacterium; assembly: GCA_025360495.1. Taxonomy (GTDB): domain Bacteria; phylum Verrucomicrobiota; class Verrucomicrobiia; order Limisphaerales; family UBA9464; genus UBA6176. Next base: position 3,014 of record JANYCC010000127.1, on the reverse strand, counting down.
AGGGCCGGGGACACGGACGCCATGAATTCAAACACGCGGTGATCCAGCAGCGGGCTCCGGACCTCGAGGGATTCCTTCATCGAAACGCGATCCACCTTCACCAGGATATCGCCCGGAAGATAGCCGGCGATGTCGAGGCTCTGCAACCGGCTCAGGAGCGGGATTCCGTCAGAGGCCGCCAACCGGTCGCGTCGGACGGCGTCGGCATCCGACGATCCGAGAGCCAATCGCATTTCCGGGCGATAAAGGGCAAACCGGGCGGCCGCGTCGAAGTACGGAGGGGCCACACGCCACGCCTCGGGACTCCCGGAAAGCCCCGAAAGATAAGCACCGTATTTCCTGGGGAGAAGCGGCCCCAGACGGCTGAGCGGCTGCCGAAGGATCGATGGCACCATCCCTTGAAGACGTTCCTGACGCCACGCCTGCCGATACCAGGTGTAGCCTCCGAAGACTTCATCGCCCCCGTCACCACTGAGCGCCACGGTCACCGAACCCCGGGCCAACCGCGACACGAACCACGTCGGCACCATGGAGTCGTCCGCGAATGGTTCGTCAAAATGGGTGACCAGATCGGGAGCCGCCTCGGCGAGTTGACGGGCGGTCACCATTTCATGGGTGTGATCCGAGTTCACATGACGGGCCATCAAGGCGGAATAAGGACTCTCGTCATGTGGATCATCAGCGAAGCCGATGGAGAACGTGCGGACGCGCTGGGACGTCATCCGGCTCATCAAGGCCACGACTGCGCTGCTGTCCAACCCACCGCTCAGGAAGGCTCCCAGCGGCACCTCGCTGATCAGGCGCAATCGGACCGCCGTTTCCAATTCGGACCGAAGCTCCCGGGCGAGTGCCTCGGGAGGATCATTCCGCCATGCCGATGAAGGTTCGAACCGGGGTTCCCAATACGGTTCGACCCTGGCGTTGCCCGAGGCGTCCACCTGAAGCCGATGCCCCGGCGGGAGCTTGCGGATGGACCGGTAGATGGAGCGGGGTGCGGAAATGAAACCGTTGGCCAGGTATTCGTCGATTGCCTCGAGGTCCGGCTCCAAGGGAAGATCGACGGCCTCGAGCAAGACCTTGAGTTCGGACCCGAACAGCAGCCGGTGCCGGTCCAGTGCGTAATACAGGGGCTTTTTACCGAATCGATCGACGGCCAGCTCCATGACCCGTCGGTTCCGGTCCCAGACGCAATACGCGAACATTCCCCGCAGACGGGAGACGACCCCGGGACCCATCTCCTCATATCCGTGGAGCAGGGTCTCGGTATCCCCGACGGTGCGGAAAGTATGACGACGGGCGAGGTCCTGGCGGAGTTCCTGGAAATTATATATCTCCCCGTTGAAGACAATCCAGACCGAGCCGTCCTCGTTGGCCATGGGCTGGTGGCTTCCGGCCAGGTCCACGATGCTGAGACGGCGGAAGCCCAACCCGATCCCCCCCTCACGATGAAAACCCTCCTCGTCGGGCCCCCGGTGCCGGATCCGCCGCGTCATCCGGGCAAGGAGGTCCGGGTCGACCGGATGATCGGCCGCAAAATTCCAAATGCCACAGATGCCGCACATAACGGTGATCGCGACCCCGCGATGCAGGACGGAGTGTCCCGATGTGGGGGAGTGACTCAACCCCGGAATGCGTCCGACCCGGTGATTCCAGTCCGCCCTTGAAAGCCTCCGTCGGCCTGGTTTCCAGCCGGAATGAAGGATGGAGATCGGGGGTAATGTCGGGTGAAGCACTACAGCAGCCTGTCCAGGTCGGTGGCGGTCATTTTTTTCGCGTGCTCTGCGGCGCGAACTTGGGAAAAATTCTCGGCTTTCGAATATATGGAATTGAATAAAGCTTGGGGGTTTCTCACACGGTCGGTCCTGGGCGGGCTGGCAGCATTCACCGGGCTCGCCGTCCACGCCTCCACCCTGACCTGGACCAACACCTCGGGCGGGGTTTGGAACGTCGCCGCCAATTGGTCTCCCAACCAGATTCCGGCGGCCGCCGACACCGTCCTGATCACCACCCCGGGGACCTATACCGTCATCATCGGGTCCGGTGCCGGCGTTGCGAACCTCCAGGCCGGTGCCGCCTCTGGCATCCAGACTCTGGCGCTGACCGCCGGAGGCCTTGCGGTGTCCGGTTCCGCAGATTTCGCGCCGAACGCCCCCGTCCAATGGACCGCCGGCACGCTGTCGGGTGCGGGGGTCTTCAATCTCCAGGGACCGCTCAGCCTCTCGGGTCCGGCCGACAAAGGCCTGACCACGGCCCATCTCGTCACGTCAGGAACCACCACGTGGGCCGGGCCCAGTCGCTTGGTTGCCGGAGCCGGCGCCCGCTGGACCCAGTCCGGTGATGCGACCGTGTCCGGGGCCCGCTCAATGGTGTGGAGCGGGGTCGGTGCCGGCGGGCTTCTGGCCAATTCCGGCACCCTCACCTGTGCCACCAATTTCACTTTCCAATCCTCGGTCTTCGACAACGCCGGCACCGCCACCACGCTCGCCGGCAACCTCACCTTCAACGGCTCGTACTGGACCAATCGCGCACCCCTCAACGTCGCCGCCGCCGCCAGACTCTCCCTGCTGAGTTCCACCGTCTTCTGGCGCGGCCCCCTCTCCGCACCCACGGCCGACTCCATCCAAATCGCCGGCTCCGATGTCAGCGTCGAGACCCTCGACCTCGCCACCCCCTCGCTCTGGCAGCAAAGCGGCAACTTATATCAGCGCACCAATGTCGTCGTGCCCCGCCACAACCAGTCCGGCGGCACCTGGTGGGGCCTGGTCCCGACTGCCATCTCCACCTACGCCCTGACCAATGGCGAGTTCCGCGGCAACAGCCTCACCGTCACCAACCTCTTCTGGATCGACGGCGCCCTCAACCACGACGGCCTGGCCGGAACCCCCATCCTCACCGTCCCGACCGGCGGCCAGTTTCAAATCTTCTCCCCGGTGGACCGCAACATCTCCACTTATAACGGGGCCATCCCGGGCCGCCTCGTCCTCGACGGGACCACCACCTGGAATGCCGGGCGC
>JANYCC010000097.1 GCA_025360495.1 Verrucomicrobiota bacterium | reverse complement strand
CCCGAGGGTCCTTGGCGGCGAACTTAGTAGGGGCCCACTTCCGACCTCGCAAGCTCCATTTTCCTCCATTTGCCTCCCTCCCTCCCCGCCGCCTCCTTCGCGGGTCACCGTCGTAAATAATTCCGCCCGTGGACGTCGGAGAAAGGGGCGCCCACAGTTCCGTTGGGTTTCCACCTTGCGATACCCCCCGCTTTCCTGATACTCATTCGCCCCTATGGCCGCCATTGGTCGCTTTCAGAAGGGCGACGACATCTTTTACGCCAAGGTTGTGGACGGGGAAATATTCCGTCTGCAGGGCGACGTTTTTGGCTCCCCTTCTTTCGAGAAGAAAGCCACTCCGTTGAAGGGCGTCAAGACGCTCGTTCCAATCGTACCTTCGAAAATCATCGCGGTCGGCCTCAACTACGCCGATCACGCCCGGGAAACCGGCAAAACCCTGCCGAAAGAGCCGCTGTTCTGGCTCAAGGCCACCACGTCGCTGATCCCGGACGGGGCCAAGATCGAGATCCCGTTCGCCAATCACCGGAATGATTTCGAGGCCGAATTGGGCATCGTGATCGGCCGGCGCGTGCGCAACGTCACCCCCGCCGCCGCCGCCCGGTATATCTTCGGGTACACCGCCGCGCAGGATATCACCGATCGCACCATCCAGAACGGCGAAAGCCAATGGGCCCGCGCCAAGTCGTTCGACACCTTCACGCCGCTGGGACCCTACGTGGAGACGAAGATCGATCCGCATGATCTGAGCATCCAATTGTTCCAGAACGGGCAGTTGCGCCAGAATGGCAACACCAGCCAGCTCATCTTCAATTGCTTCCACCTGGTCAGCTTCATCTCCGTCAACATGACGCTGCTGCCCGGTGACGTGATCCTCACCGGCACGCCGAGTGGCGTGGGCCCGATCGATTCGGCCGACCGCCTGGAGGTCCGGATCCAAGGCATGGCGCCGTTGGTCAACACGGTGAAGTAGGAACCCTTTCCCCTCCGGGCGCGGAAAATCGGCGGGAGCCGGGTTCCGCGCCCGATGTTTTATTGGAGCGAACTGATATGTACTGGACGCAGACTTTCATCCCCACCCTCAAGGAGACCCCGGCCGACGCCGAGATCGTGTCGCACCAACTGCTCTTGCGCGCGGGCCTGGTGCGCAAGCTGACGGGCGGTTTGTACACGTTCCTGCCGATGGGCCTGCGCGTCCTGCGCAAGATCGAACGGATCGTGCGCGAGGAACTGGACCGGGCGGGCGGCATCGAGGTGCTGATGCCCGCGTTGCAACCGGCGGATCTCTGGCGTCAGTCGGAGCGCTACGAAACCATGCGCGACGTGCTGTTCAAGGTGAAGGATTGCGCCCAGAGGGAATGGGTTTTGGGACCCACGCACGAGGAGGTCATCACCCAGTTGTGCGCCGCGGAGATCAGTTCGTACCGGCAATTGCCCAAGAATTTCTACCAGATCCAGACCAAGTTCCGGGACGAGATCCGGCCGCGGTTCGGGCTGATGCGCGCCAAGGAATTCGTGATGAAGGACGCCTACTCGTTCGACGCCACGGACGAGGGGGCGATGGCGAGTTATCGGAAGATGTACGACGCCTACACCCGGATCTTCGCCCGGTGCGGGTTGCGCGCCTTCCCGGTGGAAGCCGACACCGGGGTCATCGGCGGCAGTCATTCGCACGAGTTCATGGTCCCGGCCGAAACGGGCGAAAATGACGTCGTGTACTGCGAATCCGGCGTTTATGCGGCCAACATCGAGAAGGCGACGAGCCGGGGGCCCACGGTGGCGACCCCGACGGTGTCCACCGGGGCGGTCCCGGAGAGATTTCCGACCCCTGGCGTGGTGACGATCGAGGCGTTGGCGGCGGCACCGTACGGGGTGGAGGCGCATCGCCAGATCAAGACGCTGGTCCAGGTCGCCGATGGGCAGGTGATCCTCATCCTGATGCGGGGTGACGACCAGTTGAACGAGGCCAAGCTGATGGCCCGGACGGGTGCGATGCAGGTGCGTCCGGCAACCCCTGAGGAATGCGTGGCGGCGCTGGGGGCGCGGCCGGGTTCGCTCGGGGCGGTTTCCGGCGTGCCGGCGACGGTGAAGGTGTATGCAGACGAAGCGCTCCGCGGGGCCTGCGGGATGACGACGGGCGCGAACGAGGACGGCTGGCATTGCCGGAACATCGATTTGGAACGGGACATCCGGGTCACCCAATGGGCCGATTTCCGCACGGTGAAAGTCGGGGAATTGTGCGGGACGTCGGGTCTGCCGTTGAAGATCCGGCGGGCGATCGAGGTGGGGCATGTGTTCAAGCTGGGGACGAAATACAGCGACAAGCTGAACGCGACATTCCTGTCCGAGGACGGGCAACGGCATTCCCTGGTGATGGGTTGCTATGGCATCGGTGTGACGCGGACCCTGCAGGCGGTGATCGAACAGGGTCACGACAAGGACGGCATCGTGTGGCCGGTGACGGTGGCGCCGTTCGAGGTCTGCCTGACGCCGTTGGGGGTGGCCCCGGGTGCGCCGACGCGGGTGGCGGCGGAGGAACTTTATGCGGCCTTGGTGGCGGCCGGGATCGAGGTGATCCTGGACGACCGGGACGAGCGGCCCGGGGTGAAGTTCAAGGACAGCGAACTGGTGGGATTCCCGCTGCGGGTGGGCTTTGGAGAAAAGTCACTGGCGAAGGGCGAGGTGGAGTTCCGTCCGCGGGGCGGGGTGCTGGAACCGGTGAAAGTGGCGGATGCAGCGGCCCGCGTGATCGCCTGGGTGCAGGCGGAACGGGCGCGGTTGCAATGAGCAAGCACCCGGCCGACAGGACGCGGACAGGTGACACGGATGGCACGGGTTTCCACGGATTCGCCCTTTCCATCGCCGGTGGGTCTTTCTAATTTTCGCGGCACTTCCGGGGATATGCCCAGCGTTTACATCAAGACCTACGGTTGCCAGATGAACGAACGGGACAGCGAGGCCGTGGCGGCCCAGCTCGTCGCGCGGGGGCACACCCTGGTGGGGAGCGAGGCGCTGGCGGACGTGGTGTTGCTGAACACGTGCAGCGTGCGCGACCAGGCCGAGCAAAAGGCGCTCGGCAAAATGCGCGGGGTGATCGGGCAGGGGCGGACGGCACGCCCCGGCCAGATCTATGGTTTCCTCGGTTGCATGGCGCAGAGCCGGGGCGCGGAACTGTTCGACCAGGTGCCCGGAGTGGGACTGGTGTTGGGCACGCAGAAGTTCCATCGCGCGGGCGAGCATTTGGATGAACTTCTTGCCGGGCGTGAGAAGCGCGTGGTGGACACCGGGGAAGAGGCCGGCAGCCAGTCGACCATCAAGGAACACCTGGTGTTGACGGAAGATCCGGCGGGTGGTTCCGGCGCTTCAGGTGCTCCCAGTGCGGCGGGACGTGCGGTCCAGATCTCGGCGTTTGTCAGCATCATGCAGGGCTGCAACCAGCACTGCACCTTCTGCATCGTGCCCGCGACGCGCGGCGAGGAACGGAGCCGGTCGATTCCCGAGATTGTCGGGGAATGCCGGAGCCTGGTGGGGCGCGGGGTGCGCGAGGTGACGCTGCTGGGCCAGATCGTGACCAGTTTTGGTCGGCGGGATTACCCGGTGCGGGAGGGTCGGAGCGCCTTTGTGCAACTGCTGGACGCGGTGCATGCGATCGACGGGTTGGAGCGGATCCGGTTCACGTCGCCGCATCCCAAGGGTTATGGCGACGACCTGGTGGAGGCCTACGGGCGGCTGCCGAAACTGGTCGAGAGCGCGCATCTGCCGTTGCAGAG
>JANYCC010000059.1 GCA_025360495.1 Verrucomicrobiota bacterium | reverse complement strand
GCGCCCGGGTGGTGGCGTGGGTGCCGGCCAACAGGGCCAGTCCGCACATCCATGCAACCATGCGTTTCAGGTATCCTCCCCCGAGCGCGTGGCAATTCAGGTCTTTCATCATCATGTTGGGTGTTCCCGGGCGGGGCACAGTGCGCCTGGACACCGGCGGGGCATTGGGGGGACGGGGGATGGCTCCTTGCCCGGGAGGTCCGATGAAACGGCCTGAATCCCAAAGCAGCCTGGATGGTCCGGAACAAAGGCCTCCCGTTTTGCACGCGGGTCACCCGGTCCCTGACCTGATCACTCCTCCTCCTCCTTCTTGTCGACCGGGAATGGTCTAAGATTCCCTGTCTCCCTGACTCCCTGACTCCCTGACAGCGCCCCGGCGGATTGACTCCACTCAGGACACGTTGTTATAGCATCGCAGGCCGCGACCCGGGCAAGGAGGAACAGGGATTGGAAGCCCCGATTGTTTTGTACGGGCCATCCCGACGTTCCATTCATTATGTAATTCTCCGTCGGGATGATCCCGGGTTTGCCGCCGGGGCCGCGGCCGTCCAGACTCCCGGCCGTGTCAGTCCGATTCACGATCCTTGGCAGCGGCAGCGGTGGGAATTGCGCGTACCTGGAGGCGGGGGAGACGCGCCTGCTGATCGACGCCGGGTTCAGCGCGCGCCAGATCCGGGAGCGGTTGGCGGGGATTGGCCGGGCGCCGGAGGGGCTCAGCGGGGTGCTCATCACCCACGAGCACAGCGATCACATCCAGGGATTGGGCACCCTCTGCGCGAAGACCGGGATCCCGGTGTACACCAACCGGTTCACGCGCGAGGCGATCGAGCGTCATTGCGGGGCGCGTCTCGATTTCCGGGTGTTCGAGACCGGGGCGAGCTTTCCGGTGGGCGACGTCGAGGTGCAGACCTTCAGCGTCCCGCACGATGCCATGGACCCGGTGGGATTCCTCCTGCGCACCGTGGCGGGCAACCTCGGGTTCCTCACCGACCTCGGCCACGTGACGCGCCTGGTGCTGGAGCGGGTGCGTCCGGCCCATGTGTTGGTGCTGGAGGCCAATCACGACCTGAAACTCCTCCAGGAGGACACCCGCCGACCCTGGATCACCAAACAACGGATCCTCAGCCGGCACGGTCATCTGTCCAATGATGCCGCGGCGGAGGTGGCCGTGTCGCTCGCTGACGGCGGGGTCCGACGCATTTACCTCGGTCACCTGAGCCGCGACTGCAACCGGCCGGAACTGGCGCATCGGGCCGTGACGGGCCGTCTCACCGCGATCGGCGCGACGGGCATTGCGGTCGAGAACACGTCGCAGGACCGTCCGAGCCCCACGCTGGAATTCCAATCGGACGGACCGCTGGGTGCCGTGGAGGCCGTCCCGCCGTCCCCGTGAAGGATCAGCGTCCGGACAGGCGTTGCTTCCAGCGGTCGGCCAGGACCGCGCCCAGGATGACCAGGCCGAGGACGACCTTCTGGGTGTAGCTCTCGACGTTGGTGAGGTTCATGCCGTTTTGGATCACGGCGATGATGAGGGCGCCGACCAGGGTGCCGAGGACATGGCCGCGCCCCCCTTGGAGGCTGGTGCCGCCGACCACGACGGCGGCGATGGCATACAGTTCGTAACTCAGCCCATAGGTCGGCGCCCCGCTGCGCAGTTGGGACGCCAGCACCACGCCGCCCAACCCGGCCAGGGCAGCGCTCGTGGCGTAGGCAAAGACGATGACCCGGCCGACCTGCACGCCGGAAAGCCGCGCCGCCGCCTCGTTGCCCCCGACGGCATACACGTGTCGTCCGAGGACGGTCCGTCCCATAAGGAAATGAGCCGCCAGGAACACCGCGAACAGCAGCAGCACCGCGTGGGGCATCCCGAACCAACCCGTGCCGCGGCCCAGCCAGGTGGACGCTTCCGGCAATTCATAAATGCTCTGCCCGCGGGCCACCAGGAACGCCAATCCCGCGCCCACCTGCATCACCGCGAGCGTCGTGATGAACGGCGGGATGCGGAAGGCCACGATCAGCACCCCGGATCCCAAACCGATGACGCCGCACAGCGTGATCGCGCTCAACGCCGCGAACACCAGGGCGCCCGCACCGGCATTCACCCCGCCGAGTTTTTCGCGCACCAGCCAGGCCGCCACGACGGCGGACAACGCCACCAGGCTGCCCACGCTCAGGTCGATGCCGCCCGTGAGGATCACGAACGTCAACCCCACCGCGAGGATGGCCACCACCGTGATCTGGTTGGCCACGTTGAGCAGGTTCTGGCGGGTCAGAAACACCGGCCAGCGCTCGGCCACCGGTTGCACGATCTCCGGGTTGCCCAGTCGCGGGAACCGGTTCGTGAACTCTTGCAACAACGTCCACGCGGCACATTCGGGCGTGGTCACCAAATGGGTCAGCGGCGCGCCGGTCGAGGCCAACGACTCCAACCCCGTGCGCACCGACCGCGGATCCCCGAGGAACACGCCGGCCGGGGTGATTCCACGGACTTTCAGCAGGACCCCCACCTCGTCCGCCAGTGCGTGATCCTCCGCAATGTCCCGTCCGACCACCACCACCCGCGGTGCCGTGGCGGATGCGGGGATCCGGGCGGCCAGTGCGCCCGCGGCGGCCGCACCGGTGGGTGCCGAGTCCCGCCAGGTCGCCCAAGAAAACCAGACGACCAACAACAACAACACCCCGACCATGCCGAAATCCTCGGCCCAAGCTGGCAGGACGGATCGCCGCACGGGTTGGCGATGGGCCGTCATGGGCGCCATGCCGATTTCAAAACACGGATGTCCACCGCCGGAACCACCATGTCTCCATTGGCGGAAGTCAGTTTCAAGCTGCGATCCGCGGGATAAGGCAGGAAGCAATCGGAGAAGACCGCCATCCCATCGTCGACGAACGTTTCCACCGAGGTCCGATCCAACAGAATTCGAAGTCGGATCGTGTTTCCCGAGGGTTTCCATTGCATTTCATGTCCTTGGATCCGCAACCGGCCCGTGGTGGGTTTCCATTCGATCGCGAAGCCCCGGATCTCGGCTTTCCACGCGGTCACCGGCAGTTCCAGTCGGATATCATTCAGCTCCAGCGGGAGGGATCCCAGTTGGGCTGCGACTTCACGAACCGTGGCGTTTTTCATGCGGAAGAGGCCGCCGTCCACCAACCCGTCGAGTTCCTTCACCGGCCATTTGCGGAGCCGCGGCCCGTCGGGCGTGTCGCGCAGTTCCATCGTCATGGGCACCCCCATCTGCCCGTTGAACGGCATGCCCGGATAACGCCCGCCGTTCATCCATCCGATCAGCACCACGCGCCGCTCGGGCAGGTCGTCATAGGCTTGGGCGGCATAAAAATTGCCCCCGTGATCCCCCTTGAGTTTCGGGGTCGTCGCCTTGAATTCACGGCCGTCGAACGTGCCGACCCAATACTCGCCGCTCGCCCCCCACAACACCCAGCGCGCCGGGCCGCGTCCGCCCGGCAGCGACACCAGGCCCGGGCATTCATAAAGATCCTCGGCGAACTTGCTCGCGAAACTCCACACCTTGAGGTCGGGCGATGTATAGATATGGAGCCGGTTGCGGTTCGTGGCCTTCCCATCCGCCCCGGTTTCCTTTTCGCCCACATAGAGGGGCATCACCCAGTTCCGCGTGGGTCCGTGCCAGAACACTTTCGGATCGCGGTCGCCTTCCCCCACGTTCGGCACCACCGGATTGCCTTCATACTTGGTCCACGTGCGGCCGCGGTCCGACGAGAACGCGAGGCACTGCGTGAAGGGCATTCCCTTGGAGGCGTCGCTGGTGCCGCCCGCCGCCGTATAGAGGGCCGCCAACACCGGTCGGACGCCGTTGCCGAACGCGACGCTGTTCCGTCGGTCCACCACCACCGATCCGCTGAACATGGTGCCGAAACGGTCGGGATACAGCGCGTGCTCGATTTGTCTCCAGTGGAACAGATCCGGGCTCACCGCGTGGCCCCACGTCATGTTGCCCCATTCGCGGCCTTCCGGGTTGTGCTGGAAGAACAGGTGATATTCGCCGTCGAGAAACACCAGGCCGTTGGGGTCGTTGATCCAGTTCTTCTGCGCGGTGAAATGGAACTGCGGCCGCCAAGTCTCGTCATAAAGCCGGCTCGTGTCCGGCACCGCCGTCCGCACCGGGGGCGTCGCCGCGGTGTCGCTGAAGACGAAGTGGTCGACGTTGATGTGACCCCATCCCCCGGTCGCGTCATCCACGATCCGCACCCGGGCGTCCTGCCCCTTGAACTCCGCCAGGTCGAAGGTGGCCATCGAAAGGAACTCGTCCTCACGCCCTGTCACGCTGCGGACCACGCGGTCGCCAAGCATCACGTTGACACAGGTGCGTCCCTCCAACGCACCCCCGCCGACGAGGAAACTCAGGTAGGGCCGGGAGACGCGGAAGGGCGGGGAGGTGAGGGTGCCGGTGGCGCGGTCGCCCCCGAGGAAGGAATTGACCAGGCCGTTGCCGCGGAACCCTCCGACATTCTGTTGGTTGGGCAGCGTACCGTGGGCGGGGCCGGTCCCGAAGGCGGTGCCGGTCGCGGTCCAGCCCCCGTAATCCGTGCCCTCGAAATCGGCGAACACTTCGTCCGCCCCGTGGGCCGTGGGGAGGGTCGCGGCGGAGAGCAGGCAGGCCAAGGCGAGGGCGGGGGGACGCTTCCGGGACATGGGCCCATCAAAGCGCAGACGGAGCCACTTACTCAAGGGCGCATCTTCGGGTAGTGGGTGGGAAGACCGCCGGGATTTTTTTGAACAACAAAGGGCGCAAAGGGTACGCAAACGCTTCCTTCAAAAAAGGAACACCCGTCGCGACGGCGGCGTGCAGGGGGTGCATTTCCATGCCTTCAATCGTTCACGGACTTGGTGGACTTTGCACCCTTGGCACCCTTTGTTGTTCCAACCTCCGGGCCCGTTTCAACCACTTTTTGAGGGTCGGCCGGGGTCGGCGGCCAAACTTCGTTTGCCAAACGGGAAGGCCTGCCCAATATCCGCGCTCCAATTGCGGTCGGATGGCCGGATCGCGGGGCCGCAGCCCGCCCGGTGCCGACCTTTCCCCTGCCGACATGAAGCGCACGCACCATTGCAACGAATTGCGGCCCGCCGATGCGGGCCGTCCCGTCGTCCTCGAAGGCTGGGTCCATTCCCGGCGCGACCTCGGCGGCGTCCTTTTCCTCGACATCCGGGACCGTGAAGGCCGCACCCAGACGGTGTTCGATCCCTCCGACCTCCCGCCCGAGCTGTTCAACCGGGCCAGCCATCTGCACAGCGAATCCGTCGTGCGGGTGACCGGGTTGGTCCGGCTCCGGCCCGGCGGCACCGAGAACGCGAAGATCGCCACCGGCCAGATGGAGGTGCTCGCGAAGGACATGGAGGTCCTGAACGACGCGGCGGTGCTTCCGTTCTCGATCGATGACCCGGAGATCGCCAACAAGGTGAACGAGGAACTGCGGCTTCAATACCGCTACCTCGACCTGCGCCGTCCCGAGATGACCCGCAACCTGCGGATCCGCTCGAAGGTCGCCATCGCCACGCGCAGCCACATGGATGAGCAGGGATTCCTCGAGGTCGAGACGCCCACGCTTTTCAAGTCCACGCCGGAGGGGGCCCGGGAATTCCTGGTGCCCAACCGGCGCGAGCCCGGGACCTTTTACGCACTGCCGCAGTCGCCCCAGCAGTTCAAGCAGATCCTCATGGTCAGCGGCGTGGAGCGTTATTTCCAACTCGCCCGCTGTTATCGCGACGAGGATCTCCGCGCCGACCGCCAGCCCGAGTTCACGCAGGTGGACATCGAGATGAGTTTCATTGATCGCGAGGACATCTATGCGTTGATCGAGGGATTGTTGAAGCGCGTTTGGAAGACGGCGCTGGGGATGGACATTCCCACGCCCTTCAAGCGGATCAGCTTCCACGAGGCGTTGGACCGGTGGGGCATCGACAAGCCGGACACGCGGTTCGGGATGGAGTTGGCGGATTTCACGGAGGAATTCCGGGACAGCACGTTCAAGGTGTTCAGCGGGGCCATCGCCGCGGGCGGGGTCGTCAAGGCGATGAACGCCAAGGGACTTGCCGGCGCCACGCAGGGCCAGATCGAGACCATGACCGAGTATGCGAAGGGTTTCGGGGCGAAGGGACTGGCGTACATCAAGGTGGAAAACGGCGAATGGAAGTCACCGATCGTCAAGTTTTTCTCCGAGGCCGCCAAGGCCGCGCTGACGGCCAAGCTGGGGATCGAGCAGGGCGACCTTATACTATTCGCCGCCGACCAATGGCTCAATGCCTGCGAGATCCTCGGCAAGATCCGGCTCTATTGCGCCGATGTCCTCAAGACACAGGGCAAGCTCACCATCGACCCGCAGCGCTTCGATTTCCTCTGGGTCGTGGATTTCCCGCTGCTGAGCTACGACAAGGAGATGAACCGCTGGTACTCGAGCCATCATCCGTTCACGGCACCGGTGGCCGAGGACATTGGTTTGCTGAAGTCCGACCCCAAAAAGGTGCGCGGCCAGCATTATGACATCGTCGTCAACGGGGTCGAATTGGGCGGCGGTTCCATCCGGATCCATCAACCCGACCTGCAACGGACGATCTTCGAGGACGTGCTGCAGATCCCGCCGGAGGAGACGCAACTGCGGTTTGGTTATATGTTGGAAGCGTTCAAGTACGGGGCGCCTCCACATGGGGGCATCGCGCTGGGTTTCGACCGGTTGTGCGCGATCCTGTGCGGGACGACGAGCATCCGGGACGTCATTGCGTTTCCGAAGACGGCGAAGGGCACGTGTCTGATGACCGATTCCCCGAGCCCGGTCTCCGCGCGGCAGTTGAAGGACCTGCACATCGAGGTGAAGGCGGCGGTGAAGCCGTAGCGATTGGACGAGCTTCGAGAATCCCATTTCCCTCGAATCTGGGGCGAACGGTGGGATTCGCATTGTTGCGGGACTCGTGTAACTCGTCCCTCCGGGCGGCTGTGGCTTGGCGAGGATGGGCGTCGCCTTGGGTTTCGGAAGACCGGACGTGAAATCCCCAGTCCCCCTATGGTAGCGTCGCGCCATGTTGACCCGGCTCAAGCTTGATGGGTTCAAGAACCTCGTCGGGGTCGACGTGCGGTTCGGGCCTTTCACGTGCGTTGCCGGGGCGAATGGCACCGGCAAATCCAACCTGTTCGATGCGATCCGGTTCCTCAGCCTGACGGCTTCGCATCCGCTATTGGAGGCCGCTCAGCGGGTGCGCGATGAGGTTGGTCGGAACAGCGATGTCCGGAGCTTGTTCCACCGGGTTGGCAATAAGGTGGCGAAGAAGATCACGTTCGAGGCCGAAATGATCGTGCCGGCCGAGGCTCAGGATGGCCTCGGGCAATCTGCGAATGCCGTCCGGCAGTTCCTTCGCTACAAACTGGAAGTCCAGCTTCGGGAGAGTACCGGCAACAGCATCCCCCAGCATCCATTGGAAATCACCAAGGAAGAGCTGACGATCGCAACCGGAACTGTCCAATTTCCGTTTCTTCAATCTGCGCGACTGATTTCGTCTGGGGGGCTCAAGATCGAGAAGCGCGGCTTTGATCGCATTTTTTGGAAGCGCATACCTCCTCCCCGGGAATTTGTTGCAACCGAAGTTCGATCGCATGGGGTCAGCATCAAGCTGCGGTCCGAGGGAAGGAGGACCCCGGTCAACCAGGCGATCTCCATACGACCTTCCAAGACTCTGCTGTCGGAAGCAACGGCTGTGGGAAGTCCAACGGCATTCTGTGCGCGAAATGAGTTGGAGTCCTGGCAACTCCTCCAATTGGATCCAGGTGCGCTTCGGCAGCCCGACGATTTCAACGCACCCTCACATTTGGCGAGTAATGGCCGGCATTTGGCCGCCACGCTGGCACGGTTGGTCACTCCACCGATGGAGTCATTGCAAGACGCAGTCTCCGGGGAGGCGCGCGGAGAAAAAGTGCTGGCCCGGTTGGCCAATCGGTTGGCCGGACTCGTCACCAACGTCGGAGGCCTTCGATTGGATCGGGACGAGAAGCGGCTCCTGAACACGGTGCTCTTGCGAACGCGGGATGGGACGGAGTTTCCGGCGCGGGCTTTGTCCGATGGCACGCTTCGACTGCTGGCATTGGCCCTGCTGGAATTGGATCCGGAGGCGCCACGGCTGATCTGTCTGGAAGAGCCTGAAAACGGCATCCATCCAGATCGCATTCCGGCGATTCTCCAGTTGCTTCAGGACATTGCCGTGGATCCCATGGAACCATTGGATGACACGAACCTGATGCGACAGGTGATCGTGAACACCCATTCTCCGTCCGTGGTGATGGCCGTGCCGGAAGACTCACTGGTCGTCGCCCGGTCTTCCGCGGGTGCCGATGGCGAAAGAGTTTTCAACAAGGTGGAGTTTGCCGGCCTTCCAGGAACTTGGCGCTCGAAGGCAGCTCCTGAGGTGCCATCGGTGTCCAAGGGTGAAGTGTTGTCCTACCTCGATCCGGCCGGAGTGCTCCGAGCCGGGGATTCGGTGCCGCAACAATGCGGGCGTGTCGTGGACCGACCCGAACTCCGGGCTTTGGTAGGCGAGTAGGGACCCATGGAGACGCTGCGATTCACTTTGCTCGGCGACGGGTCGTCGGACGCGGTCTTGTTGCCAGCGATCCATTGGACACTGAGGGCGTCAGGCATGGCGCCTCAAGGGCAGTTCGCAGATCCGCGACGGCTGCCCAGGAACCTGCCGTCCCTGAAGGAAAGGATCATCGCAGTAGTGGACCGATTCCAGTGCCAGGTCCTGTTTGTCCATCGGGATGCCGAGGGAGCCTCATGGGAGGATCGTCGGGAAGAGATCCGGCACGCGTTCGCCGGGGCCATGGCCACCGGTTTGAACCTACCCGCCGTGGCCGTGATTCCCGTTCGAATGTCGGAGGCTTGGCTTTGTTTTGATGTGAATGCGGTCCGCCGTGCCTCAGGCAATCCGATGGGGACCATCCGTTTGGCGCTTCCGGCGTTGAACGCTGCGGAGTCTGAGCCGGACCCAAAGGGGCGATTGCACGACGCCTTGCGAGTCGCGTCGGAACTTACTGCCCGACGGCGCAAGGCCTTCAATCCCCATCAAGCCGCCCATCTGATTGCTGAATACATCACCGATTTCTCACCGCTGCGCTCCCTCCCGGCATTCTGCCAGTTCGAAGACGCGGTCCGGGCCGGGGTGAAGGAGGGGTGGCGGGAGGGTTTATACGATTAGCCGCCGGATCGGTGGTCAAATTCGAGGACCCATGGATTCGGGTTCTTCGCTGTTTTCCGTGGCTGGGAGGGAATAGCTTTGGTCTCACGTGATACCTGAAAAGGCCTTTGCCGGGTTGTTGCAACTGGATGAGTGCTGGGAAGTGACCAACGCGGAGTTTGAGACGGACCCGGAGAAGTT
>JANYCC010000039.1 GCA_025360495.1 Verrucomicrobiota bacterium | reverse complement strand
CGCCGACCAACCGTTGGAGAGAAAACATGACCCCTGACCTTTTGCACACGGGTCACCCCGGGGCGATGACGGTTGTGTTACGATTGGGTGACGTCGGGCAAATTGCGGCCCTGCGGGAAGTTGTTCCCCGGGACCACGGCGCATCTGGGCACCAAGGGAAGGCGGGTAGGAAAACCCGCCCCCCCGGAGCTGTCGCGATCGCCCTGGGGGGGCGGGTTTTCCTACCCGCCATGCTTCCCCATGGCCCGGCTTCCCACGATGGCAAGCTGCGCCCGCTGTCATCGGCCGCCTGCCACCTTTCTCCGATCCGGGCGGCGGTCTGGGTCCGGACGGTCCTCTCCACGACATCGTGGTATTCCGGTTCGCTGCGATGCCCGATCACGCGTCCCGCACGGAGGATCCGGACGGCTTTCCATTCGACGCGTCGCAGTTTTGCCTGCACCTCGACCGGCGCCGGCCAGGGCGTGCCGTCGGTGCGCACGGCGACGAGTTGGAAGGCGAGCGGAACATTGGTGACCAGCAACGCCTCTTCGCCGCGGGTCCATCGGAAGCCGAGATAAAAATCCGACGGATGCCGTACGAACTCCGCCGATTGCGCCAGGGTCTGCTGGTTCAGATCCGTGACTTCGGCGAGGAATCGGACGGCCTGCGGTTGGGGGAAAACCGGATTGAAAGGCAACTCGGGTGCGAGCATCAGCGGCGCGCCGGCATTCAATTCCCCTGTGCCATGGCGTGCAGCCTCGCCAGCCGGAGCCTGGGCCTCGATCAATCTCCAATCACCGAGGGCGAGGCCGAATCGGAACGTCTTCCAACCTTCGGGTGCGAATGTTTGGTCCGAAGCGTCCGCACTCCACAACACCTTGGCGTGGGCCAGCGGTTGACCGAAGAGATAACGGGCCTGCACCGGGATCGTCAGGACATCGTCGGGACCGTAAACGGGTTTGGCACCGAGCGTCACCTCGAAGGCGGCGGGCTGGAAATCGCGGACCTCGAACGCGTGATTGGCCTGTGCATCACCGCATTCCAACCGGGCTTGGAAAGTTCCGCGGACTCCGACGGGCGCGGTCCACATCCACTCCGTCGAACCGGAGGCGCTGAGTATAAGATTGGTTCGCAGGGTCACATCGCCGCGCGGACCCGAGAGTTGGAGTTTCACGGAGGGATTGGTTGGGAATTGCCATCCGATTTCGCTCCAGGTGCGGGCGAGGATTTTCAAATGCAAGGTCTCGCCGGGCCGGTAAGCCTCCCGGTCGGAAAAGGCAAAGAGCCGCAGGTCCGCCGATTCCCGGCCCGTGCCCGGCAATTGGAAACCCCACATCGGGATCTCGCCATCGCCCAACCGTTCGGCGTGCAAATCGCCCGCGCGTTCCGCCAACACCCACTTCGCCCGTTCGGATGCCGGCAGGTGAACCAATCCATCGTTGTCGGTCACGGCCTCGGCGAGGATTTCGTCCTCTTCGCTCCGGAGATTCACCGTGACGCCGGCCAGGGGTTTGGCGCTCGTGTGCGAGAACACCCAGACCGTGGTGTCGAGGGCCCCGGTCTTGGTCACGAGACCCAGGTCGGTCAGTTGGACGATCGCCTGCGGCCCCACGCGGGTGCCGGTCCCGCCTGCTTCCACCGGCACTTGGTGAAGATCCGCCTCGAGGAAGAACGCGCCATGGATTCCCAACGCGCCCAAGTCATCCCAGGACCGGACCAGTGGCACCGTTTCATCGCGTGGGCCCGCACTGGCGAGGTGGTTGTCGTACACGGTGCGCCCGGGGATCCCGGCATAATCCAGGGCGGCGCCAGGCACGGTGTCCGGGGTATAAGGCGAGCCGCTGCGGAGATACCGTTCATAGGCACGGAGCGTGGGGATGAGTCCGTGACGATCGAGGGCCTTGATGCGCAACCGGGTCTCGGGCGTGTTCACGGCGAGCATCTCCATCTGGCGCCGGCCGGTCGCGAGTTGGACGGTGTTGAATTCGGCGAGCCAGACGCTGGGACGGATCGGTTCGAAGCGGAACTGTTGGTTGAAGGGTCGGGTCAGAGTGACCGGTTCCTCGCCCGGTAGATTCCTGTTCACGCTGATCCTATAATCCTGTCCGAGCCGGAACGCGCCGGAGACGGCCAGGGTTCGTCCGCCGGCGGAACGTTCGACGGTCAGGTTGGTGACGGCGGGTTCGCACACCAGCCAGGAAGCCGGGTCGTTGGTGGCCAGTCCGGGCGCCACCCGACGCGAGAAGTGCAATCGGAGTTGGCGTCCGCCGTGGACGGTGTTGGCGGCTTCGGCGGACTGGACGATGAACGGAACCGCCCGCCCGATGATGTTGGAAACGGTCCCGAGGCTCAACCGGGTTTCCTCGGATCCAAGCGCCCAGATCTCAAGCCTCCAAACATTGGTCGAAGCCAGCGGTGCCTGTGGGCGGATTAGAAACGCCGAGGCTCGGCCGGGCGGTCCCGGAGCGTGCGGCGGGAGGTTGCTGGCGCCCGGGAAACGCTCTTCCCAAGTCGGGACGTCCTGCCAGGTGGGAAATCGGGTCTCCATCCCGGGGGACGAAGCGTCGGGCTGCCAACTCAGCGGTTCTGCGGTCACTCCCATCCCGGTGTGGTCATCCGTGAAAAGCGCCAAATCCTGAAAATCCTTGGCATCGACCCGGGCGTTCAACGTCACGATCACGCCGGGCAGGGCAGGGGCGTCGGATTCATCCCACCAACCATCATGGCGCAGGGTGGCGGTCAGGCCCGGGGTTTGGAAACTGCGACGGAGCCGGGCCCGGAGCGGTTGGCCTGTGGCGTCGCGAAGTCCGGGGCGCAAGGTGAATTGGTACCGGGTCCCCAGATGCATCGGTTCGGACGGATTGAAAATGCCACTGCGACGACTGCGCCACGCAAACGTCCCGGCGAGTGGCGGGTCGATCTGGAGTGGGTTTTCCGCGGGGCTGCCGAGGTGGTCGAGGCGGACGACCGGGTCATCGAAGACGACTTCGAAGCGCGAACCCGGTTCAATTTCCTGGGTGGTGAGGCGCAGGGCGACGTGTTCGGCGAGGTCGGTGTGGGACCCGCAACCGGTGGCGAGCAGGAGCCAGGCGAGGAGGACGGTGGACAGGGCGCGACCGCGGATGGGGGGCGGCCGGACGGACGGCGTGTTCATGGTGCCTGTTTGAGGCGGGTCCAAGATTGGGCACCGGTCCGGGCGGTCAAGCCGTGTTTGGCACGAGTTGTTCACCGTCCGAATCGAAAAATCCCTTCCCCGGTCCGGCCCGGTTCCCCAGAGTCCGACCGTTGTCCCGGGCCCGGTCCCGTACACCGATGAAAGCCAAGATCGTCATCACGCCGAAGAAAGCCGTCCTCGATCCGCAGGGGAAGACCGTCCAGAACGCACTCGAACACCTGGGTTACCAAGGGGTGGCGGGCGTGCACGTGGGCAAATACATCGAAATCGACCTGCAACCGGGCACCGATCCCGCCGCGGCACGGAAGGCGTTGGACGAGGCCTGCCACCGGTTCCTGAGCAACCCGGTGATCGAGGATTACCGGTTGGAAATCGCGGACTGAACCCGGAGCCATCCCCGTCGAAACATGCATTTCGCCGTCCTCCAATTTCCCGCCAGCAATTGCGACCAGGATTGCGTCCATGCGGTCCGGATGCTGGGTCACACCGCCGAACTCGTCTGGCACAAGGACACCTCCCTGGGCGCGGCGTCGGCCGTGATCATCCCGGGCGGATTCAGCTATGGGGACTACCTGCGCTGCGGTGCGATCGCGCGGTTCAGCCCGGTGATGCAGGCCGTGCAACGGTTCGCGGCCGACGGCGGCATGGTGCTCGGCATCTGCAACGGGTTCCAAATCCTGTGCGAAGCCGGCCTGCTCCCGGGCGCCCTGATCCGCAATCGCGATCTTCAATTCCACTGCGAACAGGTGTTCCTCCAAACCGCCAATCGGGCCACACCTTTCACGCGGTCCATTCCTGAGGGACGCCCTTTGCGGATCCCGATCGCGCATGGCGAAGGGTGCTATTTTGCGGATGACGCGACCTTGGACCGGTTGCAGGCGAACCGTCAGATCCTGTGGCAATACTGCGACCAGACCGGTCGCCTGACGGATGGGTCGAACCCGAATGGGTCGGTGCGCAACATCGCGGGGATCGCGAACGAAGGATTCACCGTGGCCGGCCTGATGCCGCATCCCGACCGGGCCAGCGAGGCCCTGCTCGGAAGTTCGGACGGACGATGGATCTTCGAGAGCATGGTGGCCGCGCTGGCGGAGGGTTCGAAGGGTGGCGGAGTTGCGGCAGCGCAGAGCCTCGGAGCTGCCGAGCTTCAGAGCCGCTGAGCGGTAGGGCGAGGTTTCACCCGAGCCGACCTCACCGGCGTTCGAGACCCACTCATCAGACTCATCGGAATCGGCTCGGACGGAGCCTCGCCCTACCAAAAGCCGCTTCATCGATCATTGGTCATCGATCATTGGTCATTGGTCATTGGTCATTCCCCCCAACCGATTTCAGGGGATCGCGCGGCATTCACATCCGCTCCATGCTCATCCCATGCACCGTTGTCTCCCCGTTTTTGCACTCCTGACCGGCTTCCTGATCCTTCGCGCCGGACCGGTCGGGGTCCTGGAGCGCGATTGGCTCATCGATCCCTCCTTCGCCCGCGCCAAGCTCACGGTGTCGGATGACCGGGTGATCCTCGACAATGGCCTGATCCGTCGGACCCTCGTGCGGCGACCCAACGCGGCGACGGTCGGGCTCGACAACCTCATGACGGGCGCAAGCCTGCTCCGGGCGGTGGAACCGGAGGCGTTGCTGAAATTGGACGGTGTCGAATACCGGATCGGCGGCCTCTTGGGGCAACGCGACCGGGCCTATTTGCTGCCGGCCTGGATCCCGAAGCTCACGAACGATCCCGCAGCCTTCCAGTTGGTCGGGGTGAAGCCCTCCGTGCCGGTCGCACCGCTGTCGTGGCGGCGGGTCCGACCGGCGGCCGATCTCCCGTGGCCGCCGGCGGGCAATGCCGTCGATCTGGTGTTCCAAGGTCCGGATGAGGCGACCCGCGGGGTGACGGTGACGATCCATTATGAATTGCTGGACGGCCTGCCGGTGCTGGGCAAATGGCTGGTCCTGAGCAATGGCACGGCGAAGGGGGTGACGGTGGATCGTTGCACGGTGGAACGATTGGCGGTCGTGGAGGCGGAATCGGCGGTGGATCAACGGCCGGACGTGGCGTGGCGGACCCCGGCCATCGATGTGTTGAGCGATTATATGTTCAAGGGAATGGACCTGGTCACCGGCAACCAGATCGCGTCGTGGCGTCCGGATCCGCTCTATTTATCGCAAGTGAGCTATGAACGGAAGACCCCGTGCGTGCTGGTGTGCGAACCGGCGCTGGGGCCGGGCGTGGTGGTGACGCCGGGCGGGGTGTTCACGTCGTTCCGATCCCACCTGGTGGTGCATGATTCTTATGATCGCGAACGCCAGGGCCTGGCGTTGCGTCGGGCGACGCGGGCGTTGGCGCCGTGGGTGACTGAGAATCCCCTGATGATGCATGTGCGGGGCTCGGACCGGAAAACATTCCGCAATGCGGTGGACCAATGCGCCGAGGTCGGGTTCGAGATGATCATCTATACGTTTGGCAGCGGATTGGACATGGAACGGGAGGATCCGGCGTACCTGGCGGAGATCCGGGCGGATGTCGATTATGCCCATGCGCACGGGATCGAGGTGGGGGCGTATTCGTTGTTCAGCAGTCGGCGCATCGATGACGCCAATGACGTGGTGAACCCGGCGACCGGGAAGACCGGAGGGGCGATCTTTGGGAACGCGCCGTGCTTCGGGAGCGTTTGGGGCACCCATTACCTGAGAAAACTGACCAATTTCATCGCGCAGACCGGGCTCAACCTGCTGGAACACGACGGTCCTTATCCGGGCGATGTGTGTGCCTCGACGAATCATCCCGGGCACCACGGGCTGGCCGATTCGCAATGGGTGAACTGGAAGACGACCGCCGACCTTTACGGGTGGTGCCGGGCGCGGGGGGTTTATGTGAACCAGCCCGACTATTATTTCCTGGCGGGGGGCAGCAAGGCGGGGATGGGTTATCGGGAGGACAACTGGTCGTTGCCGCGGGCGCAGCAGTTGATCCACGCCCGGCAGAACATCTTTGACGGCACCTGGACCAAGCCCCAGACGGCGGGTTGGATGTTCGTGCCCTTGACCGAATACCAGGGCGGCGGACCGGCGGCGACGCTGGAGCCGTTGCGGGAACATCTGAAGGATTATGAGGCGCACCTGGCCAACAACCTGGGTGCCGGCGTGCAGGCGTGCTGGCGCGGGCCCCGCCTCTATGATGCGCCCGAGACGCGGGACCTCGTCAAACATTGGGTCGGATGGTACAAACAACACCGGGCGATCCTGGAATCCGACCTCATCCATGCGCGTCGGGCGGACGGCCGTGACCTGGATTATGTGGTGCACGTGAACCCGTCGCTGCCGACCCGGGGATTCGTGATGATCCACAACCCCTTGTCCGCGGAGGTGAAGCGGGAGGTGGTGCTGCCCTTATATTATACCGGGTTGCACGGCTCGGCGTACGTTCGCATCGAGGACGGCCGGGCGCAGCCGGTGGTCCTGGACGCCGCCGGACGGACGCGGTTGACGGTGACGGTGCCTGCGGAGGGGAGGACGTGGGTGACGGTGGAGTGAGAAAGGGTGAGGGATGAAGGATGTAGGATGAAGGGGCCCCTCGCAGCCGTCATCGGAGGGACGAGTTCCACGAGTCCCATTTCTCTTGGAGCGGGCATTGGAATGGGACTTGTGGAACTCGTCCCTCCGAGTGGTGGTTTGGGTGGGGGCGGCGCATTTCCATGCGCTGCTACGCCCGGGGCCGCCGCAACCCCACCGCCACGGCGCAGGCGATCCACAAGGCGAGAAACCCGCCGACCCACAGGCCGGTCCACGCCAACCAACCCAGTTCGCGGGTGCTCTTGGCCCGGAGCGAGATGGTGAGCGGTTTGTCGAAACCCGTCTGCAGCACCTGCGTGAAGTTATATCGGAGTCCCCGCGTCGGGAGCGTGACCCGGAGCGGTTGCACGCGCGTGACCGCCACGGTCTGGGCTTTGCGCAACTGTTCGACCTGCTGCTCGGCGACCCGGGCGTCATAATCGTTGTTGGCATTGTTGGCGGCCGGGATTTCACCATTGCCGAGCGGGTTCTGCGCGGAGAACGAGTTCTGCCCGTTGATGAAGTTGCTGCTCTGGATGCGGTTGAAATCCGTCTCCAGTTGTTTCAGTTCACGGCTCGTCTCGGCGTCGCGCTTCCCCGTGTTGCCCGAGCGGCGGTTGTTTTGGGTGAGACGCTCGACGAATCCATAATTGCCGGCGGCGATCTCCTGCCGCGCCTTGGAGAGCGCATCTTTCGCCTCGGTTTGCACCGTGGCCACCTGGGCGTTTTCCTGGCGTGCGTATTCCGCAATCGTGAAGTCCTGCTCCACCGGCACCAGGGCGTTCAGGTCGTGGATCATCGAGCCCTCGAACGAGTCATAATCATAATCCGGCGGCAGGAACAATTCCCAGTGCGCGTCCTTGAGCGGGGCGTGGAAACGGGGCGATTCGAACCGGACCCGACCGCCCCCGTGCTGGAACTGGCCGGCGACCACATAGGTGAGTTCGACGGTGACGGCGGTGTCGGCCCCTGCGCCCTCGAGGGGTAGCAGGACGGCATCGCCTTCACGGGCGGGACGGACCGCTTCGCCACCCACGAACGCGGACCACACGGTGGCCCCTTTGGGAAGCCAGACCGTGAGGTTTTGCAGGCCGTTGTTGCGGACCCGGAGATCCATCTGGGTCATCGCCTCACCATGATCGGCGACAACCGTGCGGAGTCGGACCTGCTCGACGAGGACCTGCAGGACGGCGGCCTCGGTGAAGCGGCGGGCCTCGACGGCGAGATCCCAACCGGGTCGGACATATCGGAATGCCGCCACGGCGGTGCTGGCACCGCGGGCCCACGGTGGAAGTTCGCGGGTGTCAATCCGGATGAGTGCGTCGCCCGACGGGGATGGCGTGAGTTGGAGTTGGCCGGTGGCGAGGAGTGCGACCGTCCCGGTTTCCCGTTCGGTGCCGACCGTGGTGAGGCCCTGGAGATTGACGGCATTGGTGGCGCCGGGAATGCGCGGTGAATCCCAGGTGACCGAGAGGAGGTATTCGCCGCGGACTTTGTTCTGCAATTCGATCCGCCAGTCGTTGGTGTTTTGGTCGCGTCGGCGGATCCCGGCGCCGTTGATCTCGACGTTGCGCCAACCGGCGGGAACATGGAGTCGGAATTCCTGCACCGGGGCGTTTTCAATGGCATAACGGATCACCGTCCGCCCGGCGAGAAGGGGTTCGGAAAACGTGATGAACTGCGCAGTCTCGGCGCGGACCACTGCGGCGAGTTGCTCGGTGTCGAGGGACAGCGCCCAACGGTTGGTGTCGGTCGCGTCCGTGCGGACGAACTTGAACGCGAGCAGCGTGGTGCCGGGCGCGGAGGGGCGTCCGAGGGTGGCGGCGGGGATTTCGGTGAGGCGTCGCAGTTGCGCGGTCTTCGCACTGACGCCGGCTTCGGTGGCGACCGTCACCACGCCGTCCTCGCGGGTGAGTCCGGGGATGTCGAGACCGGTGAGTTCGAGGCGCGGTGGCAGATTGCTGCGCACCTGGCTGAGGTCCAGTTGCAGTTCGAATTTGCCGAGCGTGCGTTCCTTGAGTTCGACCTCGGCGACCCGGCGGCCGGACTCGGTGCGCTCGTTCCAATTGCGCAATGCCGCACTCCGGACCGCGTCGAGTCGCCAACCTTCGGGCAGGGGCAGGCGGAGGGCGAAGATGCCGGCCCGTTTCACTTCCAGGTTGATGACGGCGGCCAGTGTGGATTGGTCGGCGCCCAAGGTGAATTGGTGGCGGGTCGAGGCCTCGAGGCGCGATTGGAGAACCTCGATGTGGAGGCCCAGGCGCGGATCGGGCTGCTGGAAACGCCATGCGGAGAACAACGGCCCGGGATCGGCCCCCGCGGATTTTGCAAATTCTGCCGGCTCAATGCGGTCGAGCCCGGTGATCCGTTCCGCGGTCAGGCCGAGGTCATCGCTGGCGCGTACGGCGACGGTGCCAGACTCGCGCTTGAGGCCGGCGAAATGGGGAAGGGCGAATTCCAAAGTCGCCGGCAAGGCATCGAGACCCGCCTCGGTCTCGACGGTCAGGTGCGCGGTCGCCGCGGGCTTGATCAGTTCCACCAGGATCTCCTGCCGGTTGGTGTCGGCATAATCCCAGCCCCGGACGGCATCCCCGGTGACGCGCAGGAGGCGTTGTCCGGCGGGTATGATCAGCCGGAGTTGACGAAGTTCGCCCTGTGCGGCCTGGAGGTCGTGGATTCCCCGGAGATTGACGACCCCGCCGGCGAAAGTTACCAGGGTGGCCTGTCGGCCGAATGCGTTGACGGCCACATCGGCGGCGCGCCGGGTGCGCGGCGTCCACGAGATCGCGAGTCGGGGGACCGGTCCGAGCACGGCGTCCATGCGGGTCGTGTTGGTCTCGGTGTGACGTTGCAGGGAGACGGCGGCCGGGAATTCCAAATCGGCGTCGGGTTCGGGCACGACGAGACCCACGCGCGACGCCAGGGCCGGCGGAAGATCGAACTCGAGTTGGCGCCGGGTGACATCGCCACCGACGCGCACCAGGAACCTGGCTTTGATCGTGGCGGAACCGCGTTGAGGAAGCAGGACGCCGACCCGATCGCCGTCGCGCCAGAGCTGGGCTTCACCGTTGGTGACGGCGAAATGCTGCACGGCGATTTCCGGGCCGAAGAGCGAGAAGGTCTGGTTGGTGCCGGCGGATTGGAATTCAAGCACGGCCTCGAACTCGGCGGCGCGCTCACCGGCGATCCCCTGATAGGTGGCGCTGACGAGGGAGACGAGATTGGTGATGGACTGGGCTTCGGCACGCGGGCCGATCCCGACAGTGACGAGGACGAGCAAGAGGGCGGCCAGGGCGGACACGGACGCGGACGCCGAGGTCGAGGCGGTCAGGGTCGTGCCCGGGAGGTTGGCGGGGCCGTCGGGCCGGGACGGGACCGTGGGTTGGACTGGCGGAGTCGGCGGTCCCGGCGGTCCCGAGGGACGTCGCGGGAAGCGTCGGCGCAAGAGGCGTCCGATGATAAAGAGCAGGGGAAGGCCGATCGCGAGCGGGACCCCGAGGATCAGCACGAGGTGAAGGGCGCGCCAGGTGACGAATAATTCCGTGAGTCCGAAAAGGGCGAGGGCGACGCCGGCGGTGAGCCAGGGCAGGGAGGGTTTTTCGCGACGCCATTGGAACCAGGTCAGGAGCAGGCCGGCCAGGAACGCCGCCACTTGGAGCAGGGTTTCCAAAAGGTCATGGGCGCGGGCGGACATGATGGAAAACCGGACCGCAGCCGCATCGCCATTAAGGTTGAGGACCCGGGTGAATCGGAGGGCGTGGCCGGATTTCGGGATGTCGATCTGGAGCGAGCGGAGCCCGGCCACCGCGGGCGGGGCGGCGGGTGCCAGCACGGATCCTTGCCCACCCTGGCCGCCGGCACCGCCACCACCCTGGCCCCCGGCCATGCCGCCAATCGGTCGGTTCAGGATCGGCGAGGGAGGCGCGACCGGAGCGGGGGGTGTCTCGGGGGCGGCTTCGGCGGCTTGCCGGGCATTATCCGAGCGGCTCAGCAACCCATAACGCCTCATGAGGGCCGGAGCCATGGCGATGGCGGGTTTTCCCGAGGCCCGTGCGTCCTCGGCGAGCGCCTCTTGGAACCGGGATTCGGTGACCTGCTGCACACTGCCGTCGGCCAACAGGATTTCGCCATGGCCTTCGCGGATCGGGGAGTAGGCCAGGATCTGTTGGGGATTCTCCTCCGATTTGCCGGCGCCGATCCAAGTGTAAGTCTGGCCGGTCTCGGGATCGATGATGAGCGCGGGTGAACCGAGTTCCGCAATCATGTCCGCGAGGGTGGCCGGCATCTGGCCATTGTGGTCGGCGGCGAAAATACGGGCGGCCAGGCCGATGTTCTTCAAGTTGTTGACCGACTTGATCCGTTGGGCCTTGGCCTTGGCCTTGGCCAGTGCGGGAAGGAGCATTCCGGCGAAAATCGCCAGGATGCAGGTGATGACGGCGACTTTTGCCAGCCCGGGGAACCCATGGCGTTTTCCCGCGACGACCGCCCCGATGAGGAACGCCAGCACCAGCGTGATGATGACGATCCCGGCGCCATATTCGATCCAGACCGACTTATAGGTGCGGACGAATTCATCCCAGCCGTCGCGCACGCCGTACGTGGTGCCGCGGGCGACCATCATCGTTCCCTCAAAGCCGGAGGCACGGCGGGAATTGGGGACATAAAGTTGCCACTCGGCATAAGTGCCCTCGATGTCGGACCCCGGGGCCTGGAGATCCAGTTTGCGCGGCCACCAACCGCCGAGTCGGCCGAGTTGTTGGGCGTACTTGAGATCGATGGCGAAAGTGCGGTCGCGGTCCTCGCTGCGGGGCAGGGCGATCACCACGAAATCGCCGTCGCGGTCGGCCTTGGTCGGTTCGCCGTTGACCGCGACGCCCCAGAGCGTGGAACCGGCCGGCAACCGGAAGCGTTGGAACTGCCGGTCGTTGTTTTTGACCATGAAGCTGGCGGACGTGAGCATCTCGCCTTCCTCGGTGACGACGCTGGTGAGTTGGGCCCGGTCGGCCACGGCGTCGAGCAACGGGATCTGGTCATGACGGGTGGCGTGGAGGGACCAGATATAATTGGTCCCGGAATAACGGGCCGCATGCAACACGGGCCGCGAGATGAGCGAGCGATCCGCGTCCGCCAGTTCGCCCGGGTCCAGCGGACGCAGCGGATCCGCCAGCGGGCCCGGCGTCAGCGT
>JANYCC010000031.1 GCA_025360495.1 Verrucomicrobiota bacterium | reverse complement strand
GGTAGGGCGAGGTTCCACCCGAGCCGCACTGGAATGTCATCGGGCCGGAACCAGGCGGGACCGCTGGCGGGGTCGGCTCGGGTGGAACCTCGCCCTACCGAAGATCTCGCCCTACCGAAGAGCTCGGCCCACCGAAGATCCAGGCCCACCGCCGTCTCTTGACGAACCCCTCTCACCCTTCACTCTAGGCCCATATTTCGTCATTGGTCATTGGTCATTGGTCATTCGACATTGGTCATTCGACATTGGTCATTCCCCATTCCCCATGAACCCCCACCTCCGGTGCCTGCTGCTGCCTCTCCTCGCCCCGGTCCTGCTGGGCGCGCCCGGTCACCTCGACCCCACCTTCAATCCCCCCGACGCCAGTCTCGGTCTCAATGACCAAGTTTACGCCCTCGCAGTCGATTCCGACGACTCGCTCCTTATTCCCCGCGGTTTTCTGGCCCGACTGCAGAACGATACTTCGGCCGATCCGGGTTTCGTCGAGTTCACCGACCTCAACCTCACGGCCACCGAAGGCGGGCCGGCGCTGGTCGTGAATTTGCGTCGATTCAGTGGCACCCAAGGCGCGGTGAGTGTGTTCATCGATGAATTTCCGTCCGCACCCGGCGAGAGCCCGGCGACCAATGGTGTGGACCATTTCTTCACCCCAAAACGGGTGTCGTTCGCCGATGGGCAATCGACCGCAACCGTCAGCATCGGGATCGCCAATGACGACGTGATCGGGCCCACGAAGGGTTTCGGGCTGCTCCTGCGGGATCCCTTGGGCGGTGTCACCCTCGGTTCCCAGACCTCGAGCCAGGTCACGTTGTTGGACGATGATTTCGGCGTGAGTTTGCAGTCGGGAGAGTTCGACGTCTCCGAGCTCGGCGGGAGCGTCACCATCGTGCTGGTGCGGGTGGGCGGGAATCTCAACCCCTTCTCGGTGGAGGTGGAAACCGTGCCGGAAACCGCCCAGAACAACGTGGATTTCCTGCCGACCCGCACCCGCGTGGAGTTCTCCATCGACTCGACTTTCGGCTCGGTTTCGATCCCGGTGTTCGACAACCCGGACCCAAGCGGATCGAAGACCTTTCACGTGCGGTTGCGCGACCCGATTGGCACCCCGAACCTGGTGGCTCCGACCGACGCCGTGGTGACGATTCGCGACAACGAACGACCCGGCGGCCTCGACGCCACGCATACCCGGTTGGTCCGTGCGCTGAATCTCGTCGGCTTTTACCCCGGGGCGGACGGTTCGGCGTTGATCGTGACCAATCGGTTCTTCAATTCCACCCGTCCTTCACGATTGAAGCCTGATGGCACTTTCGACGCGGATTTCCAACCGGCGGTGACCAACATCACGACGCCGGCCGCCTTATACGATGACGGGCGGATCCTGGTGCTGGGGGCCGTCGGCGCCACGGTCGGGACCCCGCTCACCCGTCTGCTTCCCGATGGCCGACGCGATCCCGATTTCGCGACCAACATCGCACTCGGCACGACTTTCCCGGGTCTCTGGCCGCAGTCGGACGGTTCCATTTATGTGGCCGCCAACGCGATCAGCCAAGGGACGGTCAAACGGACCGGGCTCGCCCGACTCCAGCCCGACGGCCAGATCGATCCCGGCTTCACCGTGTCCAATCTTGCCGGCGCGGTGAAGGCGCTCGTCACGGATTCGCAGGGCCGGATTTATATCGGGGGCTCGCTCAGTTCCGTCGGGGGCGTCAGCCATCATGATGTGGTCCGGTTGCTTCCGAACGGGTCCTTGGATCCCGCCTACCGGGCCCAGGCCCAACCGGTGAATCCGGGCGAGATGCGCGCGTTGGCGTTGACCCCGGACGGTTCGCTCTACGTGGGGGGAACATTCGTCCGATTCGGCACCAACAACCGCCCCTATCTGGTGCGTCTGACCCCGACCGGCAGCGTCGATCCCGGCTTTGGCTTGGAAGGTTCGGGATTCGCCGACATTCATGGAACGCCGAGCGTGGACCTGCTGGCGCTGCAGTCCGACGGCAGGCTGCTGGTGGCCGGGCATTTCTCGCGGTACCAGGACACCGATCTCCCGGCCAGCCTCGTCCGGTTGCGGGACGACGGATCGTTGGACACGGGATTTGGCACCGGGTTGATCGGGGCCAATGCGACCACGACCTTGGACGGATCGGTTTTGGGAATGCGGATCATCGCGGATTCCGAACTTTTGATTGGCGGGCATTTCAATTTCATCGACGGGGTGTCCTGGCCGTCGGTGGCCCGGCTGTATCTCTCGACACCGACCGGCCAGACGCCGCGGTTCGATCGCGCGGCGCTGGACACGGATGGAACGGTGCGCCTGCACCTGGCCGGGGGCGTGAACGGACGATACCAATTGGAATCGACCGGTGACTTGCAGACGTGGAATCCTTTGCAAATCCTCGACCTGACACCGGCGATCCTCGAAATCACGGATCTTCCGCCGCCCGGAACGGAGGTGCGGTTCTATCGATTGCGATCCGCGCTCCAACGGTAGGGCGAATATTATCGGCAAGGGCGAGGCTCCGTCCGAGCCGTCCCGACGGGCGCCCAGACCACTCGCGCCGCCCCCTCCCACGCCCGGCCAGCGCGGCTCGGGTGGAACCTCGCCCTACCAAACACGCCGGAGCCAACGGTA
>JANYCC010000026.1 GCA_025360495.1 Verrucomicrobiota bacterium | reverse complement strand
GTGGATCGGGGGGATTGGGCGGGGGCGGGAGAGCTGGGACGGCGGATCCGGGAGGAGAGCATCGAAGGGGCGTTGCTGCGCCCATATGCGGCGTTCCTGACCGGTGTGGCGGCGGAGAAGTCCGGTGGGACGGCGGAGGCGGGGGAGGCTTTCCTGGAGTTGAGCCGGGTGACGGCGGGCGATCCTCAGGTGTTATGGATCACCGCCGGACAATTGGTCCGGGCCGGTCATCCGCGCGAGGCACAACCCCTGCTTTCCGCCTGTGAACCGCAATGGGGCGACCGGGCGGAATACTGGGAGCGGGTCGACCGGGTTGCGCTGGCGTTGGGCGATGTCGAAGGGATGCTCACGGCGGCGCGTCGGGCGTGGCAATTGGCGCCGGGCAATCCCGTCCATGCGGACCGGTTGGCGGCGGCGTTGATCACGTTGCGACGGGACCCGGGGGAGGCTGTGCGCCTGACTTTCGAGGCCGTTTCCGCCCGGCCGACCGACGCGGGATTCCGGGTTCACCGGGCCCTCGCGCTGATCCAATTCGGACGGGACGACGACGGATTGGAACTGCTCGCGGGGTTGGAATCCGAGGGTCGGTTGGACGCGGCACTGCGAACGGGGGTTTACCTTGGGAGGTTCGAAGTGCATGCTCGGCGACAAGAGTTGAAGGCAGCCCTGGCCGATTATAAAGAGATCGATGGCCGGGAATTATTGCCGCCGGAGGTGCTCTGGGTGGAAAGCCAGTTCGGGAAAATGTTGAACGTCTCGCAGGGGGAGGGAGGGACGAAGCCGTCGACCAAGCCATGAGTCAGGAACCGATTAACAACCCGGAAATGGAAGAGGAGGATCAACCTTTGTCCAGCCGGCTCGGGTCGAGCGGCACGCTGATGGTCCTGTTTTACGACCATTGGTTCGCGATCATCAGCCTTTGCATCCTGTTGTTCGCCGTGTTCCTCGGATTGTTCCTGCCGCGCATCTGGCGCCAGACCCCCGCGGGATTCTCGCCCATCGTGAAGGTCAGCGGCCTGGATCTTTGGCAGGCCCGTTCCCTCCGCAGGGCCGCCGTCGCGCATTTCGAGGCGGGCCGCTTCAACGAGGCAATGATCGCCTGGAATTCCGCCATCGCGAACAACCCCGGCGATGCCGACACCATCCGGGAAGCCCTGCGTGCCGTCGTCGGCCAGGCCAATCCGCCTTTGGAACATCTTTCGTTCAGCGTGAGCCGGGCGTTCTGGCTGCTCCAGTTGGCCCGGACCAATGCGAACGACATGGAGCTCACGTTGGACATCCTGGGCCGGTACACCATGGACGAGTATATCGTCAAGGTGGGCGGGCCTTGGCGGGACCAGTTGACCCCGTCCGGCAAGACCCGCCTGTTGCGGGCCTATTTTGATGCGGCGCGGTACCGTGATTTCGGGGCATTTTGGGACAAGAACGCCGACTTGTTCCGCAAGGACCCGGAATTGACCCTGTATCATCAGGCTTGGTTGGCGAATTGGGGTGAGGCCGGCCCGGCGCTCGTGGCCCAGGATGCCCTCCGGGTCGCCCGGAACGATCCCGCCCTCCGCGTCCTCGCCAACCGCCTCCAACTCGGGGTGAGCTTCCATCGTCAGGACCTGCCGTCCTATGCCGAGGCGCTGCACCAACTGGTGGACGATCATGCCGACCGTTTCGGGCATCACATCTACCATTGGCTGTTGCTGAACCAGGCCGGACATAAGGACGAGGCGCGGGAATTGGCCCTCAATTATCCCCACCAACCCACCACCCCGGCGGAGGCCGGCAACATGGCGGTCGCCCTGCGGGAACTGGGCATGCTCGACCAGGCCATCACCTACCTGGACCAACAATTGCCCCGGTTCGGGTTCGAAGGGGACATCTGGCTTCAACAGGGGCGCATGTTGATCGAGGGCCATCGATGGCTCGAACTCCGTGCCCTGGCCATCAGCATCCGCAACGAACCCGCCCTCCAATCCCAACTGGACGCCTATTCCTATTTTGTCGAGGCGATCGCCGAATCCCATTTGGAACGGCCCGAACGCGCGGCGGATGCCGCCGACCGGATCCTGCGTTCGGGGAACACCTCGGCGGTGCTGGCCCGCGAAATGGCCCACACCCTGCGCCTCGAAGGCTTTGCCAAGACCGCCGTGGAGGTCTTGCGTCCCTGGCGCATCGAGCTCAAGGACGACGCCGAATTCTGGTTTGAGTACGCCGTCGCCGCCTTCACCGCGAGCGCCGAGGAGGACATCGGCCCCGCCGCCGCCAGGGCCTACGAACTGCGTCCGGCCGACCTCAGCAGCGCGAACAACCAGGCAGCCGCCCTCATCGCCTTCCGTCGCCAACCGGAGGAGGCCGTCAAACTGACTTTGCGGGTCATGGCCAGCCGTCCGAATGACATCGGCACCCAGCTCAACCACGTGCTGGCCCTGCTGCAAATCGGTCGCCTGGACGATGCCGAACGCCGGTTGCGCCAGATGAACACGCTCGACTTGGGGATCGCCGAGACGACCATTTATTATCTCGCCTGGTTCGAGCTCGATCTCAATCGCAAGGAATGGACCCAGGCCCGTGCTGCGTACGGCCACATCGACCTCCGCCAGTTGCTCTCGGTGCAGACCCGTTGGTTGGATCAGGCCTATCGATCCATTCCCGCCGGATCCTGACGGCCCGGGCCGATGTATTCGGTAGGGCGAGGTTCCACCCGAGCCGCGCTGGGTTCGTAGGTAGGGCGAGGTTCCACCCGAGCCGCTCTGGGTTCGTAGGTGGGGTGAGGTTCCACCCGAGCCACGCTGGGTTCGGTAGGTGGGGCGAGGTTCCACCCGAGCCACGCTGGGTTCGGTAGGGTAGGGCGAGGTTCCACCCGAGCCGCCCAGAAGGCGTCACGGTGAACCTCACCATCGTCCGTCGCCACCCGGCGGCCGACCCTTCACCGTCGGCCACACCAGATAAACCGTCCGTCCCGACGCGCCCCACGCCCGCTCGAACACCGCACGCGGAATCCTGCGGGTCACCCGTTCCCGTCGAACCCCGGGATCATTGATTTCCACGTCGCCCTGTGCGGTGAACCCGGTGATCACCACCAGATGTCCGTCGCCGGCCGCCGCTTTCGCCGCCCCATTCAGTTGGGCATACGAAACGGAGGCTGCCACCGGACTTCGCGTCGCAATCCACCCCTCCACATCCGCCAGGCCGGCGAAGCGTGCGACCCCGGCGCTCAAGCCCGGCTGTTGGCCGGCGAACGCTGCATTGAACGGCCAATTACCCGTCCCGGGCCAACCGGGATCGTACACCCCAAGCGCCGTCTCCCGCACATTCCAAGGCGGGATTTCCGTCATCCCCTGCGCCCTCCACCATCCCAACTGCATCGCCAGGCTCGCCGGACTGCACCAACTCTGGACGCCTTCCGGATAATCCGCTTGGGACAGGACCGGCACGTTTAGTTTTCGCCCCCACACGGACCGGAGGGGAGACGGTGCGGGAATCCGTTCCGTGGCGGCTGCGAGAGAGATCCCCAATCTCAGCTCCGACGCGTCCAACGAACCACTCCCGACCACGTGACATCGGATCCGGACCTGCAGTCGCGCGGCGGGTCGGGCGGCGACCAGCGTGTCGGTGTCCACCCGCCCCCATGCGTCCGATTGGCCGGCGACGCTGGTCCGTGGTCCGGCATTGGTGTCACTGCTCCAATGTCCGAGCAGATACCAATGATCCGAACCATCCGGGGCCGCCTCCACGGAGAGCACGACGTGGGTCGGCGCATTCCATGACACAATGGCTTCGTTCCAACCAAACGGGGACAAAACCACGGGCCCGGTCAGCACCCGGCCATTCGGGGTCACGTCCGGGGTGTTCGTCCAATTCAGCAAGGAGGGGAACCACCAGAAGCGGGTGGCCGGCACACTCTCGGGTTCCCCGGCGACGCCGTGGGTCACGGTGGCCAGCAATGCCAGCCAAAGCAGGCGCCACCGACATCGGACGGAGCGGGGATTGAGCCTCATGGGGACGGTTTCCGCCGACGATAATGACGGACCGTGAACCCGGGGTTTTCGAGGGCGACCTCCGTCTCAGAAAAGTCGGCTTCGAAAGGGGGGAAGAACCGATCCCCGTCCGGGCGACCCGGCACGCAGGTCAGGTATAAGTCCGAGCAGAATGGGAGCAGGAGTTGATAAATCTCCGCTCCGCCGCACACCCACACCGGACGGATTTCACCGCCCAGACGGGCCTGAAGCGACGCCAAATCGGGCACTGCGGTCACCCCGGGTGCCGACCAGTCGTGTCGGGTCAACACGAGCGTCTCACGGCCGGGCAGGGGACGGCCGATGGATTCATAGGTGCGACGGCCCATGACCAACACGCCGCCGAGCGTGGTTCGTTTGAACCATTGGAAATCGGCCGGCAGATGCCAGGGGATGCGGTTGCCGGCGCCGATGACGCGGTTTTCCGCCATGGCGGCGATGGCTTGCCAGGGGTGCATCGGCGACATCGCAACTGAAGCCGGGGCCGGTGACAAGTTGCCAGATGGGAGATCGGCGTGGCAGCGCATGGGAATGCGCCGTGGCCGCAGGCTCCCGAGGATCGGTAGGGCGAGGTTCCACCCGAGCCGCACGGGGATCGGGGCGAGGGTCCACCCGAGCCGTGGGAGAATCGGCAGGCCGAGGCCAAGCGCCGCCCGAGTGGATCCCTCCATGGCCTGACAACGAAAACGGCGGCCCGGAAAGATTCCCGGTCCGCCGTTTGGAAAAGGACCCCGCCAGCCTCAAAGACCCTTGGCGATGATCAGCTTCACCAGGTCCCCGACGCGGTTCGAGTAACCCCACTCGTTGTCATACCAGCTCACGAGCTTGAAGAAGTTCTGGTTCAGCTCGATGCCGGATCCGGCGTCAAAGATCGAGCTATGGTTGTCGTGGATGAAATCGCTCGAGACCACCTCATCGGAGGTGTAGGCGAGGATGCCCTTGAGATACGTCTCACTGGCCTTCTTCATGAGGGCGCAGATCTCGGTGTAACTCGTGGCCTTGGTCGTCTTCACCGTCAGATCGACGACGGACACCGTGGGAACGGGCACGCGGAACGCCATGCCGGTCAGCTTGCCCTTGACCTCGGGACAGACGAGGGCGACGGCCTTGGCCGCGCCGGTGCTGCTCGGGATCACGTTCTGGGCCGCCGTGCGACCGCCCTTCCAATCCTTCTTGGACGGGCCATCGACCGTTTTCTGGGTGGCCGTGTAGGCGTGCACCGTGGTCATCAGGCCTTCGGAAATCCCCAAGCCTTCGTGCAGGAGGACGTGCACGAGGGGCGCGAGGCAGTTCGTGGTGCAACTCGCGTTGGAGATCACCGAATGCAGCGCCGGATCGTATTTCGCGTCATTCACGCCCATCACCAGCGTGATGTCCTCGTTCTTGGCCGGGGCCGAGATGATGACCTTTTTGGCGCCGGCAACGATGTGGCCGTAAGCCGACTTGTCGACCTGCGCCGGGTCCTTGGTGCCTTCGGTGAAGAGGCCGGTCGATTCGATCACGATGTCGACGCCCATGGCCTTCCAAGGGAGATCCTTGGGGGAACGGGCGCTGACGACGCGGATTTCCTGGCCATTGACGACGAGGATATCGTCCTCGGCCTTGTCGGGGGACGACTTCTTGGAGCTGACCGTGCCATTGAAACGGCCCTGGGAGGAGTCGTACTTGACGAGGTACGCGAGGTTGTCGGCCGGGACGATGTCACCGACGGCGACGACATTGATGTCCTTGCCGACGAGACCCTGTTCGACCATCGCGCGGAAGACCAGACGGCCGATTCGGCCGAAGCCATTGATCGCAACGTTCACTGCCATAATTCGAATTCAGTTAAGGATGAGCCAAGAAAACGGACGCAAGAGGTTACCGGGGGAGGGGGGCGGGTCAACGGATTGTTTGGGGGCGTGAAACTCTGAACTTGCGGTGGGGCGGGAGGGTGGATATTTCTTGGGCGGCGCGAAGCGGGTGTAGTTCAATGGTAGAACGCGGGCCTCCCATGCCTGAGGCGAGGGTTCGATTCCCTTCACCCGCTCCAAT
>JANYCC010000021.1 GCA_025360495.1 Verrucomicrobiota bacterium | reverse complement strand
TCATCTCGACGGACAAGGCGATCAACCCGACGAATGTGATGGGTGCGACCAAGCGCCTCGCCGAGATCTACCTTCAGGCATTGCAGGCCGCCCGTCCGCCCGGCACCCGTTTCATGGCCGTTCGTTTTGGCAATGTCCTCGGCTCGTCCGGCAGCGTGGTCCCCATCTTCCAACGCCAGATCGCCGCCGGGGGCCCGGTCAAGGTCACCCATCCCGAAGTGACCCGTTATTTCATGACCATCCCCGAGTCGGTGGCCTTGGTCCTCGAAAGCGCAGCACTCGGTGAAGGCGGGGAAATCTTCGTCCTCGACATGGGCGAACCGGTGAAAATTGTCGATCTCGCCCGACAGATGATCGAGTTGTCGGGCTACCGTCCGGGGGAGGACATAGAGATCGAATTCACCGGGCTGCGTCCGGGCGAGAAGATGTTCGAGGAACTCTCCCATCACATGGAACAGCTCACCCCGACGGTTCATCCCAAGATTTTCCGTTTCGTGGGCCCCGCGGCGACGCTGGATGCCGTGGAAAGTTATCTGGCCCGTATCAAGACCCGCCTCCATGTGGCCGAATCCGGGGAATTGAAAGAAGCCCTGCGCGAAATGGTCCCGGAGTACAGCCCGTACCGCGGCTGAAGCAGCAAGGTTGAAGGTTGAAGTATGAAGGAAGAAGGATGAAGGGAACCTCTGTGCTGCCCATTCGGAAGGCGGATCGACGGATCCTTCTGTCGGTCCCCCATATCGGGACGGCGGAACGACGCTATGTCCAGGAGGCTTTCGATTCC
Organism: Verrucomicrobiota bacterium; assembly: GCA_025360495.1. Classification (GTDB taxonomy): domain Bacteria; phylum Verrucomicrobiota; class Verrucomicrobiia; order Limisphaerales; family UBA9464; genus UBA6176. The sequence continues at coordinate 10,757 of JANYCC010000021.1, read as the reverse complement.
AATTGGATGTCCACCGTCGGACCCAACCTGACCGCGGTCGAGGCGGAGTTCCAGAAACTGTCCGGTCTCGCCTCGGTCGCCCTGGGTTCCGGCACGGCCGCGTTGCACCTCGGTCTCCGCCTGTTAGGCGTGGGGCCCGGGGATGAGGTGGTCACTCCGACGCTGTCCTTCGCCGCGAGCGCCAATCCCATCCGCTATGAACACGCCGCGCCGGTGTTCATCGACAGCGAACGCGGGACTTGGAACCTGGATCCCGGACTTTTGGAGGATTTTCTGGTCGCGCGGGCCCGGGTGAACCGCCTGCCGAAGGTGGTGATGGTCGTCCACCTGTTCGGCCAGAGCGCCGACATGGACGTCATCCTTTCCCTCTGCGCCCGTTACGGAGTGCCGGTGTTGGAAGATGCCGCCGAGGCGCTGGGGACCCGTTATAAGGGCCGGGTGCCGGGGACCCTGGGGGCGGCGGGTGCCTATTCGTTCAATGGCAACAAGATCATCACCGGCACCACTGGAGGCATGCTGGTCGCACCGCAGAAAACCGACGTCGACCGGGTCCGCAGGTGGAGCACCCAAGCGCGCGATCCGGATCCGCTGGGGATCAATAATTATGTCCACTCCGAGTTGGGCTTCAATTATCGCATGAGCAATGTGGTGGCGGGGATTGTGCGCGGTCAGTTGGAGGCCTTGGAGGACCGGGTGTCGGCCCGGCGAGCGGTCTTCCGGCGCTATGAGGAGGGTTTGGCCGACCTCGACGGGATCGAACCCCAGCCCGAGGCCCATTTCAACGGCCCCGGTCCCGATGATCCGCGCGGTTCCCGGCACACCCGTTGGCTGAGCTGTTTCCTGGTGGATGAAACCCGGTTCGGAATGTCCGCCGTCGATCTCATCCGGTATTTGGATCGATGCGATGTCGAGGCCCGTCCGGTCTGGCGGCCCCTGCACACCCAACCTTATTATGCCCGGTATGAGTGCCTCGGTGGCGGGGTGGCGGAAGATCTCAATCGCCGGGGAATCTGCCTGCCGAGTTCCAGTTCGCTGACGCTGGAAGACCAGCAATTTGTGATCGACCGCATCCGCGACGCGCACGGGAGGTAGTACCGGTCGGCGGAGCCTCAGAACCTCAGGAATTTCAGAGCCTCAGAATGTCGGTGTGCAAGACCTCGTTCCCACAACCGATTGGATCGGGCTGACCCGGGAGGATACCGGCGGCGCCGAACCTCTGTTTTGCCTGAAGCTCTGAGGATCTGAAGCTCTGAGGATCTGAAGTTCTGGGGTTCTGCGGCTCTGTGCCCCTCATCCGCCCTTGCCGGTGACCGCATACCAGACCCGACCCAGAAGCTCATGCAGCAGGACCTGTGTCGTCTGCAGGGTCCATGGGTTCGGGATCACTGTCCCGTCACCTCCGTGTTCCAAGCTGTCGAGTCCCCGGAAATCAGCCCCGAATGGCTCGGCATCAATCCCGGCCCTTTGGAAGGCCGCCAAGGCTCGCGGCAAATGGGCCGCTGAGGTCACCAGAATCACCCGTTTCCAACCCTGTTTGGCCATCAATGTCCGGCAGCCTTGCGCCTCGTCCGCCGTGGTATGGGAGGGGGGCAGGATGCGAATGGACGCGCTGTTTTCACCGGAGGAACGGAGCCACGTCTCCAGTCGGCCCCCGTCCGACTGCGACCCGTCCCGCGTCCACCCGCCCCCGCCCCCGAGGACCAGATTCGTGCTGACGCCGTGGCGGATGAGTTGCCAGGCAGAAAGGGCGCGATCAAACGCCGCGTTGGCATCCAATCCGGTCGATTCCCAAGAGCTTGCCGAATGCCCGCCGCCGAGCATGACGACCGCATCCGCCGCCGGGGGGAAAGTGCCGGGGCTACGGGCATAAGGGAGTTCAAGGCGACCCAGGCACCATGCGGGAAAGGGTGTCCCGCCGCAAACGAGCAGGAGGGTGAACAAACTGAGCGCGGCGAAACCCTCCGTACGACGTCCTTTCCGCAGCGCACAGACGCCCACCCATCCCAACAACAGCCATCCCCACGTCAACGGTTGGAACAGGAGATCGCGCATCGTTCGTGAAGGATGAAGGTTGAAGGATGAAGGTTGAAGGCCGAATCCGCCCCTTCATAATTCCAACCTCATCCTTCATCCTTCCCCCCATGTCGGCTTATCTCCAACCCGTCGACCTTGACGAACTCTTCCCGGTGTTCACGCGGGTGGAGGCGGGTGAAAGCATCCTGTTGGGTGCGCCGGATGAAACAGCCGTGCCGATGGCTCCGCCTTCCGGTCCCGCACCCTGCCTCGGGGTCCGGTCCTCGGGCTCGACCGGTTTGCCCAAAGTCGTCTGGCGTCCGTGGGCCGAATTGTCCGGCGAGGTCCGGGTGGACGACCGCACGCGGGGTTGGCGGTGGGCGTCCCCCTTCAGTCCGTCGAGTTTCGCCGGGGTCCAGGTGGCCTTGCAGGCGTGGCGAGGCGGGGGCTCCGTCCGGTCGCTGAACAAGAATTGGGCCGATGCCTGGGCCAATGCGGGAGCCACCGGATGGGACGCCATTTCCGCCACGCCGACTTACTTGGATCTGTTGGTGCAGAATGAACCTTTGGAGCCGGTGGCGGCCGACCCGCGGCACATCACGCTGGGCGGCGAGGTGCTGAGACCCGCGTTGGGCGAACGGTTGCGCTCCCGGTTTCCCAACACGTCTTTCACGGTGATCTATGCCTCGGCCGAGTTCGGGGTGTTGCTGAAGACGCATCGGGTGGACGGTTGGTATGAAGCCCAGGCCCTGTCGCATCGACACCATCGATGGAGAGTCAACGGGGGCGGCCTCGAATTGGAGGTCAACGGTGTCTGGCAGGCGACCGGTGACGCGGTGGAGGAGCGCGGAGATCTGTTGCGGGTGGTCGGCCGGGGAGATCGGGTGGCCAACGTGGCGGGTTCCAAGGTGAATCTGGATGAGGTCGCGCGGCATGCCGAGGAGGTCCCCGGAGTGCGCCGTGCGCTGGCTTATGCGGAACCCAGCGCGGTGACCGGACAGGTGGTGTGCCTGCGGTTTGCACCCGCCCCGGGAACCGACCCGGAAGCCGTGCGGGCCGGACTCGAAACCCATTTGCGGAACGTGCTCGTCAAGCCCGCCTGGCCGCGCCGCTGGGAGATCGATGCCCTGCTGCCCGGTCGGAATGCGAAACGGGGAACGTGAAACGTGTTACGTGTTACGTGTTACGTGTTACGTGTTACGTGTTACGTGTTACGTGTTACGTGTTACGTGTTACGTGATTCCATAATTTTATAAAAATGGCCAAAAAAGCAATCATCACCGGAGTCACCGGGCAGGACGGATCCTACCTCGTCGAACTGCTCTTGGAAAAGGGGTATGAGGTGCACGGGATCGTGCGCCGGCAAAGCAGCACCATCCGGCCGCGACTGGACGCCGTGATGGGGCGCACGGATCTGCCCCTGGACCGGTTGCACCTTCATTATGGCGACCTGGGGGACGGGGGCGGCCTGGTGCGGCTGGTTTCCAAGGTGCAGCCGGACGAGGTCTATAACCTGGCGGCGCAAAGCCATGTCCGGGTCAGTTTTGATGCGGCCGAATACACGGTCGACGTGACGGCGACGGGTTGCATCCGACTGTTGGAGGCGATCCGGGACGTGGGGATCCAACCGCGGTTCTACCAGGCCAGCTCGAGCGAGATGTACGGGCTGGTGCAGGAGATCCCGCAGACGGAACGCACCCCGTTTCATCCGCGAAGCCCCTATGCCTGCGCCAAACTCTTCGCGTATTGGGCGACGGTGAATTACCGGGAATCCTATGGATTGCACGCCAGCAACGGCATCCTGTTCAACCACGAATCACCGCGGCGCGGGGAGACGTTCGTGACCCGCAAAATCACGCTGGCGGCGGCGCGCATCAAGCTGGGGCAACAGAAGCGGCTGGGCCTGGGAAACCTGGAGGCCAAGCGCGACTGGGGTTACGCCAAGGAATATGTCGAGGCCATGTGGCGGATGCTGCAGCAGGCCGAACCCGACGATTATGTGGTGGCCACCGGGGAGACCCATAGCATCCGGGAATGCCTGGATGTGGCCTTCGGAGCCGTGGGCTTGAACTGGCACGATTATGTCGATGTCGACCCGAAGTATTATCGCCCGGCCGAGGTGGACCTCCTGATCGGGGATCCGGCGAAGGCGAAACAAAAGTTGGGATGGGAGCCGCAAACGCGCTTCAAGGCCCTGATCGAATTGATGGTGGAGGCGGACTCGCGCCTGTTGCGGGATCAACTCTCGGGCAAGCCGATCTGGTCTTATTGAGCTCCATGAAGCGTGCCTTCATCACCGGCGGCTCCCGCGGGCTGGGCCTCGCCCTCTGCCAGGGTCTCTTGGAGGACGGTTGGCGCGTCCTGACCTCCGCCCGCGCGGTCACCCCCGAATTGACCGCGCTGCAACGGCGGCATCTGGACCGGTTGCAGTTCTTCGCCGCGGACCTGGCCCATCCGGAGGAAGTCGCACGTCTCATCGAGGAAACCCGTCTCGTGGACGGCGTGGATGCCTTTGTGTCCAACGCCGGGATCGGGACCGACGGATTGCTCACTTTGTTGTCACCAGACGCCATCGCCCAGTGCATCCAGGTCAACCTGACGGCGTCGATCCTGCTCGCCCGCGGGGCGGTCAAGGGGATGTTGGACCGGGGCGGCAGCCTCGTCTTTGTATCGTCCATCTCGGCACGGACGGGATTCTCCGGCCTGAGTGTCTATGGGGCGACCAAGGCGGGTCTGGTGGGCTTTTCGCGGGGTCTCGCCCGGGAGTATGGTTCCCGTGGGATCCGTTCCAATTGTGTCCTGCCGGGATTCCTCGCCACCGACATGACGGCCAGCCTGGAGGAGTCGCGTCAGGCCCAATTGCGGCGCCGGACACCGTTGGGGAAGTTGGGCACGCCCGACGATGTGCTCGGCACGGTCCGGTTCCTGGTTTCCGATGCCGCACGACACATCACCGGAACGGAAATCACGGTGGATGGTGGCATGACGGCGTGAGACCCCGTGAACATCCCTTCGGATTTCCCACCCATGATCGACGAAAACATAATTCCGGAATTTGCACCCGGGGCGACGCTTCCTCCGGAACTCCTGGCCGGGGTCCTGAGGGCCTGTGGCCGGAACGTGAAGGTGTACCGGGGATGCCGGTTGGTGCCGCCCGGGCTGATCAGCGTGGGCGATGGTTCACAAATCGATGAAGCGGTCCGGATCTATGCGGGCGAAGGGGTGAGCATCGGACGGCATGTTCATTTCGCGTTCCTCAGTTCGATCTCCGGTGGCGGCCGGTGTGAGGTGGGGGATTTCGTCGGGATCGGGGCTGGGGTTCGCATCCTGACCGGGACCGAGGAGATCGAGGGGGGGTTGACCAATCCGACGGTCCCGACGGAATTCCGCCGTGTTCGACGGGCGCGGACGGTGGTGGGGGCACACGCCTTGGTGTTCACGAACACCGTGGTGCTTCCCGGGGTGACCTTGGGGGAAGGGGTGGTGGTGGCCGCGGGTTCGGTGGTGCATCGGGATCTGGCACCTTGGGCGATTTATGCCGGGAATCCGTTGGTGCGGATCGGGACCCGTGATCCGGACCCGATCCTGGCCGCGGCGGCCGAACTCTTGAGCCGCTGAATCCGGAACCGCGGCTTCGGTGGGGCCTTGGGAAGCAGAGCCTCCGAGCCCGCAGAGCCGCGGAGCTTCAGAGCCACAGAGCCTCGGGAACCTCAGGGCCACGGAACTGCAGCGTCGCGGAACCGGGAATGCGCTTCGATTCCGGCTCGTCTTGAGGGAGACCGGAAGGGGACGTCGTAGCAGCGATGGCTTGCGTCTTGGCCATGGAATGCGCTTCGGCCACCGGCCCCGACTCCCTCTCTTCCTGAGGAACGAAGGAGGAAGAGGGCAGGGGAGAGGAGGCCCGTGGACTGGAGACGCCGACCCCTCTCCCTGCTCGTTCCTCACGGGGCGAGGGAGAAAGGTTTGGGGTTCCGGCTTCAGCCGGTCCGGCCCCCGCAAATAACCAGGTCCTGGGACAAGAAGCGCGAGGACGCGGACCGCACGGCTGACTTGCTGACCCCTGTCCCCGGCCGCTCTGCCGCTCTGTCGCTCTGCCGCTCCGGGCCCCCCGGCCGTCCCCCGGCTTGCCTTCCCAGTCCCCACCCGCCACGTTCCCCGCGCTTCATGGAGGTCCAAGTCCGAATCGCCGAGCTCGTCTTGCAAATTCATCACCGCAATGGCGGTGAACTTTCTGCCGTGGATCCCGACTGGCGGTTGCTGGAACCCCAACTGCGGCTCGATTCCCTGGATCTGGCCGAACTCATGGTGGCGATCGAACGGGAGTTCGGGTGCTCGCCCTTTGATGCCCCCAGACCGCCACGGACTTGGGGCGAAGTCGGACGCGCTGTGGCCGGGGTGATGCGCCGCTAAGGTCGCGCGGTGGTGGTGGAAACCGAATGAAAGCCTTGTTCGCATTGACCGGTCTGATCGCCTTGATCTGGATCTTTCCGCACTTCTGGTACAACAAGGCGGACCCCTCGGTGGTGAGCCAGTGGTTGGACGTGCGGACAAATGTGGCCGGTTGGCGGTTTGAAAACGTGGCGGTCGACAAATCCGCGGAACGACTGCTGGTGGCGGACCGCCTGCACAACGGGGAGTTCGTCCCGGCGTCCGCGGGTCGTCGCACGGCCCCCCCGGTGCGCGTGTTCGCGGCCTGGCGGCTGAAGGAAGATCCCCGGGAGATCGGCCTGTTTGTCCACACCCCGGACCGGTGCTGGGTGCAGTCCGGATGGGACATAGAATCAACGGCCCCGGAAGTCGTCACGGTTCCGGTCCATGGCCGGGACCTGAGCTTTGAACGCCGGATCTTCGCCAATCGCGGGCAACGGGAATTGGTTTATTTCACCGGATTGGTGGCGGGACAGACCCTCCCCTATCGGTTGGATCACAATCTTTCGGTGAGCCGACGGGTGGTGGGAAGCGGTGCGGACGACCGGGTCCACAAGGCCAATCGTTGGAATGATTCGCTCCTGTGGCGGCGGGTGGTGGAGTCCTTCCTCAGCCGCCGTCCCTTGCGGGGTCCGAAACAGTTCCTGAGGATTTCCACGCCGTTGGACGACGGGGTGGCGGCGGCGGATCGGCGGTTGCGGGAATTCCTGCCGTTATGGCTCGAACCGGAGCATGCGGGAGCGGCGCATTGATCCATTGACGCCGATGAATCTGGATCTCGAAAAGCTGCAGCCGCGCTGGCCGGCATTGGGCGTGCTGATGCTGCCGTCCCTGCTGGCCACCGCCTGGCTGGTCTATAATGCCAGCTGGTTTTGGACGCATAATCCCGACCTGAATTTCGGCTGGTTGGTGGTGATCCTGGCCGGATTCCTGGTCACCGAGGCCGTCCCGCAATTGCCGGCCCCGCGGCGGCGCTGGACCATTCCGTCCGTGTTCCTGGCGGGCGTGGGCGTGGTGCTGCTGGGGCTGTTCCAGATGTATCAGGCCGCCTTCGGGACCATGGCGGCGAGCATCATGGGACTGGCCATCGCCGTGATGTGCCTGGTCACGGCCAACGTCCTTTATGTCTTTGGCCCCCGCGGCATCGGCACCTTGGGCGCCGCCTTCTATTTCCTCCTGATCGCCCTGCCGATGCCCTCGTTCCTGCAGAGCCTCATCGTGTCCAACCTCCAGAACTTCGTGGCGGCGGTCGATGTCGAGGTGCTCAAGGTGTTGGGCTACCCGGCCAGCCGTGATGGCAGCCTCGTGAATCTCTCGTCGGGCCAGGTGGGGGTGGACGAGGCCTGCAGTGGTTTCCGCAGCCTGCAATCGTCGGTCATGGCGGCCGTGTTCCTCGGCTTTCTTCAGTTCCGGCAGTGGGGTTGGCGCGGCCTGCTCCTCCTCCTGTCCATCCTGCTCGCCGTCCTTGGCAATCTGGCCCGGACTTTTTATCTCTGCCGGCAGGGGGCGATCCATGGGGCCGATTCAGTGAAAGGCGTCCATGATGCCGCCGGTTGGTCCGGACTGGTCTTCACCGCGATTGGTGTGTCCCTCGCCGCCTGGTTGATCACCCGCTTGCAACGGGGGGTCGAACTCCGTCGCCAAAGCCTCGCCGCCAGCGCCGGTTCCACCCCGCAAACCGATCCCTGATGACCGGTCCGGACACACCTGGACAGTCTTCCGTCTTGAATCGAGCTACGCCCCTGCCGGGTTGGACCCGGCTGGGGCGTTATCATTCCCTGGGCTTCCGGGCCAAGCGCCTCTTCGATCTGTCCCTGCTCCTGATCTTCGCCCCGCTCTGGATCCCACTCCTCGCCGTCGTCGCCGTCGCCGTCCGGGCCGGCCTTGGGACACCCGTCCTATTCCGACAGGAACGCCCCGGAAAAAAAGGGCGTGTATTCCGGATTGTGAAATTCCGGAGCATGACCGACGCCCGCACACCTTCCGGAGATTTGCAGCCGGATGCGGTCCGCCTGACGAACTTTGGCCGACGACTTCGCGCGAGTTCCTTGGATGAACTTCCGGAATTGCTCAACGTGGTGCGGGGCGAAATGAGTCTCGTGGGACCGCGTCCGCTGTTGGTGCGTTATCTTCCCTTATACTCAGCCGAACAGGCTCGTCGGCACGAGGTCCCGCCCGGTCTGACCGGATGGGCGCAGGTGTGCGGTCGCAACGCCCTCGGATGGGAGGAAAAATTCGCCCTCGACGTCTGGTACGCGGACCACGCATCGCTCGGCCTGGATCTATACATCCTGATTCGCACGGTGCGGGCCGTGATGCGGCGCGACGGGATCTCTGCGGCCGGTGATGCGACGATGCCGGAATTTCGCGGGACGCCGGAGACGGGTAAGCGCGAAGGCTGAGCGTTGGGGTTGGGCTGCCTGGAGGAAGGATGGCCGCAGAAGAACGCAAAGAGCCCAAAGGCCCTCGGCACTGATCGGCCTCTGTGCCGGTCTTTTGCGTTCTTTTGCGGCTCTTGCCCCCGGGTGCCCACCGGCCTGGCGGTTGCCGGTCCGTTTCAGACTGAATCGGCGAATTTCTGCATCGCCTCCTCCTGTTGCTCAATGCTCTCGACCAGCCGGAATTGGGTGCGCGCCCGCTCCAGGTTATGCCCGGGACGATGCACCCGGAAATAGGTGTCGCCACTGAGATAATCCGTCAGGAAACGCAGCCCGATGGTGAAGGTGAGCAGCTTGCCGGCGAAGGCGATCAGGGCGCGCTCATGCCGGTTCAACATCCCGTTGGTCGCCTCCAGATACCCACGGCACAACGCCCGGAACAGCGGCATCCGGACATGCACCTTCGACAGGTCCAACTCATCCTCGAGGGTCGGGCTGGTCGTCGTCCGCACCATGTCGCCGAAGTCATAGAGCGCGCAACCCGGCATGACGGTGTCGAGATCCACGACGCACACCGCCTTGGAGGTCGTGATGTCGAGCATGACATTGTTGAACTTGGTGTCGTTGTGGGTCGGACGCTCCGGGATCAGCTTCCGGGCGGTCGCCTTGAGGATCACATCGACGATCTTTTCACGGGACACCGCGAACTGGACCTCCGGGCCGGCCGATTGGACCCGGTTGAAACGATCGGCGTCCACCGCCGTCTGGAAAGTGTCGAAACGGCGGCGTGAATCATGGAAGTGGGGGATGGTTTCGACCAGGCGTTTCCCCGGCAGATCGCTCAACAGGCGCTGGAATTCACCAAATGCCCGACCCGCCTCCGACGCCAGGGCGGGGTTGGTCACCGATTCGTAGGAACGGACGTTCTCCACGAAGACGAAGGTGCGCCAGCAGGCCCCCTCGGCGGTCCGATGGAAACCCACGCCATCCCGGGCTGGAACGACCGTCAGGACGCGGCGGGTGACATCCGGGGTGCCGGCGGCCAGGAGCAACTCGCGTTGGTGGCGGGTGATCCGCTCGATGTTATCCATCACCCCGGCCGGATCGCGGAAGACCTCGGTGTTGATTTTCTGGTGGATGTAGCGGACGCGTGTGCCCCCTTGGTTGTAGGTGGCGATGTACGTCTCGTTGATGTGGCCGATTTTGCACGGTTCGACCTGCTGGAGATCGCCGTGAATCTGGAAATGCCGGGAAACGTGGTGAATCTGGGACAGGTCGTAGGTACCCATGACGGAATCGGGATCGGGCAGGGCGAGGGTGGGACGGATATCGCGGGGTTAGAAGCCAAAAACCTCGGAACCACGGGTCCCGGCCGCAGAAACCCCGAATTGTCAGAGCCTCGGAAAGCCACTCATTCAACGCCGGGCTGCTTTGGAAATCCGGCCGGCAAAGGTCCCAGAACCTGCACCCCGTACGGCGGAAGCGGGTCCATCCACCGTCCATCGCCCAAATGGACGGTCGCACCCCCGCCCAACACGGGCGCGTCCACCCCAGGCCCACCCGAGGGATCGAGACGGACGAGGTGATGCTCCGCCGTGGTGTTCACCAGCACCAGGTAACGACCCGAACCCACGGCCGCATTGCCGGTCTCCACGTCGAGCAGGGTTGCCAGGACGCTCGATTCCAATGCCTCGTTCAGGCGCCGCTCGGGTTCGAACCATTGGAGGCCGAGGCGGACCGCTGGTTGGCGTGCGACGAACAAGGGTTCCCGGTCCCGGATTTCGCGGACCACGGTGCGCAGGTCGGACCACACCTCCGGATGTTCGGGCATCCGCCACAAGCCATCGTCGTAACAGTAGAAAAAGAGGCCGTCGGCACCGAGTACGCGGGAGCCCCAGACCATGCAGCGCAATTCCGCGAGGGTAGGGGCACGGGCGG
>JANYCC010000454.1 GCA_025360495.1 Verrucomicrobiota bacterium | reverse complement strand
GCCGTCATCCACGGGAGCAGCGTGGGGGATTGGAACACGACCCCGCGGTCGGGCCCGGGTCCGGCCAGTTCGCGTCCGGCCAGCACGATGCCTCCGCCGGACGGATCGCTCAGGCCGGCGAGCATGGCGAGGACCGTGCTTTTGCCGCAACCGGAGTGGCCGACGAGCGTGACGAACTCGCCAGCGGCAATCCGCAGGTTGAAATTCTTGACGATCACCAGCGGCCCCTTGGCCGTGGAGAAGGTCTTGGTCAGTCCGGAAATGTCGACGTGCGCGCTCATGATGACATCAGTTGACCTGGACGGTTTCGCGGTGCTCTTCGCTGCGCCGGCGCGGGGCACGTTTGACGCCAAAACGGGTGCGCGGTTGGTCGAGGTTCTCCGGCAACAGGTCGGGGAGGACCAGCACACGGCTCACCGTCGTTGTTTTGCGGGCGCCCGGCCCGAGCAGCCAACCGACGATCTCACCCCGGATCGCCTTGAACCGCGGGTCGTGGTTCAACGCCTTGCGGTCGCGCGGCCGCTCGAGATCCACCACCACCGCCGGCCCCAGCGTCGCCCCGGGCCCGGCACTCAACGGAAGGATGCGATCCGCCATCAGGATGCCCTCGTCCGGGTCGTTGGTGATGAGGACGATCGTCTTGCCCGAAGCCGTGGCGATGCGGCTGATCTCGTCCTGAAGCGTGGCCCGGGTGAGCGCGTCCAGGGCGCCCAATGGCTCATCGAGAAGGAGAACCTGCGGGTCCATGGCCAGGGCGCGGGCCAGGCTGACGCGCTGGCGCATGCCGCCGGAAAGTTCCGCCGGACGCCGATCCCCGGCGTGGGTGAGTCCGACCAACCCGATATGGTGCTCGAGGTGTTCGCGCCGGCGGGTGGCGGACCAATCCGGGAAGAGTTGGTTGACGGCGAGGGCGATGTTCTCCCGGACGGTGAGCCACGGAAGCAGGCTGTAATTCTGGAAGACCAACCCGCGGTCCGGCCCGGGTCCGGTGATTTCCACACCGTCGAGCTTCACGCTGCCGGAATCGGGCCGTTGAAGACCGGCGATCAGGTTGATGAGCGTCGTCTTCCCGGCGCCGGAATAACCGACGACGGCGACAAACTCGCCGCGTTCGACCGAGAGGTTGAGATCGCGGAGGACCTCGGTGCGATGGCCGGCGGGGCCGAATCCCTTGCTGACATTGCTGATTTCGAGGAAGGCCATGGGGTGGGTTCGGGGGTGGCGGTGGGGATCCGGGCGGTTCAGGCGGTCTTGAAACGCCGTTCGAGCAGGCTCATCCCGCGGTCGAGGAGGAAGCCCACGACGCCGATGGTGATGATGCAGAGGACGATGCTCGTATAGAGGCCGTTGTTATATTCGTTCCACAGAAAGTTCCCGATGCCGATGCGGCCGGTGAGCATCTCGACGGCGACGATCACCAGCCAGGCAATGCCGAGGCTGAGGCGGTAGCCGGTGAACATATAAGGCAGCGTCGCCGGGATCATGATCTTCACGAGTGTCTGCCAGCGGGACAGCTTCAGGACGCGGGCGATGTTGAGGTAATCCTGCGGGATGGCGCGGACACCGACGGCGGTGTTGAGGACGGTCGGCCACATCGAGCAGACGGCGATGGTGAAGAGGGCGGCGAGTTCGTTGGCGCTGCGGCCCGCATTGGAAAACAGGACGACCCCGAGCGGCATCCAGGCGAGGGGCGACACCGGGCGCAGCACCTGGATGATCGGGTCGAACATCCGTGAGAAGGACTTGGAAAGCCCCAGGAAGAACCCGAGCGGCGTGCCGAGCAGGAGCGCGATGGCGTAGCCCTTGGCGACGATGATGAGCGAGTACCAAGTGAAGCGGAGCACGCCCTGGTCGAGTTCCTCGCGCTTGGCGAAGGGCTCGACAATGTACCGGCTCGTCTTCTGCCACGTCGTGTAGGGGCCGGGCAGGTCCTTCACCAGGCCCGTCTTCACCTCCTCGGTGGTGCCGTCGGCCTGGCGGCGCATCTCCGTGTGACCCGCGATCAGTTGCCAGATCAGCAGGGTCAGTCCGAGACCGACCAGTGGCATCAGCAGGTTGGCGACCCAGGCGCTCGCGGATTTCATGTCGGATGGGGGGACTCGACGGGATCAGCCCTTGAGGTTGTGGACGGGGAAACCCCTGGCGTACTCCTCGCACTTGGCGGGATCGAAAACCCGGCTGTCGAAGAACGTCTCGGGCTGGCTGTCGGCGCCGCCATGGGCATAACCGATCTCCTTCATCGCCGCCTCATAGAGATCGGGACGGGCCACCTTGGCGGAGATGCCGTCATAATCGGGCGCACCGGAAACCATGCCCCAGCGCCGGAACTGGGTGAGCCACCATTTCACATGCTTGGCCTGGGGATAATTGCAGTTGCGCCGGTTGAAATGCATATAGAACTCGTCCTTATATTTCCGGCCGTCGCCCAGGTCATAATCACCGAGCAACCGGCCCAGGATGATTTCCTTGGGGCAGTTCACATAACTGGCCTTGCTGACGATGTCGCATTGTTCGGGACGGTTGCCGAGGTCATCGAGCCAGACGCTGGCCTCATGGAGGGCCTTGAGGACGGCCTTGACGGTGCGCGGGTTGCGGTCGGCGAATTCGGCGAGGAAGGCGCACACCTTTTCCGGATGATCCTTCCAGATCTGCTGGGTGGTGATGCCGGTGAACCCGATCTTGTCGGCCACGGCGCGCGCATTCCACGGTTCGCCCACGCAGAAGCCGTCCATCTTGCCCACCTTCATGTTGGCGACCATCTGGGGCGGCGGGACGGTGATGAGGTTGACATCCTTGTCCGGGTTGATGCCGCCGGCCCCGAGATAATACCGGAGCCACATGGCATGGGTGCCGGGGGGGAAGGTCATCGCGAAGGTGAGCGGTTCGCCCAAGGCCTTCGCTTTTTCCACGAACGGCTTCAGGGCCGCGGGATCGTCCTTCACCTTGCCGATCCACTCGGATTTCAGCGTGATGGCCTGGCCGTTCCGGTTGAGGACCCAGGGATAGACCATCGGTTTCCGGGCCGACCCGAGCAGGCCCATGGTGGAGGCGATGGGCATGCCCAGCAGCATGTGGGTCCCCTGGTTGTCGCCGGTCTGGAGCTTGTCACGGATGACCGCCCAGCTGGCCTCCTTGGAAATGCTGGAAACAACGCCGTGCTTCTTGAAGAGGCCCTTTTCGTGGGCGATCACGATCGGCGAACAATCGGTGAGCGCGATGATCCCGAACCGCACGTTCGGGGATTCGGGGGAGTCGTCGGCATAGACACTGCCCACCCAGCCGGCGGGAAGCCCGAGCAGGAGACTGCCGGCAGTCGAGGCCTTGAGGAAACGGCGCCGGCTCAGTTCAGGCCGGGAGGGAGTTGGATTCATTTTCACAGGCGGGGTCGGATTCAGGATCACGGCGGAAAGGGGTGAGACGGCAGGCCGCCTCGAAAACATCCATGCGGAAGACACGCCCGAGATGTTCGGGGGTGACGTCGGACCGGGACGCGGGCAACAGGTTCTGCGCGACCCAGGCGGCTTTTTCGCGTGACGGCTCATTGGCGTCGAACCGGTGGAACACGTTGAATTCGGGGAGTCGCACCGAGGTGTTTCGGGTCAGGGGGAACTCACCGTCCCAGGCCGGCCGGAGCAGGTGTGCCGGCAGGTTCAATGCGGACGGTCCGGCGAGCAGGGCGACCACTTCCCCGCGGGACGCCGGGTCGTCGCAAATGCGGCAGGCCTCAAGGATCGCGGCGACCAGACGGACGTGCTCCGTCGGATGCGATGCGGCCCAGGTGGACCGGACGGCGAGCACCTTTTCCGGATGACGCGGCGCCAGATCCCCGCTCGTGGCCGCGCACCAGCCGTCGCCGGCGAGGATGGCGACGGAATTCCACGGTTCGCCGACGCAGAAACCGTCGAGATGCCCCGCCCGCAGGTTGGCGCACATCTGGGCGGGGGGCACGACGACCACCCGCACGTCCCGGCCGGGTTCCAGTCCGCCGCCGGCCAGCCACCGGTGCAGGAGAAAGGGATGGGAGGAATGGGCGGAGACGACGCCGAACGTGGGGGGATCGCCGCGGTGGCGGGCGAGCCAGGCTGCGAACGTAGGGGCATCCCGTACACCCGCTTCGGCGAGACGGCGGGAGAGGGTGATGGCATTGCCGTTGAGATTCAGCACCAGCGCGGTCTCGCATCCGGCGGCGGGGCCGTCGATCCCCTGGCTCAACGTGAAGGGGAAAGTCGCCGGCGCATGGGTGGCGTCGAGTTCCCCGAAAGCCAGCTTGGCGCGGACGCTGGCCCATCCCAATTCCCGGCTCAGGCGCACCCGCAAGCCATGGTGACCGAACAATCCGCGGGCCTCGGCGACCAGCAACGGCGCACAGTCATTGAGCGGCACGAAGCCCAGGCGCACCTCCGGAGCGGGTCCCGCCCGGCGGACTCCCATGCCCTGTTTTGTTTCGCGCTGACGCACCATCCGGGGCGACCCTTAGCCCGCGGGATGCCGGACGGACGTTTCGGCCTGATGAATGCTCCGAAATGTTTTCGCCCGCAGAATGAATCCGGCTCATCCATGAAGGTAACGATCGACAGCCAACAGCTTCACGCGTTCGTCATCCTCGCGCGCACCGGCAGTTTCACGCAGACGGCGCGGGAATTATTCCTGACGCAATCGGCGATCAGCCACTCGATGAAGGCGCTGGAGCGGGATGTCGGATGTCGGCTTTTGGACAGGCTGGGCAGGAAGATCACGCTGACGCAGGCCGGTGAACATCTGCTGAAACACGCCGAAACGGTGGTGTCGGAGATGCGGCAGGCACGGGCGGGCTTGGATGAATTGGGCAAGTGGGGCCGGGGCCGCCTCCGGATCGGGGCGAGCGCCACGACCTGTCAATACGTGCTCCCGGCGGTCCTGCGCGAGTTCAAGGAGAGTTTTCCGCAGTGCCACGTCACCATCGAACCGGGCGACAGCCGGGAATCGATCGAGGCGGTGGACCAGCAACGGGTGGACCTCGCGCTGACGTTGCAACCACAGGGCGAGGACCAGTTCGCCTTCATCCCCCTGTTCACCGACGACATGTGTTTCCTCGTGTCGGCCTTGCATCCTTGGGCGGTGGCGGGGCACGTGACCCGGTCGGAGATCCCGAAGCAGAATTTCATCATTTATAAAAAAGGCAGCGTGACGTGGCGGATGACGGAGGCGTATTTCCGTGAGGATGACGTGGTGCTGAACACGGTGATCGAGCTGGGGAGCATGGAGGCGATCAAGGAGTTGGTGAAGGTGGGGTTGGGGATCACCGTGCTGGCGCCCTGGGTGGCAAGGGAGGAACTGGCCAAGGGTTCGCTGGTCTCCCTGCCCGTGGGACGACGCAAGTTCCGACGGCATTGGGGCATCGTGCACTGGCGCGGCCGGAGGCTCACGCTGGCCGAGGAGACCTTCATCGGGCTGTGCCGCAGCGCGACCGGGGAACTTTCGGCGAAGGAGGAGGGTTGAAGGTTGAAGGGTTGGTCGCGATGGATCTTCATCCTTCATCCTTCAACCCTCATCCTTGCCCCATGCATCGCGTTCCCCTCGCCGACGTGGTCCGGCACGCCGACCAATTGCTGAAGCCCCAAGGGTTCGATGATTATGACGGCGCAGTGAACGGGCTCCAGTTTGAGAATCGCGGCCAGGTGACCCGCATCGCCGCCGCGGTCGATGCCACGGTGCCGGTCGTGCGCCAGGCCATCGATGCGGGTGCCGATCTGTTGATCGTTCACCACGGGCTTTTCTGGGGACCCAATGTGCCCTGGACCGGGCGTCGCGCCGAAATGATCCGCCTGCTGGTCGAACACGATCTTGCGGTGTACTCCCAGCATTTGCCCCTCGACGGACATCCCACCCTCGGCAATGCCGCCTGCCTCGCCCGCGCGCTGGGCTTCCGCAAGCTCCGTCCCTTCTTCGCCCGCAAAGACGCATGGATCGGGGTTCAAACCCTCCTGTCCAAGCCCCTGCCCCTCCCGGAACTGGCGGCGCGCCTCGGCAAGGTCCTCGGATCCGCCCCCAAGGTGCTTCCCGGGGGCACGTCGGGATGCCGGCGGATCGGCATTTGCACGGGCGGGGCCGGCAGCGAAATTCCGCAAGCAGCGCGGGAGGGGGTCGACACCTTCATCACCGGCGAAGGCCCGCACTGGACCTTTGCCCTGGCGGAAGACCATTCCCTCAATGTCCTTTATGGCGGACATTATGCCACGGAAACGTTCGGGGTGAAGGCGCTCGCCGCGGTGTGTGCGCGCCGTTTCAGACTGCCGTGGCTGTTCCTCGACCGCCCCACCGGCCTATAAGCCTCAGTCGGCAAGCCTCACCGACGTTTGCCGGGTTTAACCGCCGCGTCACCCGACCGTAACATGCCCGTCCGAGTCTCTTCGGCATGAAGGACTCCTTTTCACTGCAGCCCATCCCGGGTCGGGACGGTATCCCGGCCGAGGATCTCGCGGAGCTTCAGGGCGCCGTGAAACTCACCCACCTGGCGTTGGAAGCCGCCATGGCCGCCGGTCCGCCATCGACCTCCTTCGGCATTCCCGGCGGACCGTCCGCCGGAGTCCCGGTGCTCACCACCATTTACGCCTATGCCCTCGCCCGTGGCTGGTATGGCGCCGAGGAGATCGCCGAACGGATGGGATCGGACGGCTGCCTGCGATACCTGTCGCGCGGGTTGACCGCGGACCCGGCGCTGCTGCGGATGTTTCGACGCCAGCACGGGGAACTGATCCGGTGGACTCTGGCGCTGTTGATCAGCCGGTCGGTGGGTGCCGTTTCCGGTGTGGATCCCAAGGCCGAAGCGAACCTGCGGTTGCGGGCGGCGATCGGCACCGACAGCCTCGCGTTGGATATGTGAGGGGGGCACACTCGAAGCCGCCAAGCCGCGAAGAAACAAAAGGCTTTTGGACACAGCTCGTCGACCGGGCAGGTTTTTCTACACGCCGCCGGCATTCCCCTTCGGCGGGACCTGGAGAAGCTCTCGGGCTAAAAGACGGGAAGCATTCATCCATTCCTCCCCTTCAACCGCCGCGGCGATTGTCCTCGAACATTTCAGCCGGCATCGGATGGGTCAGCCTCCACACCATTTGGATGGGGCGCTCCGACAGGAAGCTCACCAGCGTCGCCGGGCCCAAGAATGTGAAGGGCACCGTGATCCCGCCCTGCTTTTTGTTCGAACGCGCGAAGAACAAAACCGTGTACCCACGAGCCTCGTGGCGGATGAGATTCTGCCCGGATTCGCTGTTCTGGCTGGTTTGAGACTGCGTTTCCCAATGCAGGAGGTCTCGACTCACCGGATAATCCTTATACATCGTGCTTGGCGAAAACTCCTTTTCGGTCTTTTGAAACGTCACCAAAGCTGCGACCGTTTTGATCTCCGGGAAATGAAGCCTTCCCACACCCGTCACACCTGCGGATTCAAGTGAGGCGCCTCCGAGTGCGGCCTTTATCTCATCGTTTCCGTAGGCGGCATGTAGCTCGAGTTGGCACGGGAACGGCAATGCCAGTTGCACCATTCCAACTCGGGACTCTTCACCCGCCCACGCCAGGACCTCGTCAAGGTCGTGAAGGACGGACGGGTTCTTCGCCAGACGCCGAAAGGACTCTTCCAGGCTGGGGATACCCAGGTGCTTACCTGACTTCCCCCACATGCGATAATGGATCATCAACCCTGAATCGCCCGCATCGGCGATCGCAGCCGAGACTTCCCCGGCCAACAACAGAGCCACAACGCCACGCGTACGGGCAATCTCGCGGGGACCGGTCGTTTGGGCTGCGCCCAGTAATGCGGCACCCAGCCTTTTCAGGTCAGGGTCCTTCGGCACCCCGACAAGCCGGGCGATGGCCTTCCACCCGGTCCATGTCATTCGATCGAGGAGGACCTCGGGTTCGTAGTCGTGAAAGCGAACGAAGTTCCCGAAAGTCAAAGGCTGCCCGGCCTCGTGCGCAAAAGACTCGAGACGGTCGGGCACCTGGTCCGCCAGGTTACGCAGATTCTCACGGATATTTGCCAGAACGATCTCACGGGCCACCCGATCAAGCTGAATGCTGCACCCGGCTGGAAGGTGCGGAAAATCCAGCTCCACTTCTTTCAGAATGTTGAACCGACGCTTAGGCATCAGGGCCTTCAGCTTCCGATCAATGCGATACCGTCGATGCGCCTGCCCGACAAAATCGAGCACTGTCAGACAATCCTTGCCAGGCGCATGACGCAATCCACGTCCGAGTTGTTGGAGAAACACGGTCAGACTCTCGGTGGGCCGCAAAAACAAAACGGTGTTAATCTCGGGAATATCCAGACCTTCGTTCAGAACGTCCCGGGTGAAGACAAAGCGGATCGCACCAGAGCGAAGATTGCCGAGGACCCGGGTCCTCTCATCGACGTCGGTCTCACCCACCAAGACCGCCGAGACGATCCCCCGCTCGTTGAACCTGGCCGACATGAATTCGGCATGGCGGACCGAGACGCAGAAGCCGATCCCGCGGACTTGCCCCAGCACAGGTTCAAGGCGGCGCAAGGAACTCTCCACCACGTCCACCCGCTGGAGTGCCATAAAATGAGCGCCGGTATAGACGGCATCCAATTCCGCGATGTCATACTTTCCGTTGCGCCAGAATCGGTCACTCGCCAACGACACGGGGTCGGCCACCCCGAAGTATTGGAAGGGACAGAGCAGCTTTTCTTCGAGGGCTTCGGGCAGACGGATTTCGGCGGCAAAACGACCGCCGAAATCAGCGGCCACACTCGCACCGTCCATTCGTTCCGGCGTCGCCGTCAGTCCAAGCAGGATCCGTGGACTGAACCGCTCGAAGAGCGCGCGATAGCTGGCGGCCGGACCGTGATGGACTTCGTCAATCACGATGAAGTCGTAGAAACCGTTGCCAACCTGTTCCCAAAGCTTCCGCGTACCCAGCATTTCCACGGAGCAGAAGAGATGATCGAACCGGGTTGCCGTGTGGGGACCCACCAGGAGTTGGCCGAAGTCCGGTATTCGCAGCACTGCACGAAAGGTTCCCAGGGCCTGTTCCAGGATCTCCCGCTTACGGGCGGCGAACAGAAGTCGCGGCTGCCTTTGGTTGCGTTCATAAAAGCGTTTGAAATCAAAGGCAGCCACGACTGTCTTTCCGGTTCCCGTCGCCGCGACCACAAGATTGCGGGTCTGTCCATGGACGACTCGCTCGGATTCCAGTGCGTCAAGAATCCGTTCTTGGAAACAATGCGGGTGGATGTCGAAAAAGACCGGGGTCAGGGTCGAGTGCGTCCGCGCGTGCCGGATGGCATCCCGAAGCACCATGGGTTCAGCGGGGTCGAATGGGATGAATTCCTGACTGTTCCAATACGTTTCGAATTCCGCTGCGAATTTCTCCAGTATGTGTGGAAGATCCTGGGCGGTCACCTTCAGATTCCACTCCAAACCGCTCGTCATCGCCGCCTGCGACATGTTGGCTGAGCCGATATAGGCCGTTGAATACCCACTGTTCCTGTGGAAATGATAAGCCTTCGCATGAAGCCGCGTCCGTTCGGTATCATAGGACACCCGGACACTCGCATTCGGAAGGGTGGCCAGCCATTCAACGGCCTCTGAATCTGACGCCCCCATATACGATGTCGTGATGATGCGAACCTTTCCACCCCGGGCAACAAGTTCTTCGAATGCCGGCATCAGCAAGCGCAGACCAGACCACTTGATGAATGAGACGAGCAGATCCACGGCATCTGCGGAGCGCATTTCCAACCCCAGCTCGTGGACGAGTTGCGGATCAGCCGGGGATCCGGTGAACAGGCTGCTTTCAACGAGCGAAGTCTTCGGTCTGGCAACACCCTCCTTCGCATAGTGCCGGGGCGTGATTTCAAGAAGGAGCGGGTTCTCCGAACTGATGAGACGCTTGCCTCTTATAAACTCCCCTTCCGGAACATCGGCAAGCCGTTCGACGATCTCATTGCACAGCCTCAGACGGGTGGCCGGGTCTTCCCGGAGGTGGAGTGCTCTTTCAACCAATTTGGCAAGAAATGCCGTGTACCGGGCGGGCTGTTCATCTGGTTCCAACTTCCCGAAGACGGACCGCAGCTCGGGATGTTGCTGGAGGATCAATGCAAGATCTTCGTCTAGCAGTGCGTCGTAGAGGCCGTGAACCGGGGTTGCCACCCACCATCCTGCTCAAACCGGTACACCGATCTCCAGGATTAATTGGGATCGACCTGGGCCACGGCCCTAAAAGAGGCTCACGAACCTCAATTCAGCAACACTCACCTTTCCGGCGGTTGAGCAGCTGATTCCGAAGGTTGGTGCCATAACCCATCGGTCGGCCGTGCCCTCACTCCCAAGACTCGGACACGCATGGATCAGGCGGATTTGGACCCACGGATCCCGGACTTTTGTTCGGGCATGGGCCTGACTATATCCGCATCGGTACAGCAAATTACCACAGTGCGGGTCTGGTCCTACCTGCTTGTCGATCATCAGGAAGGATCACCGTGACCCCCTTCCTCGCCCGAAAGCGGCAGGGGACTGCCGCGCTCCATGACGACCAGCGCGTCCGGGGGCCCGGCGGATCCAGGGGTGCCCGACGTCGAATTCGGCCTGCTCCCTTCGACCGCTTTTCTGTCAGCCCTTTCCGGAGATGCGCTGCCATGGGCCGTTTCACGTGCTCTTTCCCCGGCCCAACCGCAGGAAACGCCGACAGACGACACTGACAAAGTGGCGCCGGATGGAAGTGCGCCGTTCGGGCCCGGAACGGTGATCCTCGTGATAGGGCTACGAGATCGAGATGTCAGACTCGGCCTTCGAGTCGGCTCGGGTTCCGTCTGGTGTGAAATACCGCCAAGACCACGATGCCGTCTTCTTCAGGGAGGAAATGAATCGCGTATGGAAAGCGGGACAGCAACGCACGCCGGACCGGGCCGCGCACTGGACGAAAGTTAAGCGGGGCATTGGCGATGCGGGTCAGCACCCGATCAACTTCATCCTTCAGCTCGAGACCCAAACCTTCCCTCTGCTTTTCATACCAGTCCATTGTCTCACCGAGTTCAAGCTGGGCGATGGGCCGCAAGGTCACCGGCACACTCATTGGGGTTTCCCATACCGATGCTCCAATTCGGCTTTGACTTGTCCCCAAGGGACGGCGGCTTGCGGGTTGCGCCGGTGTTCTTCCAAACGACGGTCAAGCTCGGCTTCCTGAACCGGGGTTAGTGGCGGCTCGTAACCCGCTTCGGTGATGCTGTCCCAGAGCGCCTCCGCCAACTCGATGCGCTCTGAGAGGGGCAGTGCCTTGGCCGTGGCAAGAAGTTCCGCTTCCATCCACCGATAATGGGCCTGAGAACGGGCACAGGCAAGTTGCCTGCGACGGCCCATTGCCAGGCCCCGCCACGACACCCCCAAACGGGTTCAGAGTCTTCTGCTGTCGTCTCCTACGGATCCACCCGGTAGGAGCGGACGACAGGACGCTCCAATCCCCTGAGAGCGTGGGTCTGACTGCGGGGCCGCGGGGAAGGGGAAATGAGTCTCCTGCCGTCGTCTCCCACTGAAAGTTTTTGCGGGGCATGCCCGATCCGGGTAGTGTGATGTCGTTAGTCAGGAATTGGTGCCGATGAAGACCTCCCGCCTCCGCTGGCTCATCCCGCTTCTTGCGGGCTGGGTGGTGTTGTGGCAGGCGGGTCTCGGGTTCCAAGGCCTTGGGTTTGATCTCCCCTCGGCAACCGCCGCCACGGCTTCCTGCTGTGCCGCCCGCCACGCCCTGGAGAGGTCGGCCTGCCACGCCGCCTGCTGCGCCACACCCGTCGGACGTCCGGACCAACAACCGCCCGAGGCGCCGCTCCCTGACACATCCTCACCGCTGCCTGAATGGGTCCCCACGTCGCTTGCAGGGTTTCTGCTTCCCCAGAACCCGGCGACCGTTTCCCTGTCGGACCCCTCCTCCCGCCCGGAACCCGCCGCCCCGGCGGAGCCATTGTTCCGGCGGCTTTGTGCCCTTCTGATCTGAGCTGGGGACGTCTCCCGCACGGAGTGTGCCCGGCCCCGGCACGACTCTGAATCCCGTTCTGGTGCCGCGTCCATCCCGTCCCATGATTCCATGTCCTTTTCATCTTTTCCCGCCAGATCCGTCGTCCGGATCGGCCTGAGCTTTTCAGCGGTTGCGGCCGGCCTCTGGCTGTGCGTTGGTGTCCGGGCCGCACCCGAACTGGTCACCGCCGGATTGGTCGCCCGCCTGGCGGCCGAATTGCGCACCAACAACCCCTCTCTCCGCGCCCTTTCCGCACGCGAAACCGCCGCCCAACTCCACGCCGCCGGCACCCGGCGATGGGCCGATCCGCAATTCCAGGCGGGGGGCGCCGCTTACCGGACGGCCGGGATGGCCCGTGACAATGGGGATGTCTTTTACGGCCTTCAACAGACCCTGCCGCTGTTGGGAAAGGAAAAGGCGGCACAGGCCCTGAATGACGCCTCAGCCCGGGCCGCCACGACGCTCTTGGAGTCACGCTTCACCGAGTTGCGACGGGATCTTGCCGTGGCCCTCTTCGAAGAGGCTTTCCAGCGCGAATCACTCGAGTTGGCGCGTCAGGACCTGGCCTGGCTGGATGCCCAGCATGCCAGTGTCCAAACGCGTCTGGCCTCCGGTCGCGAATCCGCCGCCCCGGTGCTGCGGTTGGAAAACGAGCAATCCCGCCGCCGTCTCGACCTCACCAACGCCACCGCCCGACTCGCCGATGCAGACGCCGCCGTGCGACGTCTGCTCGGGCGCACGGACGACCTTCCGGCCGGAGATTTCGCACTGCCCCCCGTGGCCAACGCCGTGACTTTCGGAGAATCGTTGGTGCGCGTCGCGGAGGCGTCCGAACCGATGGCCCGCACGCGCCATTCCGAGACGGAGCTCGCCGCCCGGACCCTCGACGCCACCCGCCGGTCCGGCCGGCCGGACATCGCGGCGGGGATTCAAGCGTATCAATACACCGGCGATGGCGGGATCGCGCAGGGCATGCTTTCCGTCTCGCTGAACCTCCCGTGGTTCAATCGGGCACGATATAAACGGGATATCCAACGCGACGGGGCCCGCCTCGACGCCAGCCGCCTGGAGGAGGCCGACACGCAGGCGGAGGTCCGTCTGGAAGTGCACCGGTTGGTCACCGCGATCGACGCCGCCCGGAGGGAGGCCTTGTTATACCGCGACGACATCCGGCCGCGGACGTTGGCCGCCCTGCGTTCCCTGGAAGCGGCGTGGATTCCCGGCGGGATGGATCTCCGGGATCTGCTCGAGACCCGCCGGCAATTGGTGGAGGCGGATCGCTCTGCGGCGCGGGCCACCACCGACTACTGGGACGCGGTGAGCCAGTTGCTGTTGTGCTGCGGTCTCGAAGATCTGGAATCCCTCAACACGATGGCGCCGGCCTCCAAGAAACCCTGAATTCCGGAACGATGAAGACGATTCCCATATTATTGATCGGCGCGGCCATCCTGACCGCCGGCGCCACGGGTTGGTGGTTGCACCCCGCGCCGCCGGAGCCCGCGGTCTCCGGACGTCAGCCCCGGTTTTACCAGTCGCCCATGCACCCTTGGATCCGGTCGGACAAGCCGGGCAACTGCACGATCTGTGGCATGAAACTCGTGCCGGTTTATGAGGGCGACCCGGAGTTCACGGTGAAAGGCCTGACCGTGCTCGGCACCAATTCGGTTCATGTCGCCGGAATCGCCGTGGCCCGGGTCGAACGCCGGTCCCTGAACCGCAGGCTCCGGGTGGCCGGAACGATTGACGACGACGATTCGCAGCACCGGATCCTGACCGCCTATGTCGAGGGCCGGATCGAGGAATTGCATGTCCATCATTCCGGTGCGGAGGTCACCGCCGGCGAACCCCTGGCATCCTTCTATAGCCCCATGCTCCTGTCGGCAGTGCGGGAGTATCTTGCACTCACCCTGCCCGGAGGTGCCGTCGCCCCCGGCCTCCAGACGGCCGCGGCGCTCCGACTCCGCCAGATGGGTCTTGGCGAAAAACAGATCGCCGAACTCCCCCAGACTTTCACCGCCTCGAGCCTTTCGGTCCCCATCCTGTCACCCGTTTCCGGCACCGTGGTCAAGCGCATCGCCTATGCCGGCCAGTACGTGCGCGAAGGCGAACCCCTCTTCGAACTCGGCAACTTCGATGTCATGTGGTTCAAGTTCGATGCCTATGAACGGGACCTCCCCTGGCTTCACCCCGGCCAGCGGATCGTGGTGACCACCCCCTCCCGGCCCGGCGTCGCGTTCACCAATGTCATCGCCTTCATCGACCCCAATCTCGATGAACTCTCCCACACCGCCCATGTGCGCGTTGAAATGTCCAATCCGCCCAGCGGCACCGGACCCGACCGGACCCGTCCCTTCCGGCACCGTCTCTATGCCGAGGGCCGGGTGGAAGTCGTCACACCGGAAACCCTGACCGTGCCCCGCACCGCGGTGCTCAACCCCGATGGCCAGCCCTTCGTCTGGGTGGCAGTCGGGCCCGGCAACTATGAACGGCGCGAGGTCGTGCTGGGACGCCGCGGGGACGATCGCTGGGAGATCGTCTCCGGCGCCAAGGAGGGCGAATCCATCGTGATGTCGGGCGGGTTCCTCATCGATGCGCAGGCACAATTGCAGCATGGCGGCGATTCCCCGGACCGGACGGACAGCACCGCGGCGACAACCCCAAACCCGGATCCCGCAAAGACCAAATGAAACGAACCTGCTCTCGCCATTCGTCCCCCGGCCCTCGCACCGACCGCGGCAATCTGCCATTCTCATTCGGTTGCCGTGGTGGGACCGCAACGACGCAGCCCATTTTCCCACGCTCACCGCAATCAACTCACCATGAAGAAACCTCAGATCCTGATCGCCGCAGTCACGCTCATGGCCTCGGTCGCGTTCATCGCCGGCTGCCAATCCAAGGACACGGCCGCCCGGGCCTATCCCTTCGACAAATGCGTGGTTTCGGACCACAAGATGGGCGAGATGGGCGAACCGGTCGTGTTCGTCTACCAGGGCCAGACGGTCAAACTCTGCTGCAAGGATTGTCGCAAGGACTTCGACAAGAATCCGGCGAAGTATCTCAGCATGATGCAGCACTGATCACGGCGCACCCGGGGTCGCTCCCACGACGGGCAAGAGGACCGGCAACATTGTCCCAAGGTTGCCGGCCATGATCTCCGCGCTCATCAGTTGGTCGCTGCGCAACCGGTTCCCCGTCCTCTGCGCCGCCCTGCTCCTCATCGGGTGGGGCCTCAAGGCGCTGCGCGACACCCCGGTCGACGCCATCCCCGACCTCTCGGAAAACCAGGTGCTCGTCTATGCCGATTGGGTCGGCCGGGGTCCGCAGGAGGTCGAGGACCAGGTCACCTATCCGCTCAGCGTCAACCTGCAGGGCTTGGGCGGGGTGAAGGCCGTCCGCGCCAACTCCATGTTCGGGTTCTCCCTCGTCACCGTCGTCTTCGAGGACCGCGTCCCGACCCTGGAAGCCCGCCAGCGCGTCACCGAACGACTGGGTTTCCTCGCCGCCCAACTCCCGGCCGGGGTCATCCCGCTCCTCGGACCCGACGCCACCGGCCTCGGTTGGGTCTACCAATATTATATAAAGGTCGACACCAACGCCGCCCCGGCCGGGGGTTATGATCTCGGGCGGCTCCGTTCCATCCAGGATTTCTTCCTCCGCCCCCAGCTTCAGTCCGTCCCCGGGGTGGCCGAGGTCGCGAGTCTCGGCGGCTTCGTCAAACAGTACTCCGTCGAGGTCAATCCCACCCGGTTGCGCGCCGCCGGGGTTTCGCTCGCGCAACTGATGGACGCGATCCCCGCCAACCACCTGAACGTGGGCGGCAAGACCCTCGAGGAAAACGGCCTGGAATTCGTGGTCCGGGGCATCGGGCTCCTGCACGGCGTGGCCGATCTCGAGCAGGTGGTCATCGCCGAGCGGAGCGGTGTCCCGGTACGGATCGCCGACGTCGCCCAAGTCGAGATCGGCGGCGATTTCCGACGCGGGACCCTGGACGTCGGTGGCGAGGAAGCGGTCGGCGGGATCGTGATCATGCGCACCGGTGAGAACGCCATGGCGGCGATCAACCGGGTGAAGGCCCGGCTCGAAGCGATCTCCACCGGTCTGCCGCCGGGGGTGAGCGTGCATTCCTTCTATGACCGCAGTGACCTGATTGCCCGCACCATCGCCACGCTGCGCGACGCCCTCATCGAGGAAGTCCTCCTGGTGACGTTGGCCCACATCCTTTTCCTGTTCCATTTCCGCAGCATCCTGATCGTCACCCTGCCCTTGCCGCTCAGCATCCTGGTTTCGTTCCTCCTCATGCAGGGTTTTGGGATCACCTCGAACATCATGTCGCTCTCCGGCATCGCGATCGCCATCGGGGTGCTGGTCGATGCCGGGATCGTCATGACGGAGAATGTCATCCGTCATTGCGAACAGGCGGAGGGACGGGCCGGACGGCGGCTGACCGCGGCGGAAACGATGGGCTGCACGCGCGCGGCGGCGCACCAGGTGGGGCGTCCGATCGTCTTTGCGATGGCGATCATCATCCTCGCGTTCCTGCCGGTGTTCGCGCTGACCGGTCAGGAAGGCCGGCTCTTTCACCCGCTCGCGTTCACCAAGACCTTCGCGTGTGTGGCGGCCACTCTCCTCGCCGTCACCGTGGTTCCCGTGCTGTGTTCCATCCTCGTGCGCGGACCCTTCCATCGCGAGGAGGACCACCGCCTCATGCGTCTTCTGCTCCGGATTTACAGCCCGGTGCTGTCCTGGGCATTGGAGCACCGCCGCACCGTGCTGGGATCCGCCTTCGCCCTGCTTGCCCTCGCCGTGGCCGTGGCTCTCGGGCTTCCCAGAACCTGGATCGAACCGCTCACAACGACCCGGTTGGCGCCGGTCGCCCAGGTTTTCCGCGGCTTTGGAGCCGAGTTCATGCCGCCCTTGGACGAAGGCACGCTCCTGTTCATGCCCGTGCTGGCCCCGGGTGTTTCCCTCACCGAAATGAAACGCATCCTGGCGTGGCAAGACCGCACGATCGCCGCGTTTCCCGAGGTCGAGAGTGTCGCCGGCAAACTCGGACGCGCGGAGACCCCCACCGATCCCGCGCCGATCGAGATGATCGAGACCACGATCCAGTTGAAACCCCACTCCGAATGGCGACCGGGCGTCACTCGCGAATCCCTGGTGGCGGCGCTTCAGGAAGCCCTCGTCGCCGTGCCCGGTTACACCCCCGGATTCCTTCAACCCATCGAGAATCGCGTGCTGATGATCTCGACCGGCATCCGTGCGAAACTCGGCGTGAAACTGGTCGGCGGGACCGATACCGCGCAACTGCAGGCCGCCGCATTCCTGGCGGAAGGGATCATCCGGTCGATCCCCGGAGCCAGCGGCGTGGCCCCGAGCCGACTCCAGGGCAAACCCTACCTGGAAATCGAGGTGGATCGCCCCGCCGCCGCCCGCGCCGGGGTGAGTGTCCGCGACGTGCTCGATGTCGTGGAAGCCGGTCTTGGCGGTCGCATCGTCGGCACGCTCATCGAGGGACGGGAACGTTACCCGATCCAGGTGCGGCTGCAACGCGACCTGCGGGAGGATCCCGAACGCATTGCCGAGATCCCGGTGTCCGGGATGGGCGGCCGCACGGTGCCGCTGGGGCAGGTGGCGCAGATCCGTCGGGTGTCGGGACCCAACGAAATCACCAGTGAAAACGGACGTTTACGGGTGTTCGTCCAATCGAACGTGCAGGGGCGTGATCTCGGGGGTTTCGTCCAGGAAGTGCGCCGGCGGCTGGATGCCGAACTCCGGCCGCACCTGCCCGAGGGCGTCACCCTGGAATACAGTGGCGAGTTCGAGAACCTGCTCCGGGCCCGGCGCACCCTGTGGATGATCGTCCCGGTGTCCCTGTTCACGATCTTCCTATTATTATATCTCACCTATCATGATGCCAAGGAAGCGGCGCATGTGATCCTGGCGGTGCCGTTCGCCCTCAGCGGATCGGTGTTCCTGCAGGCCATTCTCGGTTATCCGTTCAGCGTCGCGGTCTGGATCGGTTATATCGCGCTGTTCGGCATCGCCATCCAGACCGGGGTGGTGATGGTCGTGTATCTGGAGGAGGCGGTGGCGCGGAAACGGGCCGAACGCGGTCCGGCGTTCGACCGGTCCGACCTGCTGGAGGCGGTCCAGGCCGGCGCCCGGCTGCGCTTGCGTCCGAAGCTGATGACCGTGGCGACGACGATTGCGAGCCTGTTGCCGATCCTCTGGAGTTCGCGGGCCGGTGCGGAGGTGATGAAGCCGCTGGCGGCGCCGGTGATAGGCGGGAGCGTGAGCAGCCTGCTTCACATCCTCATCGTCACGCCGGTGATCTTCGCCTGGCTGCGTGAACGCGAGCTCCGACGAGTCCAACCACCCCTCGGAGGGACGAGCTCCGAGAGTCCCATTTCCGCCGCCGGAACCGCCTTGGATTCGGGAGTCATATAACGCCCCGGCTCAGCCCGGATCCATAGCCGCGAAAGAACGCAAGGAAGCCGGGAGAGACGGACATTCCTGCCTCGCCCGGTCAGGGGCAATAGCGGACACAGTGAGTGGCAAATATCCGGAAATAACCGCCCTCTCGATCCGTGGTGTTCAGCGGAATGGAGTTCATCTGATTTGTCGGGTTGAAATCAAAGCGGGTGCGGCGAAACAGATTGGGTGGAAGTCCGGGACCGCAAAAGCAATCGAAACACCCCGATTCAGAAAACGCCCCCAATGTCGTATAGGCACGATAGGTGTACACGCCCCGGCAAGGCTCAAAGTGACACGAATGGGACCTGAAGAGTGCCTCCTGAGAAGAGTCCCGCATTGTTTCCAGTGAGGGGTGAGACCCCGGCAAAGGCTGAGACCCCACCGATCGTCACTCTCAACAGCCCATCCCGAAATTCGCCTGTGACCGGATCCTTCACCAGGACATCGACCAGGTAGTTGGCCCCCGCTATGGGCGTCCCGTCTCCAAGCTGGATCTTGGGCTTGCCCGGCAACGTGGCATTGCTGAACGCGAAGGTCCCTTGGGCGGAGACACGGAGGATGACGGTCAATCCCATCAACACCCTTGGCAGCAGTCGCATCAGCGAAGGGGTGGGTTTCATTGGGGCACAATCCCGCCGGAGGGGTGGACAAGTCAAGGGATGCAAGATCGGTGGCGGAAGAACATTAGACCGGCTGAAGCCCGGGACTCCGAACCCAGGCATGGGGACCCGTATAATTCGTCCGTCCGGACCTCAATCCAGCTTTCGCACCCAGACATTGCGATAGCGGACCGGATTCCCGTGGTCCTGAAGCAACAACGGTCCCTTGGCCGCCACCCCGGTGAACTTGGCCGCGGTGGTCGCCTCGCCCGCGACCGGCGTGTGGTCCTGCACCAGCACGCCATTGTGCAACACCGTGAAGGAACCGGGCGTCACCTTGCCATCGGGTCCGGTCTTGGGGGTGTGAAACACGATGTCATAGGTCTGCCATTCACCCGGCTTTCGCGAGGCGTTCACCAAGGGCGCCGCATGACCATAGAACGACGCCGCCTGCCCGTTGAAATACGTTGGGTTCTGGAAGGAATCGAGCACTTGGATCTCATACCGGCCCTGGAAATACACGCCGCTGTTGCCGCGACCCTGGCCATCCCCCTTCACCTCGGCAGGCGTCGCCCATTCCAGATGCAGTTGGATATCTCCGAACTCCTCACGGGTCATGATCGAGCCGCCTCCGACCTGCATGGCGCCGTCACCGGTGAGGGTCCAATTCGCGGGTTGCCCATCCTCCCGTTTCCAAGCCGCCACATCCTTGCCATCGAACAGGACCAAGGCGTCGGAGGGCACCCCGGCCTGATGGGAAAACTGGGGCGCCGGCGTGACGACGCGGGGTTCCCTGTCCGGGGCGGGATCGGCGCCGCAGGTGAGTAGCCCCAGGCCGACGAGGCCTCCGGTGACGAGGGGGAGCAGGCGGGATTTCATCGGGGCCAACTGTGTCAAAAACGGGGACGGGAGGCGAGCCCCAGCCGCACTTCCCCGGGGATTGCATTTTCTATTCCAGTCCGATTGCATGTTCCGGTTCTTTCAAGGAGGACCATCCCACATTTTCTTCGCGGCTCACCTCAACTTCACCATCCCCTAGAATGAATCGACTGATCCTCAGCCTGGCGCTGGGTGTACTGACCGGGTGGTCGCGCCTGGCGGCCCAGGAAGACGACCTGATCACCAAGTCCCAGCGGTTTACCCAGACCTCCGCCGCGGCACCGGCGCTGGAATCGGGTTCACCCTTCCGATTCCAATTTGTCGGCAAGAATCTCTCGGCGTTTTCGGACAGCGCGACCCTCCAACCCCCCTCAGGTGTGAACCTCCCGGTGGCCGCGAGCGGGGCGGATCGGGTGTTCACGGACTCCGCAACCACGGCGTCCGCGCTGAATGCCCTCTATGGCAGCGGCACGTACACCCTGACCGTTGTGCTGGGCGGTTTCCCCTTTCCCACCACGGTGAATCTCGGCGCGGATGCCTACCCCGTCGCGCCCCAATTGGTGAACTTCACGGCCGCCCAGTCGATCAACGCCACCGCCGATTTCGACGTGACGTTGAACGGGTTCACCGGCGGCACGGTGGATGATTATGTCGTGTACCGGATCCGGGACGCCAACCAACTCCTGCTGGTCGAGGACAGCACCGACGGCACCGACGGCCACTTCACGGTCTCTGCCGACACGTTGGCGGCGGGCAAGTCTTACACTTTGGAACTCAATTTCGTGAAGATCAGCGGACGGTCAGATGTCGGGGCACTCCCTCTGACTTCAGCCTTCGCCAGCACGACGACCCTCGCCATCAAGACGGCCGGTTCCGGCGGTGGACCCGACACCACCCCTCCGACCCTGCTCCAGAGTCTGCCGGCCACCGGGGACACCCTGGTCAGCGCGCTCGTCGGGATGACTTTTCTGTTCAGTGAAAAGATGGACACGACCCGCAATCCAGTGACGTGGACCGCCACGAAACAGGGTGCGCCGGCGACATTGACGGCGGCCAAGTTCAGCTATTTCTGGGGGCCGGACGGCACTTCGCTCACCGTTCTTTATGATGTTCCCGGTTCCGGTTGGCCCGCCGGTTTGGTCGTGAATTGGAACCTGCCGGGCGGTTCCTCCGGGTTTCGGGACGTGGCCGGCAACCCCTTGGTTTCCGCCTCCGGTTCGTTCCTGACGCCGGGCGGCACGGTGGTCGATTGCAATAAGGTCACCCCGGTCGACAACGCGGATTTTGGTCTGCTGAAGCTCGTCAACCGCCTCCAGACGGGCACGGGTGCGCCGGGCATCGACCCGACCAACCTCCCGATGTTCGAGGCCTTCAGCCGCATTGCTTCGGCCTCCGGGGACGCGGCGGTGGAGTTTCCGGCCGACCCCGCACCGAAGCCGCATCAACTGAAGTTCCTCAGTTCACTCGTTCCCAGTTTTCAGCTTTTCACCGAATCCATGCCCACCCAGGCGGCCCTCGACACCGCCTATCCCGCCGGGGCCTACGCCTTCCAACTGCGCGATCATGCCCACCCCACAACCGTGCTGAACTCCGTGGTCCTGACCTTTATCGCCAACGGATATCCCCCGGCACCTCACTTCGGGAATTACGCCGGCGCGCAGGCGATTGTGCCCGCATCGGACTTCAACCTGACCTGGGACGCCTTCACGGGGGCCTCGGCGGCGACCGACTTCATTTCATTGGAGATCACCGACGCGACGGGAAAACTGGTGTTTCAGCTTCCGGATGCCTGCAAACCACTGACTTTGGCCGTGACGGCGACCTCGGCCGTGCTGCCCAAGGAATTGTTCAGCGCGGGAAAGGTGTATGTGGCCACACTTTCTTTTTTCCGGCTCAACGACCAAGACAAGGCGATGCCGGGAACGGTTTCCAAAGGGGTCGCGGCGACGGCGCAGGTGACGCGGATGCAGTTGAAGACCATCGGCGGGGCGACGGTCCCGGTGCTGCGAAACCTCGTCGTCAATGCCGGGGGAAGCCTGGACCTCACGGTGGATGCGACGGTCGGACACACCTTCACTTTGGAACACACGACCACGCTGGGTGGGCCATTCACCCAGCAAATCATCACCAACCCACCCTCGGCGACCTTTCATCTCACCGTGCCAATCGGCGGGCAGGACTTCTTCCGGGGACGTTCTGATTGAGCCGGTTTGTCGGGTTAACCCCCACCGAAGGTTCATGAAGCCCCTGACTGGGTGTCGGATCCATCTCCGTGCATGGTGACGTTGTTGTGCGCTGGGAGGTTCGCAACGAGGGGTACGGGCCACTTCCGAAGGGTTTGAGGGGGGAAAGTGGACAAGGGGAGATAACCGGTCAGGTCATTGCGAGCCAGGGTTACTGGGGTGCTCGCAACGGTCTGGCCGGTTCTTTTTTTCCCGTCATTGTCTCCTCACCGCCCGATAGAAACGCGGCGTGTCGGATGCCGGCAATTCATCCCGCGCAAACGCGGCGGCCGCACCAGTCTGGAACACCCCCAACGAGGTCCAATGAAGGAGATCGGCACTGATTTCCAGTCCGTAAGCCGCACCCGCCGACAACCCCGGATCTTCCACGACCAGTTGCATCGCGCCCTCCCGGGTGGGACTCGGACCGATCAATCGGGGACCGGTTGCGATCGCCTTCGCCGGTCCGGCACTCAGCACCGTCACTGTGCGTCCATCAAAGGAGGCGCCCCCTTTGAATCCGACGGACTGGGAACCGGGGAAGCTGCATTTCAACGTCCGCGCTGAACCGTCGGTGAACGGGCCCCAGCGAAGGGTGTTCGACGCGGCATCGAATTGTCCCCCGTCACTCACGTTCGTGGGAATGGCCCCGACCCGGAGTTCCACGGCATACGCCACGGTGGACGGCCCCGGCAATGCCCGGACCTGAAGCAGCACCCCCGAATCACCGGTGCCCGGCGACAGGACCGCGTACACCGCACCTCCAAACTTCGGTCCATCCGTCGCCGACCCGGACGTCGCAGCCGCACCGGGAGGAGCCGCCGGGGGCAGGAAGGGATTGCTGACCCACCACAGCGGCGCCGGTCCGGCCGAGGGATCGAACCGATATTGTTCCCCGCTGCGCCACAACAGCGCCGCCTGGGTCACATAATCGACCGGGATCGTCGTCCCGTTCCAAAGCTTGCCCAACCGCCATGCCGCCCCGTAAGCCGTCAATTCCTCCGCATCAATCCGGTCATCCGCCGGGGAAATGTCCGCCGGATGCCGCCGCGACCCATTCACCACCGAGTCACCGCCGATGGGGGACTTCGTGCCATCGGCCACAAACACACCTTCGAAGACGGCTTGGTCGACCAACGCCTCATTCGGGGTGACCTGATACGTCAGGACCCGGGGCTTGGAATCAAAGAATGGCCCGAACTTGACCGCTCCATTCGGCCCGTCGAACACACCGCCGTCGCCGACGCTGGTCACGTTCCACCACGGGGATTCGGGCGGCGGCACCGCGCCCCCCCAATGCAGGAACGGCGGATGGTCCTCCACCACGTAATCCTGCACGCTGGCGTCCGGCGTCACCTCGATCGTCACTGTGAAGGCCACGCCCGGCTGGAAACCCGCCGGCAAATGTCGCACGGCAACCGGACCTGGCGGCGGCACATCATCCACCGCGAGGGTGATCAGCGGGGAAACCACCCGTTCCCCGTTCGCCGTGAAGGCCTCCGCATGCAGGGTGTGGAGCCCGGAGGGAGCGCCATTCCAAACAAACCGGATGGTGAGCGTCGCCCCGGGCGCCATGCGACATTCGGGGCAATTCCAAGTGCCCGTGCCGATGGGAACATCACCGGAATAAAAATCCACCGAGGTCAGCAATCCCGCCGGATCCCGGGTGGTCACGACCAACTGAATCGGGACCCCCGATGCGAAATGATCACCGGTGGACGGTTCAACCCAATCGATCGTCGCGAGATCCGGGGTCGAATCCAGGATCTCATCGTGCGCCAGGGAAGGATCGCCGATCCGGTAGGTCGGGACGGATCCGAGCGGGGAATCCACCAACTGCACCACCACGGTTTCGGTTTCTTCCTTCACATTGTCGGCGAGGGCGGCGTAGCCGAGGTCGACCTCGTCCTGCCCGGTGGGAAAAGTGATCTTGGCCAACGCCCCATTGCTGGGCGGCGGCAATCCAGGTTGGTTGAAGGGGCTATAATCCACCCCCGGGGTCGCCGTGCCCCGGATCACATAATAGGCCGTCACCGCCTGCGAGAGGTCACCGGTGCGCAGGAATCGGAACGAGAAAAAGTGGCTCTTGAAATCGCCGGACTCGGTCGCGGATTGCTTGCCCGGAAGGACCGTCACAACCGGCATTCCGCCGCCGTCCACCACGGTGATCCGCAATGGAACCTTCAATCCCACATTGTCCGAAGCCGTCGCCGCCGCCACCAAGGTGTGGGGACCCGCCGGGGGATTGGTCCACAGGAGCGAATGCTGCCGGGGCCGGCCGGGGATGGTCATCTCCTTGGTCAGGATCTCCGAGACCCCGAGTAACACCGAGCCGTCGTAGAACTCCACCCGCCGGATCTCGCCCAAGGGATCGACCGCGGTGATGCCCAGCAGCACCACCCCCGGGGTCGGGACCACCGCACCGTCGGTCGGGCTGGTCCATGTGAGCGTCGGCAGGCCATGGGGAGACCCGGTGACAATGATCTTCACCGGATCCGAGCTGGTGACGAATCCGGAGGCATCCGTGAACCGCAGGGTGACCGCATGGATTCCCACCGGCGCGTGTTGCCAGAGGAACTGGTGCTGAACCGGCACACCGGGCGGGACGGCGACCAACGTGTTGACCACGGACGTGCCGATCAGGGCTCCGTCGGAAAGGAAATCGAGGACGTAGACCGCATCCCCGTCGCTGACTGCGGTGGCTTGGAGCAGGATGGGGATGCCCACCGCGAACTCCGTCCCGGAAGCCGGTGAATAGAGCTGCAGTTTGACGTTGGGGTGGGGGGGAAAGTCATGCCCGCCGGTTTGGGCGCGTGCGGCCGGGCACCCGAGGAAGGTGACCAAAAAGATCGGCAGGAGGCTGAGAAGCGTTTTCATGGCAGGTTGACCGGACCATCGGGACACGACCATGGAACCGGAGTTGCACCAGTTTCATGGCACAACGAACCGCTTTCGGCAAGGGGCCGTTCGGGGAACGGTCGAAGCCCCTCCCACGAACGAGGCTCGCCGTCCCGGGGGTTGATCTGGTTGGATCTTTGGCGGAATGAGCCTCGCAGAACACCGTCAGGCGATTGATGCCATCGACGCCAAAATTGTCGAACTGCTGAATGATCGCACCCGGCATGTGTTGGAGATCGGCGCCCTCAAGGTGAAGCAGGGCCAGGAGATCTATGCGCCCCACCGCGAACGCGCCGTCCTTCAGAAGGTCTGCAAACTCAACCGCGGCCCCATCACCGCCGACGGACTCCGGGCCATTTATCGCGAGATCATGTCCAGCGCCCTCTCGCTCGAGAAATCGCTGACCATCGCCTATCTCGGGCCCGAGGCGACGTTCACCCACCAGGCCGCCCTCCGCCGCTTTGGTTCCAGCCTCCTTTATTCCCCGCAGAAAACCATCGCGGATGTCTTCCATGAGGTCTCCCGCCACCGGGCCGACTATGGGGTCGTGCCCGTCGAGAACTCCACGGAGGGAGTCGTCACCCACACCCTCGACATGTTCGTCGAGAGCGATTTGCGGATCGTCGCACAGGTGGTGCTGCGGATCTCGCACTGTCTGGCGGCCCGGGTCGGTCGGCGTGAGGACATCCAGCGCCTTTATGTCCACCCCCAGACGCTGGCGCAGTGCCGGGGATGGATCCAACGCAACTTCCCCCATGCCGAGCTGACGGAGACCAGCTCGAATGCACGGTCGGCCGAGCTCGCCGCACAGGATCAACGTTCCGCCGCCTTATGCGGTGAATTGGCCGCCGAGACTTATGGCGTGCCGGTGCTGGAGCGCGACGTGCAGGACAACCCGGTGAATGCCACCCGTTTCTTCGTCCTCGGTCATCAGGCGCCCCCGCCGACCGGTGCCGACCGGACGAGCGTCATGTTCAGCATCCGCGATGAGGTCGGGGCCCTGCACAAATCGCTCGCCCCGTTCCGCCGTTACCGGATCAACATGACCAAGATCGAGTCGCGCCCGAGCAAACGGAAGGCGTGGGAATACTTCTTCTTCGTCGATTGTGACGGCCATGCGGACACGCCCAAGGTGGCCAAGGCGATTGAACAGCTGGGCCAACACTGCAGCTTCGTGAAAGTGCTCGGCAGCTAT
Organism: Verrucomicrobiota bacterium; assembly: GCA_025360495.1. Lineage (GTDB taxonomy): Bacteria > Verrucomicrobiota > Verrucomicrobiia > Limisphaerales > UBA9464 > UBA6176. The sequence continues at coordinate 3,243 of JANYCC010000454.1, read as the reverse complement.
CCGAATGGAGACTAGGAGCGGGCCCCTCGCCCCGCTCTGGTCACCTCACGACGACGAAATCGTTGTGGTTGAAAAGGACGCGCACCAGGTTTTCGCCCGCCCGCACGTCCGGTCTGGTTTCCCGTCCGGCCGACGCCGGGATCGGACGCAGGAACGCGAGGCATTCGGCACGTTCTTTCGGAGTCGGTTTGCGGGCGAGGATGCGCTCGAAGGCCAGTTCCACAAACCGTCCCTCGTCACCGCCACTCGCCGACGCCAAAACCGCGGCCAGACGCCCCGCCTCCCGCAAGGCCAGCTCGCTGTTGGCCAAGGCCAGCGCTTGTTGCGGCATCACGCTCGGCCGTCGCTGGTAGCATTCGGTCACCGCCGGACCGTCGAAAATGGTCAGGAATTCCGCCTGCTTCTCCGCCGCCTGACGCAGGTATAAGGAACGCCGCAATGAGCTCAGCGCCTGACGATGGTCGATCTCCGGACCACCGCGCGACAGATCCAGCGCACCCGAGGCGTACAGCAGATTGTCCCGCACCGCCTCGGCCTCGAGCCGTCGGGAATTGCTCCGCCAGAGAAACCGGTTGTCCGGATCCGCCGCCAGATCCGATTCGTCCGGCGTCGAGGCCATGCGATAGGCGCTGCTGGTCACGATCAACCGATGCAGATGCCTCAGACTCCACGGCGTCATCCCCGCAGATCCATCGGCCCCGACCGTCGGGGTCATCAGCTCGGCGGCGAGCCAATCGAGAAGCGCCGGATGTGTGGGCGGACGGCCATTCCGGCCGAAGTCGGCGGGCGTGGGCACCAACCCCGCGCCGAAATGACGGAGCCAAACGTGATTCGCGGCCACCCGCGCCGTGAGCGGATGCTCCGGACGGGTCAACCACCGCGCGAACGCCGTCCGACGTCCCGTGCTGGTCTCCGGATACGTCGTCACCGTGCGCGGCGTGTAGGCAGCGTCCAGCGGACGGGCGAGGACGGCAACGGATTCCGTGAACCGCTTGTCCGCCTCCGCCACTTTTTTCCGTGCCTCCGCGACCTCGTTGGTCTTGGCGGTGGCGATCGCAGCCGTCGCCTGCAGTTGCGTCACCTGCGCCTCCGTGACCGCGACGATCCGTTGCAAAAGCACGGCGTTGGTGGCGGCCGGATTGGGAGCGTCGTGACCTGCCGACAACTCCGCGGTTTCCGCCGCCAGAACTCCCATCAAGGCTGTCTGCCGCTGTTCCGCGAGCCGCAGTGCCTGCTGTGCCTCCGCCACTTTCGCCGGGGTGGAATTAGTCGCCTGTCCTGCTTGCGCGAGGGCATTCCGCGCGCCTTCCACGGCCGTCTGGTTGGCCATAAGCAGGTCGCGGATCACAAAGTCGCGACGGTCCGGATGGATCGCCGACGCGGTGCGCTTCACTTCCGTGACCTCCAGTTTCCCGCCCAGGAATGCCGGAACGCCCGGTTGGATGACCTCGTTGGTCAGCGGTTGGCGTTCGTCTCCCCGCACAAAGAACCAAGTCGGCGCATTGGTCGCGTCATAAACCCGGGGCAAACCGTCCTTGGCCACGTCCAATTGCCCCGGAACACGATCCAGCCGCACCTGATGGGGTTCGAAGACCGCGCGCACCGCATAATACTCGCGCTGCCGGATCGGATCGACCATGTGATCGTGACACTTGGCACACCCCAACGTCAGCCCCATGAAGGCCTGCGACGTGTGCTTCACGGTGTCTTCGAGCCATTGTTCCCGTGAGAGCATCTTATAATTCCGGGCCAGGAACCCGGTGGCCCGCAATGCCTCCGCGTCCTCCGGTGCCACCTCGTCCGCGGCGAGCATTTCGACCAGCATCCGGTCATAAGGCTTGTCGGCCGCCAAAGCTTCCACGATCCAATCGCGCCATCGCCAGATATGCGGCTGCGAATCCCGGATCTGGTTGCCATCGGCCCAACCCGCCCAATCGCTATAACGCCACACGTCCATCCAATGCCGCGCCCACCGTTCCGCATGCCGCGGGTCGGACAACAGCCGGTCCACCAACCGCTCATAGGCTTCGGGGGAAGTGTCCGCGAGAAATGCCTGTTGTTCCGCCGGGGTCGGGTTGAGGCCGGTCAGGTCGATATAAACCCGGCGCAACAACACTTCCCGCGACGCCTCGGGCCGCGGCCGGAGACCGTTCTCCTTCCAACCCGCCGCCAGGAAGGCGTCGATCGGATTGCGAATGTTGAATCCGGGCGCCTCCACTGCGGGCACCGCCGGACGTTTCACCGGCTCGAACGGTTGCCATCGATATCCGGCCAGGAACCGAACGAACTCCGCCCTCTTGGTTTCCGCACCGGCCAGTTCCACGGCGGACGGCGTGTCCTTGGCGTCGCCCGGATTATGGCCCAGCAAAAGTTCCGTCTCGTTATCGACGCCATCGCCATCGGAATCCTCGCGGGCGATGCGTCCGAGGCGATCCACAAGGCCGGGGCGGGCGGCATCGGGACGGTGCTCATCCCCCAGTTTGCGCAGGCGATCCCCGAACGGGTTATGGGGAAACTCGTCCAACGACTCGGGATCTTTCCGGTCGCTGGGCAGATGGCAGGTGGTGCAGCGGGCCAGACTGCGGCTGAGGAAGCGGTCGTAATGACGTTCCAACGTGGCGCGATTGGCGGGCGTGGCATGGGCGAACCCCGCGCACACGATCCAAAGCGCCAACCCGATCGGCCCCAAGAACCCCCCGGAGGGACGAGTTACACGAGTCCCCAATGTCCTCCCAGCCATCCCACCGGACCGAGCCTGGGTTCTTGTGTGCGTCGTGTGCATCGGGAGTCGGCAGAAGATGCCACGGAGGCGCAGGGACCGGAAGTGCGGAGATGAGGTTCGGAGTTCCGGGCTTTAGCCGGCCTGATGTCCCCGTGCACGGGCAGCGGGAGAAGAAGGACCTGGAATTCGTCATGGCCAACGGTCAGCGCGTCACCCGCAGCGTCGGTTTTGCCATCGTGCACGTGGAAAAAGTGTTCACGGTGGGCGAGGTGGTGTTCGCAGCGAAGGGGAACCTGCTGTTGTTGGGCGCGCGCACGCTGGAGGGACTCAACCTGACCGTCGATCCCGCCCGAAAGAAGCTCGTAGCGGCCGGTCCGCTTCCGGCGGCCGCCATTCTTCGCCCGTAGCGGGGCACGCCCATGCGCCTCCTAAGCCGGATGAAGTTGAGTAAGCCTCGGCGCCTGATCAAGAACATCACCGACCGGCCGTTTGCCCTGGGCGCATCTGGGCATCGTGGGAAG
>JANYCC010000370.1 GCA_025360495.1 Verrucomicrobiota bacterium | reverse complement strand
CACGGCGGGGACGTGCGCAAACTTGATGACGTTGCCCAGGTCCGAATAGTCAGACACGCCGGTGCGTGCGAAGAGGATCTTGGCGGTGGTTTTGTTCCGGTTGGCCAGGCTGCCGATGGTCGTTTTCATGGTGATTGGATTGCGAAGTCAGGTGTGGTGGTGAGGCGAGGATGATGGATATCAGGAAGCGCTCGGGGCCTTCCGGGACCGGGGCTTGGCCGGGGTGCTGCCGGCGTCCGGCGGCACCGGGGCCGTGGGTTCGGCGGGCGTGGCCGGGGTGGTGTCGGTGGTCGGCGTCGCCGGCACCGCCAGTTCGGCGGGCAGCTCCGGGGCCGGCGTTTCGGCCGACGGATCGGCGAGCGTGGCAAAGCCGCTGCCCAGGAAGAACTCCGCGGGGCCGGCCAGCATTTCGATCGTGGTGCCCGCGACCAGGTATTGACCGTCGCGGACCATGGGCTTGAGCAGGGTGATTTTTTTCATGGAATGAGGATGGGTTGAACCGGCGCGTGACCTATTGGAACTCGACGTAGCGGACTTCCTTATTGCCGCTCCCGGCGTGGATGGCGCTGATCGCGCAGCGGGACAGGACCGCCACGCCGGCGTCGCCGGTGAGACCGAGCTGCTCCCCGGCCCCGAGCTTGATGCCGCTGTGGGCACCCGCGACGGCCGTCACCGCCGGATCGGGCGAGAGGAAGACATCGGTGTCGCTCAGGTTTTGGATCAGGAGCCCCTTGCGGGAGTAATTCAGCGGTACCAGGACCGCGGCGGCAGTGGTGACGTTTACAGAGGGCATGGCGGTGTGTGATTTGGTGATTAGGCGAGGGTTCCCTCGACGACGATGTCGGCCAGATCGGTGGTGGCGGTGGCCCCGCCGATCACAGTCAGCCGGAGGTTCGCACCCGGAGCGATGGCCAAGGTGTTGGCCAGAGTCAGGGTCTGGATCTTCTTGTTGGCGTCCGTGTCGGCCAGATCCACCGAGGCGACCACCGTTTGGGTGACACTCCCCAGGACCAGGTCCGCCCCGCCGGTCAACGGCGCGACGGAGATGGCGGTCACGATCCCCGAGCCATCGTTGGCCGCCTTGTTGGCCACACTGACCAACGCCGCCGCCGCCGTGTTGGCGTCGATCGCGGCCTTGATTTGGGCGGCCGTGGACGTGATCGCCCCGGAGAGTGAGCCGCCGGCCAGGTGCGTGGCGGTGAAGAACGACTCGATGACGCCGGTTCCATCGTTCCCGCCCGCGTTGGCGGCCGTGACCAGGGCCCGGGCGGCGACCGCGTTGCCCACACCGCTCGCCACCCAGTCGAGCACGTCCTGGGCGGTTGACAGGATCGTGTTCAACACGCTGGGGACCGAGGTGTCGATGGTCTGGGTCGGGATCCCGGTGCTGCCCGAGTTGTTGGACACCACCATGACCGGCGTATAGAGCGTCCCATCATAGTTGAAGAGCACTGTGATCTGATCCCCGGACCCATAGCTGGTATAGGAGAGCTGCAGCGCGCTATTGAGCCGGTCCCCCCACACTGTGGGATCCTCCCCGCTGTTGACTGCGAAGGGGATGGTGACCGTTCCGCCCGGCAGACCGGTGATGACCGCCTTGGCCGTCCCGGTGCCCGTGGCGGTCCCCAGCAACCCGACGGATGAGGTGACGACCGCCCCACCGCTCCCGCCGCCCATTTGCAATAGGATGTTGATCGCGGATCCGGTGACGGTCCCGTCGACGGCCGGTTGACCATCCGCGTTGGCGGAGTACTCGATCGTGATGGCGTTGCCGGTCGTTCCCGCCTGGGCCGGTGATTTGGCGGTGAACGTGATGTCGTTATTGGCCCCCGGTTGTGCCGTGGTGAGCGACGCCAGGGCCGGGACGCCCGTCGCCAGGGTCACATTGATGGCGCTGCCCACCACCGCGACGCCCAAGGCATGCGAGGCGGAGCCGGGATCGGTGTAGGTGATCGAGATGGAGTTGCCAGCCACCCCCACCGCCTTGGCCGTGAACACCAGGTCGTTGTTCGCGCCGGTGAGGTTGGTGGACAGGCTCCCCGCAGCGGCTGCACTCACGACACTCAGCGGGTCGATCTCCTCGATCTTGATCGTGGCGCCATTGCTCAAGGCCGCCACCGATTGCCCGAGGACCAGGCCCCGAGTGGGCAGGAACCGGAGACTGCCGGACGCCGGCAGATCGATGGATTGGGTGACCTTCAGGTTGACCGAGGCGAAGAGCACCGACGTGAATTTTGAACGGGCGTTCTGGATGGCAATCATGGCTTGGGCTTTCTCCCTGGTGTGGGTCTGTGTGTTTTCAGTCGGCAGTCTGGTCAGTAGGTCCGGAACCGCAGCTCGGTGAGCTTCTCCCCCCCGCAGATCTCCAGGGCGACGGCCACGGCCCCGCGACCCACCTGGTTCTGGCGGTCCTGGCCTTGGATCATCATCGGCTCAATCCCGGTGCAGCGGACATAGACCTGGCCCACGCCGTCCAAGGGACCCGGCAGGGCGGACTTCAAAAGATCGCCCAGGCGATACGCCCCAGGGGAACCGGAGTCCCCCATGAATCCCTTCTTGCGATCGCCCCAGTTGCGATCGGCCACCAGGACCGTCACCCGGCGGATCTCCTGGGAGTGCAGTTGATGCCCCTGCGTTAGGTTCTCGATCGAGGATCCTTCAAACACCACCAGGGCCACCCGCGACTTCGCGGCCACCAACTCCTTCATCGCGGTGAACAGATCCTGCAAATCGTAAATGGAGACCGTCTCGAAGGCCGCCTCGGCGGGCCCGGTGTCCGGCGTCCATTGGATCCCTGATATCGCCGTCACCAGGGCGGTGAGGATCGGGGCGGTCCGGGCCAGATTGTCGTCAGGGATTCCCATGGTCAGATCCGGGCTTTGATTTTGGTGCCGCCGCCCCAGTTCCCGGGTGCGGGTTGGATGGCGATGTTCGGGGCCGTGGCCGCCAGGAGCGTCGGGAACTTCCCATCGCGGATATCCGCGATCTCTTTGCGCGCGTCGTCGGCCGACGCCTTGATGCCCTCGGGCACCGCGTTGATGAGCCCGTGCAGGGCCTCCAGCGCCAGCGCCCGCACCAATCGCCTGAAGCGGGACTCCTGCAGCTCGTAGCGGGCGGTGTAATCGGTCACCCGATCGGCGCACTGGGCGATCACATCCTCGATCGGCGTGCCCGAGGCGGTGTTGGTCAAGGCCGCCTCCACCTCGTCCAGGAACTCCTGGGAGACGTTCAGATCACCGGCCGTGAAGGTGGGGGTGGACATTTTGTTGAAGGAAAGCTTGGCCGGCGCGCATGCAATGGCAGAGGCACGCCGGCCCATTGGTTTTGGAAGGTCGCTATGGGCTCCGGTACCGCAGCACCCGGGTCTTGGTTCCGGCCTTCACGCTCAGGCTGGTGATGCCATTCGCGTTCGGGTTGGCCACTTGGGTGAGCTTCAGGTAGGGGATCGGACCCACCGCATAATTGGTCACCAGTGCCACTGTGTTGGTGCCGTTCGCCGCCAGGCTCACCGTGCCCACGGTCGCGTAAGTAGAGTTGTCCAGACTGCCGGCCAGCGTGAACACCACCGTGGAGGTCCCCGTGCCGCTCAGCTTATAGCTGATCTGCAGGGCCACATCCTCGTCCTTGCTGGCATCGATCACGGTGGCCGTGACCGCATTGGTCGTGGTGGCCGGGATCGCGTTGGTGAGCGCGATGGCCCGCAGGTCGAAGTTCTGCACCTGCGCCTGGGCGCAGATCGGGGTGGTAAGGGCCAACGCCAGGAGGGCGCAGCCGATGAGAGTCTTAAGCATTAGCTTCATGGTCTGTTGGGAATGATGTCGTTGAGTCGATGACTATGCGTTCAATGGCCGATGCCTTAGGCGCTGGTGAGGAGCTGGCCGCTGGCCGCCTGGCCGACCGCGGAGCCGAACATGAGGGACACGCGGAAGTACGCGGCGCCCAACTTGTGATCGATGAACTGGGCCACCATCACGGTCATCCCGGTGTCGGGGTTGGTGACCTGGGACACGATCCCGCCGCCGGTCGCACCAGGGAAGGCCTGCGTGTAATCGTTGGGCACGCGGGTGGCGATGACCGCCGCATCCGGGCCGAAGAAGAACCCACTCAGTCCGGCCGTGGCCGGCAGGTTGGGCGCCTCCAGGGGTTGGAACCCCGAGATCGGCGGGAGTTTGTAGTCGGTGATGATCGAGCGGTCCTGGAAGGCCGCCAGGCTCACGATCGCCGAGTCCTGCTGCAGTTGCCCGAAATACGGCACATTCAACAGGGCGGTGCGGCCCATGGGCGGAACCCCGCGCAGCGTGAGCGCCTGGGCGATGGTGATCATCGTGCTGCGATCAAACCCACCCTGCGACTGCACCGTCGCATTCGCATAGTTGGCGGCGATGAACAGTGCATAGAGCTGGTCGACCAGGGCCTTGCCCAGGGCGTAGTGCATCCCTTCCTCCTGCTCACCGAAGAGCAGTCGGCGGGTGCTGGCCAGATCATTGACCGTGAAAGCGATCTGCACGGCCTTGTGCTGATCGATGGTGACCGGCACATCCACGGTCACCGCGTTACTGGTCGCGTAACCCGTGGTGGCGTCGTAGTCGGTCGCCACGGGCACCGAGCGGATGCGGGACTTGACGACCTGGTTGAAGGCCGCGTTCTCCGCGCTGAAGTCCGTCGAGATCCGGCTCAACGCCGGGAAGGTGAACTTCAGCAGTTCCAGGGAACGCTGCGTGATGAGGGTGCCGGCCAGCGTGCCCACCGAATTGGCAGCCAGGATGACGGCGTCGAAACCTTCGGGCTTGCTGATGGTCTCGCGGATGGCCTTGGCATAGATCGCGGCGGCCTTGCGGGGATCCTTCTCCGCGGAATATGCCTTGATCGAGTCCGTCAACCCGTGACCGACCTCGATCGGGCCCCGCGCCGTGGGGATGATGGTGCTGCTCAAGGCCGGGTTGGCCGGCAACGCGGCGAGCATCTCGGCGGCGCCGGGATCCCGTTCGATCATGCCGGCCCACTTGGCCTGCAGCACCGTGTCCTGGGCCGGCAACGCGCCCCGGAGCACTGCGGCCTTCACCGCAGCGCTGGCATCCGCCTTGCAGCGGAGGGTGCGCTCCGACTCCAAGGTCCCGGTCCGGGCCTTGAGCACCTCGTTCTCGCGGTTGCTGAGTTCGAGTTTCGCACGGAACACGGCGAGCTCGTCCTTGTCGGCCGGGTCGGCTTCGATTTCCACCACCAGGGCTTTTGCCTGGACCAGCTTGCCGCCGATCTCGGTGTCCTTGGCGTTGATCGCAGCGAGGTCCGGCTGCGCGGCTGCCACCAGAGTGGCACGATCGGCCTGGGCACCAGCGATGGCGGCGAGCAGGGCGAGGAGTTGCGTATTCTTGTTCATGGATGTTTGCGGGCTCTTCGCCCAGATGGGGTTGATCGCCTTGAAGGCAGGGTTGTTGACCAGGCCGCCCATGTTGAGCGGGGCCCCGGAAATCTTGGCCGGATTGCCCGGATGCACGGTGAACGCCGGACTGAAGGCCCGGTAAGCCCGACCGCTGATCGCCTCGGATCCGGGCGTGCTCCATTCCACCCGGGCATAGACACCGGGGTGCGGAGCCTCGCGCCAGGCGAAGGCCACCGGCCAGGCGCTGGCCGCCTCGTCGGCGTGATCGAAGTCGAAGAACGGCCGCTGGCCGCCCTGGGCTTTGATCTCATCCAGGCAGCGCTGCATCGTCCCGGCCGTTTCGCGATCGACCTGGACAGTCGCCTTGCACGGCTTGCCGTTCTTGCTGGCCACGATCGTGTGCGTGCCGGCGGGCATCCACATGATCTCGGCGGGTGCCGGCCCTGGGCTGAATTCAGCCGTGGCTCCGTAGCGGGCATGGATGGGAGAGCTCATGGGATATCAGTCGGAGGGTTGGATCCGGAGTTCGCGCGTCGCACCAGGCGGGCGGCGACCGTCTCGGCCCGGGCGAGCAACTGTCCGCGGAAAGTGTCCATGTCCGGCAGTGCGGTCGGGTCGGGCTCCTGGTGCACGTGCGTGCGCAGGAGGTAGCGCACGGTGATCCCGTTGCCCTTCTTGTTGGCCGAGGCGAGCAGGCCCGTGCCCTGGCCCTCGCCCCGGTGGCGGATCACAAAGAGCTTCAGGCCCGTCTCGGCTTCGAAGACTTTCGTCGTGCGCCCGTACGACTCCTTGCTCACCGGAATGGTCAGGGCCTTGGCGTTCTTGGCGTAGATCTCACCCCCGAAGAGTTTCTGCGCGAAGAGCGGGTGGGAGATCCGGATCACCACCTGGTTGCCGTCCCCGGCGATCTCGGGCCGGTTCACACTGGCCGACACTTGCCGCCAGAAGTGCTGGCGCTTTCCGCCCAGCTTGTTGGCGTCGGTCGATTCCTTGGTGATGAAGTGCGCCTTGAGCTGCAGGACCCCTTCTCGTTGGACCGCCTTGGCGATCGCGACCGGCCGCTTCACCTGGGAGGACAACTCCGCGATGCGCGCCACGAGGCCATTGTCGGTGATCTGGACGGAGATCATGGGGCACCTCGCTTCCCGGCGGCCTTGGTGATCGCCGCCTGGTAATCCATCCACGAGCGCACCGCCCCGTTGACCACAGCCGCCCCCATGTTCGCCTGCATCGCCTCCGCCAAGGATTGGCTGTCGATCAGGGCCCCCAGCTCGTCGGGCACATTGGCGGCCCGGGCCTGCAGGATCTCCTGAAACTCCGCGTCGGTGATCCCAGGGTCCTGCGCAGCCGTGACCAGCTTGGCGAACCACGGCTTGGCCCCGCCCAACCATTTCTTCTCAATCCCGGTCACATCCTCGGCGATGCGATCGGCCAGCTTCTTCTGCGCGTCGCTCGCTTTCACAACTTCCCAGGAATATCTCAGGATGGATTTGGCCTTATAGGCGCCGGCCTTGGTCGGGGGCGGAGTCTCGGACTCTTTCGGATCGCCTTCCGGCGGGGCCCCGGCCGGACCGCCGCCGATCCCCGGCACCACCTTGGCCACGGGCTCCAGGACTTCCTCGCCATCGTCAGGGATCGGGATCCCGAGTTCCTGATAGGCGAACTCCTTGGGGATCTTCACGCCGGCCGCCTGGGCCTGGAGGAACATCGCGGCCGTCTCGCCGTTGACTTGCTCATCCTCGATCTCCGGCACGACCCGCGGCATCTCCCGCACGTCGCCGAAATTGAGCCGGCAGAACGCCGGGACGAATTGTCCGTTGAGCGTGCGCTCGGCGAACTTCACGACCGCCCGCTCCCGTTCGCCCAGCACCTCGGCGTGCACCTGACCCAGGGCCTTGCTCCCGGATCCCCTGGCCCCGACGTCCGAAGTCAGGGTCTGTCCGAGGATGAGGATGTCGCAGATCCGGTCGACCCGGTCGATCATGCCGGACTGGGGATTGTCCACCCCGCCGCCCTTGCCCTCCAGGAGCTGCATTGTGGTGCCCTCCGGGAACGCCGCCCATCCCACCGAGCCCATGTTGGCCAGCATCGCCTCGATCTTGGCGATCACGTCGGGCTGGGCGTCCCGGACATAATTGCACCAACGGATGGGAACCCCGAAGAGCTGGGCGTAATTCAGGAACCACTCCCAGGAGAAGTTCGCGGCCGCCCAGTAGAACCCCAGCGGTTGCAAGAGCGAACTGCCCGAGGCGTGGCCGCTCTTATGTTTGGAGACTGCCACCAGGAAGCGGTCCCGATCGAACTCGGTCCACGAGGCCCCGGCTGGCGTGGCGGCCGAGCCGGGGTTGGAGAGGACGTCGGCGCGCAGCATCAGCCGATCAGGCTGATCGCCGCTGGCCGGATAACCATAATAGCGGGGATGCACCCAACGGGTGGCCTTGGGCGCCACCATCTGGCCCAGACCGCGATCGGTGACTTCCCACTGAATCTCCTGGATCGAGATGCCCTTGCCCCAGGCGTCCAACAGATCGTAGAGGATCCCGTCGAAGTCATTCTCATCGGAGAGCGGATCCGGATCCATGCTCCACAGGGCCGCTTCCAACAGGGCCGCCCGGCGCTGGGCCTCGGGCGTGGGCTTCTCTCCGCGCAGTGCGAAGGGCTGCACATGCCAGTGGATGGTCTGCGCCTTGGACTTGAGCTTGTTGAGATTGCCCATCAGCCGCGGCCAGGTCCGCTCCATCACATCGAAGAGCTCCCACTGCCGGGTCAGATCCCCGAGCATCGCCTGGCGGATCAGGTACTCGACGGTGTCGGGCGTGTAATAGGAGATCTGCGGAGCCAGCCACCGGTCCTTGGCCTGGGGCTGGATCCAGAACCCGTCACCCCCGGACGCCACCGGCGTCGGAGCGAACCGCTGGGCGACGCCCTGGAGGACCCGGGACATCGCCGACCTGGCCTTGATGAGGTTCACTTCCGACCTCCCGGCCCTTGGGGAGGGCAAAGTGCGGGTGCGGTCGTCCACAGGAACACCCGGCCGTTAGCTGCTATGTCAATCTGGCGGGCCGGAAGGCGACGCTGCACCTCCGATACCCGGCAAATGGTCCTGGGGCAGATTTGAGCGTTCATGCGCGGGCCCTCCCGTGCAGAACACGCGGGACGAACCGCGGCGCGTTGGTGGCCCGGCCGCCCATGCGGATCCCCTCGGCCGATTCCATGGCGCCGTTGGTGGAGCTCAAGGCCCACAGGGCCAGCTTGTGGGAATCGAAGGTGTCCCCATGCTCACCATTGGGTCCGGCCTCGCAGGCAAAGCTGCCCCGATCGCGGCGGACCAGGCGCATGTCGCTCTTGATATAGCGTTCGGGGGCGACCGTGATCTGGTTATCGTCGAACACCGCCACCAGCCGACTGCCAAGGAGGGCCTTCTTGGTGATCGGTTCCTGACCCGGCAACTCGACGGTCTCTCCGCCTTTCACCAATTCCACCGGGATCAGTCCGCAGAGTTCCGTCTGCACCTCCGTCGCAAAATACGTTTCGTTGCTCGCGTCGATTGCCAGGCGACGGGCCCGTCCACCCTCCGGACGGGAGTTCACGGTCTGTACCACCTGGCGCACCCGAGCCTTCGCGATCGCCGGATCGGCGGTCTTCCACACGATCGTCACCACTCCCACGACCTCGATGCCGGACCGCTCCATGACCGTGATCGAGCTGGGGTTGCTCTGTTCCTTCTCCGTCGTGGCGACATCGAAGCCGATGCCTGCCTGTCCGGAACCGATATGTTCCTTGAGGAACGCAATGGCCCGGTCGAAATCCAAATCGTCGTCCACAACAACACAGGCGCACTTGCCCACCCCGCGGCGCTGGGCGCTGTCGAGCTGGAGCACGCCGACGGCCGCGGTCCCACCCAGCCGGAAGATCACGCCATAGTTGCGATCCCAGGCTTCCTTGTCGTGGGAACGGGCCCGGGATTCATCGGGCGTGATGGGACTGCCCGTGTCATCGTCATAGAGCGGGACCCCGTTGGCGGCCGCGTCCCAGGCGGAGATCCGCAGGATCCACACGCCCTGGTCACTCTTATACCAGTTGCCCTGGGGATTGATTGGAAGCTCGATGCCGATCGGCGGAGCCAACAGCTCATAGCTATAGTGGGCGTCGTCGGGCGGCGGGGTGGTGGTGAGCACGCACCGGAAGTCGGGGTTGCTGGCGATGATCGGGGACACCGCCTCCCAGACCTCGCGGAAGTTCTTCACCCGTCCCACCTCGTCCAGGATCAGATCGCCCGTCTCACCCACCGAGGCCGTGGTGAGGGCGACGACCTTGGTGCGGGAATAAATGCTCTTGGAGTGATACAACCGGAACTCCAGGCGCTGGGCTTCGTAGAGTTCGCTGAAGTCGTCAGCCTTCAGCTTGGCCGTGTCCTTGCCCGTGGTGCCGTCCACCACCGACAAGAGCACATCGTCGCCGGCGGCCTCCGCCAGGGACGCGATCGCCTGGCGCATCGCCTCCCCCTCCTTGCGCACGATCTCCCGTCCCAGGTCGAGCTTCACGCTGCCGAACACCACAGTGTGCCCGGGGATGAGCATCATCTTTCGCATCGCGATGCGGCTGGCGATCGTCGTCTTGCCGTACTGCCGGCGCGCCAACAGGCCGGCGATCCGGTGGAGCAACACGCCCCGCTCGAACTCCGCCTGGCCGGCTCGGACTTTGAATCCGGAACGGCTCACGATTTCCAATCCTCCCCGAACATCAGTTGCCCGAGCTGCTCGATCTTGGCGGCGTTGGTGGCACTCGGTCCCGAGGCGATCTCCAGTGCCCGCTTGTCCGCCGCCCACTTCAGGAACAGCTCGCAGGTCTCCCGTTGGAACTTCTCCCGGTCCAGATCCAGTTGCCGCCCCTTCAGGGCGATCTGTTGGGTGAGGAACCACGTCTTGGGGTCTTGGGTCTGCACCGCCAGGGCGCTGAAGAATTGCTGCCCCAGTTCCTGCAACTTCTCCGGGGAGACGCTCGGATCCTTGTGCGCCAAGTCCGTGATCAGCGCCTCCACGGCCGACTCGTTGCGGGCCAACTGCTGTCGCAACGCATACCAGGAGAGCCAATCCGAAAGAGCCGCCGCGGAAGAGGACACCGAGTGCTCCGTGCGCAACCAGGCGAGAACGTCCTTCTGCGTGACACCGGGTTGCCCCAAGCGCTCGGCAATGCGCGCCTGCACCGATTCCGGCAGCCGCTTGAGCTTGGCGTCCGCCCTGGGATGTTTCGTGCTCATTCACAGGGGGGTTCAGTTCTGGGCCACGAAGTCCCGGCCCTCGGCCGTGATCCGCCACCAGCGGTTTTCCGGGCTCAACGACTTGGCGGCATTCACCACCAGGCCCTTGTCCGCCAGGTAGAGCAACTCGGGCGCGATCGCCTCGGGCTCCAGGCGCAGACCGAACTGCACGATCAGCACCCGGATGGCGCCCTGGCTCAGGCCGAGCTGGGTCGCATTGGCATCGAGCACGTTGAGGATCGCCTTCCGCAGATTCTCGCGTTCCTCGGGTTTCATACGTGCATCCCCCGTTCCGCCACGCGATCCAGCTTGGCGCTGATCTGGGTAAGGGTCTGGTTCTGGGACAGGGTGGCGGCCGTCAGCGCCGAGACCTCCCGTCCCACGCTGTTGATCTTCTCGTAGAGTGCCCCCACGTCGTCCTTCACCTCGCGGCGCAGCTCGGTCTCCATCGTCACGATCGTGGCCCGGGCCCCGTTCAACTCCTCCCGGATCTGCGCCACGGCCGTCTCGAACACCTCGCGCCGCACATAATCCGCCGCGGCCTGAACCACCAGGGGCTGGGGCTCGATCAGCCGGCTCTTGTTGGGCCGGACCAATTGCACCACCTGCAGGGACAGCGTGATCACGAAGCCCAGGACCAGCAGGACCTGCCAGCCGATCGACGGGTTGATACCGGCTCCGGAGACATCGGCGATCATGAGGGTGGGGTTCACGGTTATTGGGGTTGCGAAGGTTTTCAGGGGATCGGCAGGATCGACTTCTGCAGCCCGTTGACCACGCCCTCGCCCACGGCCCGGACGAGGTTCACGACGTTGGTGGCGCTGGCGGCGGCTTCGAATCCACCAACGCTGGCGGATTGGCTGTGGTCGGTTTGCTGGGCTCGGAATCGGGTGAGCTTGGATTCGCTGTCGAAGAACGCGGTGCTCGTGGCGTGAGTGGAGATCTTGCGATACGTGGCTCCCTCGGCGGTCGTCCAGGATTCATCGGATTGGTGGGTGCTGAACCGTGCGCATCCGGCCGCCAGGGCCAGCAACGCGACTGCGGCAAGGATTCGTTTCATGCGTCGGGTGGGTGGGGAGAGTGGACCCTGGACTCAGGGCGACTGCGTGGCGCCCAGGGCGAGCTTCAGACCCGTGGCGGCGGCCTCGGCGATGTCGCGGATCTGTTTGCCCCGGTCGGTCCCGCCCAGATCCACCTGGCCCAATTCCGAGTCGACCAGCAACACGGCCCCATCGACGACGATGCGCGTGCGTGCGTCCCGCAGTTCCCTGATGTCGCGGTCCAGAAGCGGCCCGAACGCGAGCTTCAGGTCCTCCAATCCCACGGTCGGTTGCCGGGAAAGATTCCCCAGGGCGGTGGCCGCCAGTTCGAAGGCCGGCCGTTCCTGCGGTTTGGAGAGCAGGTACACCGAGGCGCCCGTATAGGTCGCCGAGCGGACCAGGGGTGCCAGATCCACCGGCTTGCCCGAGGCCGTGGCGCAGCCGGTCATGGGCAGTACGAGCGCCATGGCCAGTGCGGACGAGAATCCAATGGTCATCAGGAGTGCCAACGTCGGTGGCGGGCTTCCCGGAGGTTTCACGTCGGCATTGGCCTGGACGCGAATGCTCCGCTTGTCCCACTGCGACCAGCCGAAGCTGACCAGGAGGATCAAAGCACCGGTGACGCCCTCGGCATCGCCTTGGGTGAGTTTGCCGCTGGAGACCAGGATGGCACCGAGTGCAGTCAAAAGGTGCCGGACCAGGGATTGAAGTTCGGGAGGCATGATGCGGGTTTCGAGTTCGCGGTTGGGGGGTTCGCTAACAAGCCGGCCGGGGTGAGGACGCATGGACTCGCCTGAGGACACAGGTGAGAATCCCTGCCGGCTTGAAAAGCGACGCCGCGGAATGGGATTCCACGGGAGAGTCAGGAAGGCTCGCCACGCCGGGGAGTGCGTGTGCGAGAGCTTTACTGGGGGCTGCAGTCTGCGTCCTACGGTCCATGCACGCCCAGCTTGGGGCGTGGCCACGGACTACGCACGGGACAGCAAGGAAACTCGGGGAAACCGGGCGGATTTCTGCACTATCTCATCCGTCACCACGCTGGTGCTTCCAATGGGCTCGGAAGAATTCCACGGCCTCGGCCGAGATCCAGATCCGCTTCTTGCCGGCATACTCGATGAAGCGCTCCGGCAGCGCCGCGCCGCCCTTATATTCGTAAACCGTGTTGCGGTCGAGCCCGACCGCCTCGGCGAATTGTTGCACGCTCAACCGCGAGACCGGCCTGCCCGGCTTCACCAACACCGCGCCATCCGGCTGCGCGACCATCACCGGTGGCGTGAAGAACGCCAGGGCGAGCTGGTTGGGGTTGGAGCGCGGCGTCGACATCAGTGGTAATAATCCTTCAACACGGCCACCACATTGCCGTCATGATCTCGCACGACGACTTTGCCGGCCGCATCTAACTCGGGCGTGTCACCGATACGAGACACGTAGTAAGCGGCAGTCTCACGGTCGTAGCCCATCGCCACCACCCGGTCGACAGCAGCCGTGAACTCATCAAACATCATCGGGTCCATCCCTTCTCTTGGAAGAGCTCACGGATCGCGTCCCGGATGGGCGCGAAGTCCTCCGTAGTCCATTGCCGGAAATCCTCCCCTGAGTGTTTCCACCAGTCCAAGTCCGCCAGCATCATGGCATCCCCGCTCTCCTGGGCAATGAATTGGGCATAGGCCCGAGCCCACAGCTCAGCCGGCGCCAGGAGATATTCAAAGTGTCGGGCATGTTCATAAGCCCGGTCTGCCCTTGCCATCCGCAACAACGCAGTGATGCGCCCGTGGGCGGCCGAATTGCGGACCGACCCCAGCACCTTGTCCAGCACGCCGCTCTTGGTGCCCCAGATCCCGTCCTTGCCCAAGGCAGCCAGGTCAAGGAAGTGCCCCATCTCGTGGGCCACGGTCATTCTCGGCGCCCGAGCCCGGGCGCTGAGCCTGATCTCGGCTGGAACCATGTTTCCCTTCGGACCCACGGCGAAAGCGAAAGACCCGTTGCTGGATGAGCCGGAATCGCGGGCCAATGGAATGGTTGGCAACACCCCGTCACCGTGCACCCGGTCGATGGCTTCGAGGGCATCCGTCGCCGCCCGCCGCAGCGGACCCCTCAGCTTCACGTCCACGCCCAGGGAAACCGCAGGGCCGGCGGGTGCCTGCTTCGCGCCCGGAATTGCCGGGATTGGGGGGATGGGGGCCGGCGTGGGGGTGGTGGGGAGGGCCGGTGCCGGCGTCGGCGTCGGCGCAACCGGCGCCGGCCGCGGTGGCGGAGCTGGTTGCACTCGGGGAGTCGGCGCCGGCTCCTGACCCCGCCACTTCGCCATTCCGTTCGTGATCTCGATCTGGTCGCCAAACGCTTCCTTCAGCCGGTCCTGCAGATCCTGATCCAGCCCGCTCACTCCCGCCTGGAGCCTGGCGTTGAAATCCATCTCCACCGGGCGCACCATATCATTGGGTCCGAGCAGGCCCTGGGATTCCGCTTCGTCGCGATCCACGTCTTCGACGCCCATCCCGGAGTTGAATCCCCAAGGGCCCCACGGCACGCCAAAGCCACCGATGAGCGCGCTGTTCATGCCCAGCCAGAAGGGCAGATCCGTCTTCAAGCGCACCACGCCTTCATTCTGCTGGTGGATGATCCGGGGCTTGGTGACGTCCATTTCCCGGATGAAACGCTGGGCTGGGAATTCGTTCAGTTCGTCCGGATCCATGCCCTGCTTCCACGCGCCGTAGGAATAGGCTGCCAGTGTCTGCACATCGAAGATCAGCCCCAGACGGGTCTCGCTGGTAATGTCCTGAAGCCCGCCCCGTTGTTCGTCGGGCACCAGATCCCCGAGGCCGGCTTCAATGGCAAAGGCCCGAGCCTGGTCGACAAAGGCCGCCCGGCTGCCGACTTTCAACACCGTCGTTGGCTTCCCGTCCTGGCCGATCACCGACTCGGTCGCCTTGGAAAGGAAGTCAGTGAGCAGATCGCGGGTGCGTTGGAGAAAGCGCAGATCCTCCACTTTCGCCGAAAAGAACGCCCGTTCCCGCAAGGCCGTCGGCACCCCGGACCACTCCCGACTGGCCAGCTTCGACCCGATCACCGAACGCGATCCCAGCTTGCTGATCGCTTCTCCGTACGGCATGGGGGTCACGAATTCCATGGCTCAGCGCCGCACGCTCATATCATCCGCCACCATCCGATGAGCGGTGGCGGTGGCGTTAAGGTAATGGGCGATCTGTCGGGCTTGGTCTAGGAGGCCCTGCTCGAAAACGATCGGACCACCGCAAGGGCAGTCCATGACGTATTCTTGCCCCATGACTATATGGGTCGAGATCGTGAAATCCGTCTCGACACAGGTGTCCGGATACGTGGCATTTTTGGATTTCAACTCCTCCAATTCACCCGCTTCCCATCCTCCCTGCTGTTGGCCATTGAAGAAGGTCCGGCCGCAAACGCACGTCCGCCGGCATCCACCGCCACCGGACGCGAAACACCGCTGGAATCGTTCGGATACCTTTTTCATGATCTCACCTCCACCGGTTGCCGCGCATAAAAGACATGGTCCGCCTCGACGATCCGCCGCTGCATCTCGCGCGCCTGGCTGACCATCCAATTGCGGAAATGATTATGTTCCGCCGCGGTCATCTCGCAGACCAACCGGTATCCCTCCTGGCCTCCGGCGATCCGGCCGCCACTCTGGGCCGCGATGCGGCGCAACCGCCGCTTCTTGGTCTCCGTCCCACCGCCGTCGAGCTCGGGCAGGATCTCCTGGGCGGTGGTCCAACCGCGGCCGGCCAGGAACTCCACCACCTGGGCAATCTCCTCGTCGGAGATCGCGTGGGGGATCGCGTTGAGTGGAAGTTCGAGTTCCGGGACGGTGGTGTTCATGAGGGGATCAGAACGGTTCGTTGTTCTCGGCACCGACCGGCACCGCGGCCTCCTTGGACCGGCGCCGGTTCTTCAAAGTCATCACCAACTCCTGCAGCTTCCGCGGATCCAGGTTGCGCCATTGCACATGCCCGAACTTCCCGGCGCACACCGTCTCGATATAGGACTCGCTGAAGCCACAGTGCCCGATGCTCCAGATCATCCGGGGCACGTCCGGACCATTGGGATTCCCCCAGGCCATGACCGCCGTGAGATCGTCCGGATCCACCATGAGGGCGAACAACACCAGGAGCCGGTCGAGTTGGTGATTGTTGAGATCCTTCGAACTGCAACTGCGGCCGCAGGCCACCAGGTGCGAGGCGTGGCGCAAGTCGTCGACCGTCATCGCCCGCGCCGCCCGTCCCGCCTTCGCCCGGGCCAGCCCATTGATCCGGCAGGCCAGCTCGTGCGCGGCCGCGGGCTCCGTCAGGATCAGGTTGCCGGTCAGATCCTTCTGCCATGCGGCCTTGAACGCCCGCGACCAGGCTGGGAAATAAAGACGCCGTTGTTGGTTGGTGGTCATCCGATGAACCCCTTCGGTTTGGGCGCCCGCTCCTCGGTCGCGGGTGTCTGATCGGTCCGGAGTCCGCCACCCAGGCTGCGCTTGAGCTCCTCGAGTTCCCGGATCCGCCGCTGGCACATCTCATCGACCGACTCCCCGGCCTGGAACGTGGCGGGCGATATCGGCGCTGCCGGTGGTGAGGATCCCTGCATGCCTTGGGACGCAGAACCAACCACCCGCGTCCCAACGCCCCCTGGCTCGCTCACCGGCAACGCCGACATCGGCCGCCGCCGGTAACCGGCGAGGCCCAGGTCTTCGGCAAACTTCAGGAGCGACCCGTCCTCAGAACGCTCCAGGAGGTTCGAGAGTTTCAAGGCCCCTTGGTTGCGCTTCTCACGGGTGATCTGCTTTCTCAGGTACCGGATCACGTGGGCCAACTGGTGGCCATTATACCCCTGCTGGAAGAACTCGAACCACAGGCGCTCCACTTCCGGTCGCAGCGGCACGTCCATGACGTTCTCGCAGTACCAGGCGTGGAGCGCCCTGATCCGTTCTGGGGTGGATTCGCTCATCAGGAGGCAAAGGAGATTGTGATTCCCCTGGGCCGCGGCAGCGCACCCGCTGTGGAGAGGGAGATCATCGTGTCCACCCACCACACCCACGCCACCACCTCGGCGCAGCCCCACATCCGGGCCAACTCCTTTTCCCCGGTCCCATCCCTCACCACCCGGTTGCGATCGCCCAGGTGCGCCGTCGCCACCGCGTGCTGCAGATCCGAGAGCCCGTGGGGGATCAGCACCGCCGCCACCCGCGGCCCGTCCATCACCACGGTATAAGAGCGGGGCGGTTTCCCGGCCGGCCGCACCTGCACCGTCACCGCCGCCGTGTCCATCGAGTCCATTTTTCCCATAGCGTCCGTCCTTCCTCGTCGGGGGTTTATTCCTTGGTCTCGAAACTCACCGTGGGAGCACTCTCAGAGGTGAGCGCCTTGATGATCGCGCGGGCCTCGCCCGGCTTGAAGAGCTCCTGGACCCGCACCCGGATGTTCTCCACGGGTGTCCACTTGAGCACCGGGGTGAAGAGCTCGTCCTTCAGGCGCCCGATCTTTTCCATGAGCTTCGCCCCCGCCGGCTTCTCCGCGTCGATGCTCGCCTTGAGCTTCGGGCCCGGCTTGGTGATCCGCGCCACACCCGTGGGCGCCTCGAAGGTCACGCTCCATCCCCCGCCATCGGTCTGCAGCTTGTCGTGGGGTTCCACACCCTCGGCCATGGCCAGCAGATCCGCCTTGCGCTGCTTGAGCTGCTCTTCCTTCTCCGTGATCTCGCGATCCAGCGCGATCGCCTCATCCACCACTTTCTGTACGGCTTTGTTCATGTGTCCTTTGGTTCAATGTTTGATTGTGAAATCCGCTTTCGCCGCGGCGTAGCCCGCGTGATAGGCCATCATCGCGATCGCGTCGGGTTCGCGATTCATCACGTAACGGCTCCAGTAAGTGCACTTCCGGGTCACCCGTTCCTCCTGGGTGCTCGGGATCAGGCCCGCGTCGGCCGCCGGCCCGCCCTGGTACTCCGCCCGGGCGTCCCACCACAGCCTGCCCACCACCCCGGCGATCAGCAGGAAGACCAGGGCACACAGCCCCATCAGGGTGATCAGCAGTGCGCCGGAGCGGGTCGTTGTCATCCGCCCGCCATCCGGTCCCACCAGCGCCACGGCCCCTGCCAGCACCGGCGCCACCCACAAGAGTAGCTTCATCTTTCGGTCCATCTTGGTTTGGGTTTGCATGGTTCGTTCTTGAGTTGGGTTGTTTGGATCATTCGCCATCCCGCAGGTCCCGCAGGTGCTCGATCTCCAGCGACTCCTTCGCCGCCGAAGCGGTCAGCTTCGCGATCTGCAGATCACCAAAGAGCCGGCGGATCCGGCCCGGCTCACGCGCGATGCGCACCAGTTCGGCCGTATGCTGCTCCGCGTCCTGCAGCCCGAACGCCTGGGCGATCGCCAGGCAATCCTCCGCACTCGCGTATTCGGGCAGTCGCAGGAAGTTGCGCCGCCCGCCGGCCCGGCCTTCGAATTGCTCGAAATAGCCCGCCATCATCGAATTCACCAAGGTCCGCTCGAACGTCGGGGTGATGGAGAGGATGATCGTGCAGCCCTTTTCGTCCTGGAGGCGTCGCAGGTAACTGAAGGCGGGTTGATCGTGTCCCAACTGCGGCCGATATAGTTCCTGGGCATTGTCCACGATAACCGTTCGGGTCTCCGTCACCGAACGGAACACCGCGTTGCGCAGCCGTGGCTTCGAGGCATCCCGGGTGTAGCCGTACGCCGAGGCCATCGCCGCCAAGAGCTCGCTCAAGGCCCCGTTCTCGGGGCTCTCAACACAGATCACCTGCCCATGGTTGTTGCGACTCTGGTACTCTTTCAGAGTCGCCGTTTTTTGCGAACCGGTCGGGCCCACGATCACCCCGAACTTGTTCACCCAGTCCGGCGACCGCCGCAGGTCGATATAATCGAAAATGCTCTGGGCCGTCGGGGTCATCACAAAGGGTACCCGGCCCCGGACCGATTCCACCCGTGCCCGATTGCGCAATTGCTCGATCGCCTTGATCAGCTTGGGCATCGCCACCACCGGGTTGGGCAGAGGATTGCCCCGGCGATCCCGGTTCCAGCGGTTTCGCAGGATCTTCGACACGGTCGTCTCATCGAAATCTACGCCGGCACGCTGAAAGCCCCGCGTCACCTGCTGGATGCTTTGTCCGCACACTTCCCGGGCGTGGATCTTAAGCCAGACATAAGAGTCCCGGAGTTCCTCCGGCAGCAATGCCGCCTCAAGGTCGATCATTCCCTGTGCCCAACGAATCCCGATGGATCCGTCGAGGGTTTCGCTAATCTGATGTTTGTCCATGCGTCCTTGGTGTTGGTCTTTTGATCTTCAGGCCGCCGCCGTCTTCAGCGCGGCCAGCAACCCCGCGGTCCTCCCGCGGCGCTGCGTAAATTGCTCTTGGGTCGGTGCCTCCAGACCACTCCGGCGCCGGGGTGCCGGTAGCGGCACCAGCGGATCCCTGGGTTCCGCCGTGGTCCGGATCTCCGTCTCCCCAGGCGAAGTCACGGCCGGCGCCGCCGGCACCGGCACGGCCGAGGTCGATCGCGCCACGTTGCCACGCCCATCGCGCACCGTGCTCTCCCGCCCGTCGACTCCGAGCCCGAAGGCTGCGATCGCCCGGAAGGCCGTGCGGTGGTAATTGTGATACCGGCGCCGGTTCTCCAGGGATTGCGCGGTGTGCTCCGGATCCACGCCGAATTGCGGGGCCGCCGGTTCGAATTCCGCCCACCCCAGAAACTGTCCCAGCCGCCATCCCTGCCGGTTGGTGGAACTGGTCTCCGCGTTCCACATGGCACATCCCAAAGTGGGTTCGCTCGGATCGAAGGCCGCCAACACCCGGTATCCATTGCCGACCTCGGCAAAGAGCTCGGGCGACACGAACGGGTACACGACGCCCTCGCGTTGCAATGCCAGGTGACCGCTGGAGATCTGCTTCTCACCCCGCTCGGGCAGGAACACCGCCAGATCATCCCGCGACAACCCGGCCAGCGGGGCCCGGGTCGCCGACGCCACCCAGCGTTCATCGGGAATCCCCTGGTGCAGCCGTCCCTGCTTGGTCTGCGCATTCAGGAACGTTTCCGCCCAGGCGATCGCCTCGCTCACCGCCTCGATATGTCCGAAGCCCCGGTTGCCGGGATGACTCCGCCCGGCATGCACCGCGATCAATCCCCGT
This sequence comes from Verrucomicrobiota bacterium, assembly GCA_025360495.1. GTDB lineage: Bacteria > Verrucomicrobiota > Verrucomicrobiia > Limisphaerales > UBA9464 > UBA6176. Next base: position 2,837 of record JANYCC010000370.1, on the reverse strand, counting down.
GTCGCCGTCTCCATCTCCCCGCGGGTCCGGCCGATGTTCGCCAGGTCAACCCGTGAGGCCATGACCTCCTGGAGCCGACGGAACCCGCCTTCGATGAATCCCTTGGTGCCCGGCTTGTACACGTGCACCACCTCGATCCCCAGATCCCGCAGGCCCGCCACCAACCGCTCCCGCTCCGGCGCCGCGACCTCGGGGCAATCGCTCTCCGTCGCCTCCAGCCGGTCGGTGTCGCTGAGCTCGTAGCCGCTGATCCGGGTGCTCTCCCAGATGCCGCGCTCCAACCGCAGACCGCGCCGCGGCTTGCCGTATTGGCCCATCAACAGGCGCAGAAACCGCAGGATGTCCTCGGCCCGGTAGGCATCGCGGGGCCGGCCGATGAGTTGGTGTCCGAGCCAGCGGCCCGAGCACACGTCCATGCAGTACAGGCCCTGCCGGCCGATCTGCACCCCATGGCGTTGGCTCAACCGATCCGCACCCGCCGGCACTTCGAACCAGAAAGGCTGGTTGATCGACATGTCGTCCAGTTCCCACCAATCGCCGGGATTGATCGGGACCCGCAGACCGTTGATCACATCGGTCATGTCCCGGAGGTTGTCGTAGCTGTTGAGCTGGTAGGCCCGCTGCCCCCGGAGCTTTTCGCCCACCTGCTCATTCACCTGCAAAGCGCGCATGATGCTCGGCGGAAGGGCACGGCCGCTGCGTACGTGCGCGGCCAGCTCCTCCGGCACGCCGGCCAGATCCGCCACCGCCAGTTGCACCGCCAGGCGTTTGCTGCCGGTGCGCAGGGCCAGCGCCCGGATCTTGTCCAGCAACTCCGGGCTCAGGCCGAACTTCTCCAGCGCACTCTTCCGGCCCGCCTTGTGCCGCCGGGGCACCAACCCATCCGCCCCCGACGCCTCATGCGCGTCGCGCCAGCGGCTGTAGGTCGATTGATCCACACCCACCAGCCGGCACGCCGCCGCCTCGCTGCAGCCCACCTGCTGCGCCAGGGCCGCCCGCACCGCCCCCAACACCGCCAAGCGCTGATTGCGCTCCACCAGGGACCGCGGGGTCGGACCACCGACCGGCGGCAGTTCGGCCAGGGAAAGAGGGGAATGCACCGGCGGCGTCAGGTCCGTGCAGGGCGTGCAGCTCTCAGCTCGCCGTTCAACCGCCGGTGCAAAATTTTGAATGGTGGGTTCCGCAATCATGACTCGGGTGGGGGGAGATCCGCCTTATTCGGTCGCCGGCTTGTGGGCTTTGGATTTGCCCAGTTCGAACCGCCGCAGATCCGCATGTTCCTTGAGCAGATCGCCCAACTCGCCCAGGACGATTGCGTCGTCGACCTCGATGACCTCGTTGACCACTTCCTCAATGATCGTCCCCATGGCCTCGGCATCGCGGACCTTGAGGGCGCGCAGGACGAGCAGCTTGAACCCTTCGCTGAAGAGCTCCTGGCTGGGCCGTTCGGTCTTGGCCCGGCCTTGCGTCGCCTCTCGGCCGGCATGACCTGCAATCACCGCCCCGAGCCCCACCGGCGAATCGTTCGCCAGGATCTTCGGCTCCATCTCCGCTTGGTATTCCGGGTCCTTGGCGAACAGGGCGTGGACCTTGGCGGCGTGAAAGAAGAGTTGCCGGGAGACGCCAATCTGCTCGGCAAGCGACGAGGCGTCGGGAGCAGAGTGTACTGAATATACTCTGGTCTTCCCGCCGTTCTTGATTCGGTCCAAGAAGACGGTCCGAACCTCATCGTGGGCACCCTTGAAGAACGGATAGAGCAGATAGGCGCGCTGGCCCTTGGTCAGGTGCTTGCGGCCGGTGACCGAGGTGATGGCCGTCATCCGGCCTTCCTCCTCGCTCACCTGGTAGGCCGCCAGACTCTCCAGCCCGTGGGCCTTTGCCCACCAGAAGCGGTGCCGGCCATCCACGATCTGGCGATCGGGCGTGATGGCGATCGGTGGCACGTCCCCCATCAACTCCCAACTCCGCTGCATCCGTAGGTAATCCGGGTCATCGGCCGACATCCGGGGCATCGCCTCCAACCACCGCGCCACCTTCAGGTCTTCCACCGGGACCCGCTGGACCTGCGGGCGTCGGTATTCTGGTGTGTTCTTCTCCATGGGAAATCAGGGTTAAACGTTGGGAATGGTTTCCGCTTCGGAGCGGCCCGCGGCCGATTGGGGCGGCGTCCAGGCATTGACCAGATGGCGAGCCGAGGTGATCGCGTCCCCAGCGCTGGCGTAAGTGCGCCGCGTGCGCTCGTGGTCGATCACTTCGCCCTGTTGCCGGCTCAACGGTCCGTAAGTGGCGAGAACCCGAAGCTGCCAAACCCCGCCATCATCCGCGTCCACATCGATGGTGAAGCTCGGGTTCACGCGAAACCTCCCGGCAGGGTCTCCACCCCCTTGACGTGAGCGGCCTGCCGGCCTAGAAACTGGTGCCCGCCTATCTCGACGATCGCGTTCATCGGCCACCTCCCGCTTTGATCTGCCGGTACGCAGCCAGGTAATGCAGTGCCAGGTTCTTCCCGGTCGCACGTCCGGCCCTGTCCCCGAACCCGTCCTTGCCGAGTGCCCAGCCCAACCAGGCGATGGCCTGTTGGCGGTAGAAGAACGCGGTGCGGGGGGCCACGAATTCCACGGACCGGGCGGGCGCCACAGATCCGAACAACCTCCATTGGGCGTCGATGTTCACGCCGTGGACGATCCGGTCCGTCCTGGGAGTCGGGACCGGGACGATGGTCCGGGTCTTGGTCTTGCGCGGCCGGCGCGGTCTATTGGGTGTTGATGTGTCCATGTTGTGTTCTCCTCACATTGATGCGTGGCCCTGAGCACGAACGTTCGGTGGCAACCGCCTAG
>JANYCC010000269.1 GCA_025360495.1 Verrucomicrobiota bacterium | reverse complement strand
GGACGACTCTTGACATCATGGGAAGCCAGACCGCTTGGAGAAGCGGGGCGGGTACGAAAACCCGCCCTCCCAGGGTGGTCGCGACAGCTCCCGGGGGGGCGGGTTTTCCTACCCGCCATCCCACGAGGCCCAGAGGCGCCTGGCGGTCAGGACGATCCGACCGGTTCCGGACAGGGAACTTTGGCAACAAAAAGCCCGGTTCCGAGATGGGAACCGGGACTTCAAAATTGGAGCGAGAGAAGGGATTCGAACCCTCGACATTCACCTTGGCAAGGTGACGCTCTACCAGGCTGAGCTACTCTCGCGATCTGCGAACGCCGATGGAATAGGCGCCGGGGTCCCGGATTGCAAGCCGAGTTTTTGGAGGTCGGAAGTTTTGTGTCATCTTGGCGGGTATGAAGACTCTGACGTTGCGCGAATTGAGTGTTCTTCTGGCGGCCGGTTCGTTGCTGGCGGCCGGTTGTGTGGTCCACGAAGTCCGGTATCGGGACCAACCGGTTCCGGGCGAAGTGGTGGTGACCCAACCCCCCCCGCAGCCCCAGGTTGAAACCTACGTGGCCGCACCCGATCCGGTGATGGTCTGGATTGCCGGGGCCTGGGTCTGGCAGGGGGCCTGGGTGTGGGAAGCCGGCCACTGGGACCGGCCCCCGCATCGGGGATCGGTCTGGGTTCCGCACCGGTACGTCGTGCGCGGTGGCCGTCACGTATGGGTCCGCGGCGGTTGGAGATGAGAATCGTCCCAGTCACGGGACGGGCATCTGACCACAACCTTGGACGGTATTATCCGCAGTCCGGATGGGAATAATATCATGGTCATACAAAGAAATTAGAAAGACATACTTGGCAGCGTGTCGTCCGTCCCCCATGGTCCCGCCACCAAGGGGGTTCGGGTGTTCCTCTCTTCACCCGGGCCCAAACAGCCCATGAATTCTTCCCTGTCGGATGCATTGCCTCCGATGTCGTCACCTTTCGTGACGACCCATTGGAGTTTGGTGATCAACGCCGGCCATGCCGGATCGGCGTCATCGGAAGCCGCCCTCGAACAATTGTGCCGGACCTATTGGCCCCCGCTCTATGCCTATGTGCGGCGCAACGGCCATGGTCCCGAGGATGCCCAGGACCTGACCCAATCCTTCTTTGAGCGCCTGCTCAGCGAGAGCCGGTTCCGTCTCGCCGACCCGGCCCGCGGGCGTTTCCGCACGTTTCTCCTCACCAGCCTGAAGCATTTCCTGGTGAATGAATGGAAGCGTGGCCAACGCCTGAAACGCGGGGCCGGCACGATTCATCTGTCGTTCAATTGCGATCCCGAGGAGGCGTTCTATGCCCGGGAACCGGTCGATGAAGTGACGCCCGAGCTGCTCTATGAAAAGCGCTGGGCACTGCGCCTGCTGGAGGAAGCCATGGACGCCGTCCGCGCGGATTATGTCCGATCCAAACAGGGCGCCCTTTTCGATGCGCTCCGCAACTGTGCCTGGGGCGATGGCAGCGGCGATCGCTATCAGGACGCCGCCGCACCGTTGGGATTGAGCGAGGGCGCGTTCAAGGTTGCCGTGTTCCGCTTGCGCCAACGCTTCCGCGATCGGCTTCGGAACACGATCGCGGCAACCTTGAGCGACCCCCAGAACCAATCCGAGGTCGACGCCGAACTGCGCAATCTCCAGGAAGTTTTGAGAAGACCGGTCTCACCCAAGGCCTGACCCCGTCCGTCCTGCCGCCAGGGGCCTCCAAGGGGGCGGCACGCGGACCCATCCGATCCCAATCGCCCGCCCCCATGCCCAACCCTCATCCCCCTTGTCCCCGGTGTGGAGCCGACACTCCCACCACCTCCATCCACGGCCTCCTCGGCATCTGTGCCGGCTGTCTCGCCCACTCGGTGGCCGAGGCCGAACGGCCCTTTGCAGAGGCCTGGTTGACCGGACCGCAGACCCCCCTGCCCCGACGCCTCGGCGACTATGAACTCCAACAGGAAATTGCCCGCGGCGGCATGGGCGTCGTCTATCTCGCACGCCAGCTCAGCCTCGGGCGCCAGGTCGCCGTCAAACTCCTCCTCCCCGGCTTCGTCGCCAGCCCCGCCCGCCTGGCCCGGTTCCGCAGCGAAGCCACCCTCGCCGCCCGCCTCCAACACCCCAACATCGTCTCCATCCACGAGATCTGCGAACACGACGGCGTCCCCTTCTTCGCCATGGAATATGTCGAGGGACGGGACCTCGGCCGCCTCGTGCGCGAACAGCTCCCGACCTCCCGCCACACCGCCCAGTTGGTCCGGACCGTCGCCCGCGCCATCCATTACGCCCACGAACGCGGCGTCCTCCACCGCGACCTCAAGCCGTCCAATGTCCTCGTCAACCCCGAGGGCGAACCACGCGTCACCGACTTCGGCCTCGCCAAACCCCTGAACCCGGATTGTGAACTGACCCTGTCCGGCGAGATTCTCGGTTCCCCCAGTTTCATGGCGCCAGAACAGGCGGCGGGACGACGCGGGGAGATCGATGTGCGGACCGATGTCTATGGGTTGGGAAGCCTATTATATCATGCGTTGACCGGACGACCGCCCTTTCTGGCCGATACCGTTTCCGGCACCTTGCAACGGGTGATCGAAGGGGATCCGGTGCCGCCCGGTGTCCTTCAACCAGGCGTGCCCCGTGACCTTGAAACCATCACGCTGCGATGCCTGGCCCGCGATCCACGCCATCGGTACGCCTCCGCCGCAGAGGTCGCCGATGAGCTCGACCGCTTCCTCCACGGACACCCGATCCGGGCCCGGTCGCCGCGGGTGGCGGAGCGGATGTGGCGGTGGGCGCGGCGCGAACCGACCCTGGCCGGCTGGCTGGCGACTGCCGTGATTCTCGGGGCCGCCCTGGTCGGGGGTTCTTTCGCCTTTGCCAGCCAGCGCGAACTGGCCCACCAAGGCGATGTCCAGCGGCGTTCCGTCGTGGAGATGCACCGTTACGTCGCTGATGTCAGCCTGGCCAGCCGGGCCCTGGGTGATGGCAACACGCACGGAGCCCTCCAGTTGCTCGACGGACTCACGCCCCCGCCCGGCGAACCCGATCGTCGCGGTTTCGAATGGCATTGGCTGCATTCCCGGACCACCGATTCCACCCAGAACATCTGGTGGAAGGGCGGCGAACCGATCGGGGCGCTGGCGTGGTCTCCGGACGGTCGCCGCCTCGCACTCCTCCATGCCCGCGGGGTCCGCATCATCGCCGCCGGCGGCAACCGCCTCTTCGCCGAACATCGCCTCAGCGGCCCTTCCCTCCGTCGCACCGCCGCGTTCAGCCACGATGGCGGCCACCTGTTCATCGGGGATCGCACCGGCCTGCGCCGATTGGAACTCACCGTGGGTCGGGCCGACGTCCTCAGCTCGGAACCGGTCGACTCCCTTGCCGTTTCTTCCGACGGACAATGGCTGGCCGTGAAATCCACGATCGATTCCGGCGAGCATGACAAATCCGACGTCCTCGTGCTGGACGCCGGCACGGGGGATCTGCGTCAACGCCTGGAAGGGGTCGGTGGACCGGGACTGCTGTGGACACCGGCCGGCCGGCTGGTCGGAGTGGCGGGTGACGGCCGTATCTGGTCGTGGGAATCCACCGGCGGATTGCGACAACGGGGCCGCGTCCGGGGTCCGTCGTTGATCGCCGCGGCGCTGTCGAAGGACGCCGGGCAGTGCGCCACGCTGGACACCGAAGGGACCTTGCGGTGGGTGGAGATCGAATCCGGCCGGGTCATGGCCGAGCGGCATGAAACCCCTTATCGTGAAGCCCGCCTGGAGCTCTCCCCGGAGGGCCATGGTCTGGTGCTGGTGGGTGGCGCTGACCAGCGCGTGACCGTGCTGGCGGTTCCCGGCCTGACCGTGGAGCACCGCTGGGCGGCCCACAGCGACCTGGTGACCGCCGCCACCTTTCGCCAGGACGGTCGCTGGCTCGTCACCGCCGCGAATGATGGCACCGTGCGGGCTTGGAACCTCGAGGAAGCCCCGTTGGTGCATCCCTGGAGTCACACCTGCATCGCCTTGCCCAGCCTCGCATCCCAGTTTTCCTCCGACGCCCGCTGGGTCGCCGCCTTGCACCGTAACGACACCGGCGAGGAAACCGCCTTATGGTCCGTGGCGGATCCCGATGCCCGGCCCGTGACCGTCCCGGGGCGTCCCATGGGGTTTTCGCCCGACGGCAAGTTCCTGCTCCAATGGGAATCCGGCGGGATGATACGTCTTTGGGACATCACCAACGGCACCGAAACCGTCTCCTTCCACCTCAACCCCAAGCCCTCCGAATGGCCCGATCAATTGTCGCCGGACGGACGTTTCTTCCTGTGCCTCGGGTATGAGGGACGGCTGCACCTGTATCATTCCGCGACGGCCGAGGAACTGCCGGCACCCATCGCGCATATCCACCGCGCCATCGTGTCACCGGACAGCCAATGGATCGGTTATATCACCAAAGGGAACGTTGGGATCTATGAGGTGGCGCCGCACGAGCAGTTCCAGGTCATATGCCCTGAGGTCACCGAACTGGCCTTCTCGCCGGACTCCCGGTACCTGGCGGTGGGCGGGGCGGCGGGACGGGTCCATGTCTATGAGGTGGCGACCCGGAAGCAGGTCGCGGAACTGTCGGGTCATGCGGCGCAGGTCACCGCCCTGACCTTCTCACCGGATGGCCGGACGCTGGTGTCGGCGGGGGACGATGCGGCGGTGCGCTGGTGGCACGTGCCGGCGTGGCGCGAACTGGTGCACCTGCCCCAACCCGCGACCGCGCGTCTCCTGCGCTACTCACCCGACGGCCGATGCCTGTTGGTGGGGTTGGAATCGGAGTACCGGGTCCTTTCAGCGGGTGAGGCGTTACCATCGCCATCCCTGGGGATTCCCGGTGGATTCTGGCAGGATCCGGTGAATCTGGGATGGCGATTGGCCCGCCGCGGGAGCATGACGCGGCGGTGAGGATGGGGGCGGGGGCGGGGGCGCAGATCGGAGATCGGAGATCGGAGATCGGAGTTCGGAGTTCGGAGTTCGGAGTTCGGAGTTAGTGACCGGGGACGGAGACTGGACATTTCAGCGGCGAGCCGAGGCAATCAGGCCCCGATCTCCGAACTCCAATCTCCGATCACTTTCCCCTGACCGTGCCATCGGGCACCAATTCCACCTCCCGCGCGGCCACCGGCACCGCATAACTGACCAACTTGCCCCCCGGCCAACGCACCTCGACATGGGTGGGTTCAGCCGACTTTCCCAGCACGAGAACGGTGCCATCCGTCGACCAATATCCCGCCCCGGCATGGACCTCGCGCCAGGGACCCCGCCGTCCCTCATAGAGTAATCGCACCGAGGCGCCCACGGCCCGCGGGTTTCCGGCAGGCCCGGCCAACCGCACCCGCAACCCGGGTTTGGCACCGATATTATGCCAGACCGTGGTCGCCGCGCCATTCTGTGAAACCACCAGGTCAATCCGCCCGTCCCCATCGTAGTCCGCCACGGCCGCGCCCCGCTGTTCGCCATAAACCGCCACTCCCGTCCGCGGCTCCGCCGTGAACCCGCCGTGCCCGTCGCCCCGCAGCCAAAGTCCGCGTCCACCATCGTTCCGTTGCGTCATCGGCTGTGCACTCGACCAGTTCTGGGCGAGAAAAACATCCTCATGCCCATCACCATCGTAATCTGCGACGCATATGCCAAAGGCCGGCGCCTGCTGGGCCATCGCCGGCAACGAACGCATTTCGAAATGGTCGCCCCGGTTCAACAGGACCACCGAATCCAGCCAGGTGGCCTCCAGACGCGGGGCCCGTCGTCCCGCCTCGCCGAGGATCTCCGGGACGGTCGCGTGGGCATAGGACACAAAGGTCGGATAGCGGTCGGCCACCGCCGGCATGAACAGGCGCATCAGGATCAGTTCCCGCTCGGGCCATTCACGACCCCCCTCCGCCTCGACATAAGATTCGAACAGGTCCGGTGCACCGCCCGGACCCCCGGCACCGCCCAGGTCGCCATAATATAATCTCCGTGGCGCACGCGCCGTCGCCCGGTATTTGGTGTTCCGACCCCAGTTCGAGACGATCAGGTCCAGACGGCCGTCCTCATCGAAATCGCCCGCCACGATCCCGTTCCACCAACCGGACCGCAACCCGGACGGGATGCGCACGCCATCGACCTCGACCGGGATCTCCCACGGGACCAATTTGCCGCCGTCGTTTCGGAAGAACCGGACCGGACCCCATTCCATCGCCAACGCCAGGTCGGGGTCGCCATCGCCGTCGAGATCCGAGAAGCAGACTCCGGAAACCAGCCCCAATTGTTCGAATCGTTGCGTTTCTGCAAGTCGGCCGCCCGAACTCTTCAGGAGCAGCGAAGTCGCGGGCTCGGGATACCGGCCGGCCACCGAGCGCCCGCCCACAAACACCTGCAACTGGCCGTCGCCGCCGACGTCCGCCACGGCCACGGGACCGGTGCTGAAGGTGGGCCCGAGCAAGGCCTCACCGCTCAGATGCCGCACCGCATCGAGCACGCGCAGGTTCCCGCCGTTGGTGGTTCCATCCTCGAAGTTCGCCGAACCCGCGAGCAACACGCCCGGCAACATGGGTACGATGGACGTCACATCCCGACCGACCGGCTTGAGGAACGGGGCTGAATCCAGCCGTTGAAACCCGCCTTGGGCGTCGGTCTTATAAGCTGCGATCGGCCCGCCCTTGCCGGAACCGATCACCAATTCATCCACGCCATCACCGTCCAAATCGGCCCAAGTGACTCCGGGACCCAATTGCGAAAGGCGGTTTGGCAACAGGGGCTGGCGGGCGAAATCATCGAACGGCTCCTCGATATGAACATGGTGGAGTTTCGCCGTCGCCTCCTCGAAATACCGGACCGGCTCCGGATCGGCCGCCCGTTTCATCATCACCTCCCCGGCATGGTTGATCTCATAGATCCGGCCTGCCGCGGCATCCGCCACCACCGAGATCCCCGTGTCCGCCCACCGCACCTCCACCCGCATCGGACCCTTCTCCGCCGCGGCAAACACCCGCAGAGGTTCGTCCCCGGAGAGATAACGTCCACCCGCCAGGATTTCCTGGACCTGCACCGGCAGACGCGAACCCGGCGGCGGCGACACCGTGATCCGTGCGCCAATCCCGCGGCTGTTTCCCGCCGGACCCTTGAGGCAGATCGCGAGGCGGGGAGCCGATGTTTCGTTTCTATAAATTGCGGGGCCGTCGAAAAGAACATTCAGGACGACGTCCAGGTCGCCGTCGCCATCCAGGTCTGCCAACGCCATGCCCTGCGAGATGGACGGGTCGGCGAAACCCCACTGGGCACCGACCTCTTCGAAAGTGGCGTCGCCGCGATTATGAAACGCGACCTTCGCGTTGCGCAGGCGCGGCAACAGTCGCACGAGGTCATTGATGCGCGCCTGGGTCAACCGACCGCCGCGTTGCATCATCGCCACCCGTTCCGCAGCGTCGCTGTCCTGGAAATCGCGCGTCTGCCCGTTGCTCACCAGGATGTCCTCATAACCGTCCAGGTCGACATCCAGCAGCACCGGGCCCCACGACCATTCACTCGCCTCCACGCCCCCTTGGAAGGCCGCCTCGGCGAACGTCCCGTCCCCCCGACCCAACTGGAGCACGTTGCGCTTCATCTGCACCCGGTCATCGATGAGTCCCGGCGGACGCGGCTCCGGGCCCATCGCCGCCAGTTGCGTGTGCCGGTTGGTGTGAAAGCGGCTCAGCATGTCGACCGCGAAGAAATCCACGTGCCCGTCCCGGTTCAGGTCACCGAAATCCGCCCCCATCGAAAAGGTCGGGTTGTTGCGCAACGAACGGTTGTCCAACGCACGGAACCGCACCTTTCCCCCGGAGCTTTCGTTGATCCAGATGCGGTCCGGCGTCCAGAGGTCGTTGCAGACATATAGATCGGGCCGCCCATCATTGTTGAGGTCGTGGAATTGCACCGCCAATCCCCAGTCACGGGGCGGTTCCGTCAACGCCCGACCCGTCTCATCGACAAACGCCCCCCCCGTCCAATCGACCCGTGTGAAGTGCCCTTTCCCATCGTTCAACCACAAGTGATCCGCCTCACCCGTCTCCAACACCTGGCCGTCCGGACCCACCAGGAACCGGTCCTGCAAATCGGGATCGGTGACCGGCCGCCCATTGAACGCCTTGACCACCGGATGCCCGTTTTCCTGGCGCATCGAGAACTTCGAGGTGGGCTGGTCGAGGATCGTGGTGGGACGGAAGTTCGCCACGTATAAGTCCAGGTCGCCGTCCCCATCGACATCCGCCAGCGCCAGCGAAGTCGCCCCGGTGGCGGTGCGCAGGCCGGCGGCATCCGTGGTTTCGGTGAAGTGGCCGTGGCCGTCGTTCAGAAACAACCGCGTGCCGCCCCCGAGCGAATTCACCAGCAAATCCAGATCGCCGTCGCCATCCACGTCCGCAAACGCCGCCCCGGTCGCATCGGCCCCGGGACAGGCCACGCCCGCCGAGTCCGTGATGTCCTCGAACCGCCAGTCGCCCAGGTTCCTATAAAGCCGGTTGTCGCTGTCCAACCCGCAGAAATATAAGTCCGGCCGCCCGTCCCCATCCACATCGCCGATCGCGACCCCCGATCCCGACAACAGGTTGCGATTGGTGATCGAGCGTTCATCCGAGAGGGCATTGGTGAACGTGATGCCCATCGGAACGGCAGGCAGGCGCGTGAAACCGGGGGCATGAAGGGCCGGATGGGGCAATTCGGCCCAGCGGAATCCCGGGCCGTTCTGCCAGTCGTGCGCCCACAACGGTGACGTCAGGAACGCCGCGAACGCGACGGCGATCGTAGCCGACGTAGCCGCCGAGGTACGAGGCGGACTCTGGCAGGCCTGGGGGACCCGCTTTCTCACGCCGTCGGCCACCGTAGCCGCCGAAGTCATGAGGCGGACCCCGAAAGCCTGAGGCATCCGACTCCTCACGTCGTCGGCTATGACTGGCCGATCACTGATGAATCTTCGCATGGGACCTTATATCTGATATTCACCGGAACCGCACCACCCGCCCTCCGTCACCCACCACCAACCCGGTCACGCCCGCCGCCACCGGGGTCAAGGTCTCAGCACCCCCCGGCCAGCGAATGTATAATTCCCCGGGCCCCACCACCGGGCGGGCCAGCACCACCGTCGGGGAATCACACGACCAATGACCCCCGCCCAGACGGATCTCGCGGGCCGGCCCGGGGCGCCCCGCGGTGATCCAACGCAGGCTGGCCCCCGCAGCCGACGGATTGCCCGGCGGACCTTCCAACCGCACGCGCAATCCGGGACGTCCGGCCAGGTTTCGGAACAGGCGCGTCGGGCCCACCGCATCCGCCACCGCGAGATCGGGACGGCCGTCCCCGTCATAATCCGCAGTCGCCGCCCCGCGACCTTCGCCCTCCATCCGGACCCCGCTGGCCCGGGAATCCAGCGCGATAAATCCGCCATCGCCCGTCCCACGCAGCACCACTCCCAAACCCGCATCATCCCGGGGCCAACCATGATTATGTCCGGAGTAATTCTGTGCCATGAAGACATCCTCATGACCGTCGCCGTCCCAATCCGCCACCACCACGCCCCACACCGGCGCGATCTGGACGGCGTCCGGCAGCCGTCGGAGTTCGAAGTGATCGCCCCGGTTGAGCAACACGACGGACGAAAACCCGTTGGCCTCGACGCGTCCCATGGCTTTCGCCCCGTCGCCCAGCACCCCGGCCATGTCCGCCTCGGCAAACGCGCGATGGGTCGCAAACCGTTCTCGCAAGACCGGCACCAACGGCCCCAACACCGACAATCCGTGGACCGGCAACAGATCCGGCAATCCGGGGGGTGTGCCCGCGTCAATCCAACCGGGCCGGGTATAAGACTCGAAGACATCATGATACCCGTCCTGGTCCAGATCCCCGTGGTATAATACCAGAGGCCTTCCATAGATTGCCTGGTGGGAGTTCTCGCCCCAGTTGCCCGCGATGAGGTCGGGTCGGCCGTCCCCGTCGAAATCCCCTGCCTGCACCGCGGTCCAGCAACCGGTATAAGAACTGAGCGGACGGACGGATCCCTCCGAATGGACGAGCGGATCCCATGGCACCAAACGGCCCCCCTCATTGAGAAACAGCCGCAACGGACCCCACTCACACGCCACCGCGAGGTCGGGTCGGCCATTGGTGTCGAAATCCGTGAACACCGCGCCTTGCACCAACCCGAGATGGGGGAACGTCTGGGTTGCCTCGAGTTTTCCCGCGACCGATTTCAGCAGCCACGACGTCGCCGCGACCGGCCATTGACCCGGGACAACCCGTCCCCCGGCGAACACCTCCAGTTCGCCGTCCCCATCCACGTCTGCCGCCGCGAGCGCCCCGATGGCCTCGGACCCGGCCGGCCACCAGGGACCGGGCGCCGGCCAGGGCGTGATCGCGGTGCCGACCGGTGTGCCGTCGGTATAACTGGATTCACCCACCAACAGGTGGCCGGCGAACGGAAGGATCGTGGTGTGAAAGGCCCGCGCCGCCACGTTGGTCCACCGACGGAAACCGCCCTTCTCCTCCCCGGCGAACACCGTGAGAAACCCGCGGAAACCAGCGCCGATGACCAGGTCGTCGCGACCGTCCCCGGTCACGTCCGTCCACGTCACCCCGGGGCCCTCGTTGATGAGGCGACGGGGCAGGAGAGGTTGGCGCAGGAATTCATCAAAGGCCTCCACCCGATTGGCGTGGGCCAGCCGCGCGCTCTCATCGGCGAACCAGGCGACGGGCGGGATCGGGGCTTCGATCTGCGGCCCGGCCGGGCCCGGAGCGAGTTCATAGCGACGGTTGGGGCGTGCGTCGGGAACCGTGGATTCGCGACCATCGGGCCATCGCACCCGGATTTCGAGCGACCCGGCATTCCCCGCCGCGAACGTGCGTTCCGCGTCGTCACCGCTCAGATAACGTCCGCCGGCGATCATTTCCTGGGATTGCACCGGCAAGCCCCCACCCCGGGCGGTCACCTGGACCCGGGCCCCGATGCCGCGCCGGTTGCCGCCATCCCCGCGGAGCCGGACAGTGACCCGGGCGGACGGCGTGTTGTTCTTATAAACTGCCGCCGGACCGTTGAGCTGGTTGACCAGGACATCCGCATCTCCATCACCGTCCAGATCCGCCAGGCACATCCCGTGCTTCACCCCCACGGTGTCAAAACCCCAATCGACGCCCTGTTCGGTGAACCTTCCGTGACCGTCGTTCCGGAAGGCCAGGTTGGGTGAATCCAAACGCGGGAACAGCCGCCGCGCCGCGAACAATTCGGCATCCGACATCCGCCGGTTCTGCCGCATGCGCCGGATTTCCCCGGCGACGTCCAGGTCCCGCGAGGCCCGCCATTGGCCGGTGGTGACGAGCAGATCCTCCCAACCATCGAGATCCACATCGAGGAACACCGGGGTCCACGACCACTCGCTCGCCTGCAGTCCGGCAAACGCGGCCTCCTCGGCGAAGGTCCCGTCACCCCGTCCCATTTGCAGCACATTGACGCTGTATTGGGGCACCGAGTCCGGGTTGCCGGGATCAGCCTCCTCCGCCAACCGACCGTCGAGCTGGGTGAGCCGTTGACGATGGTCCCGGCTCAGCATGTCGAGCACCAGCAGGTCGTCGTGCCCGTCACGGTTCACATCGGCGAAATCGAGGCCCATCGAAAAATGACTCGTGTGGCGCAGGCTCCGGCGCGGGGCGGCCCGGAACCGGACCTCACCCGGCCGCGATTCGTTCCACCACAGGCGGTCGGGACTTTGGAAATCGTTCGCCACATATAATTCCGGCCGGCCGTCGCCATTGATGTCCCGGAACATCGCCGCCAGCCCCCAGTCGGCCGGTGGTGACCGCAACGGCACCCCGTTTTCGTCGCGGAACGCCCCGCCGGTCCATGGCACCTCCGCAAAATTCGTCCCGCCCACATTCCTATATAATACGTCGGGCTCACCCAATTCCTCCACGCCCCCGCGCACATTGACCGTGAACCGGTTGGTCAGGTCCGGGGCGCTCGCCGGACGGCCGTCCACCGATGCGACCTCGGTGCGACCCTGCACGACCTTGAACGTGGCGCGGGCATTGGGGAGATCCATCAGCCCCCGCACGCGATAGTTCACGAGGTACAGGTCCAGCCAGCCATCCCCATCGACGTCGGCGACCGCGATCGTGTGTCCGCCCCTGCCCGGGTTGAGCACGACCGGGTGTGCCCGGAAATGACCCTTTCCATCATTATAAAAGACATGGGTGCCCTGCCCGTGCGAGCTGACAATGAGATCGGGTGAACCGTCGGCGTCGAGGTCGGCGAAAGCGCAGCCGGTGGCGTCCAGCATGGCCAATGCGGAATTCGTTCCGAACGCTGTTGCGGTGACATTCGTGAACCTCCAGTCACCGAGGTTCCGCCATAATGCCGACCCGCCGCCCAACCCCGCGAAGAACACGTCCACCCGTCCGTCGCCATCGACATCCGACGCCGTCACCCCGGATCCGTCGAGCAGGAGTTGGTTCGTGAGGTGCCGGGTTTCGGGGATGAAATTGGTGAAGGCAAGGCCGGTGAGTTCCGGACCGAGCAACGTGAAACCGCTGCGACCTTTCGGGGACACGTCCAGCGCGTGCCAGCGATGGGTTCCTTCGGCTTGCCATGCCGGTTCCTCGGCGCGCCCCAAATCGGCGGCCAACAAAAGGACGAGAACGACCCATGGGCGGCCCTGCACCACTCTCAGCGCGGCTCGGGCGGAGCCTCGCCCCACCGACGGGAGGCT
>JANYCC010000266.1 GCA_025360495.1 Verrucomicrobiota bacterium | reverse complement strand
CGTGCGCCACCCCCTCCTCCCCAAACCCCCACTTTCCCCCCACCTCTTCAAACCCCTTCCCTCCCACATTCCTATATATTTGCCGGTGACCGGGAAGCGGCCCGTATTTCAACAGTTTCAGGGGAATCTGTTCCCGTCGATACGGTCCCCCCGCGGCGATGCGCTCGTTGGCATCCAGATCCTGCGTGTCGAACAGGTTGCCCGCTGTCAGGAGCAGGTCTTCATAACCATCCAGGTCCACATCCAGGAACAGTGCGCTCCAAGTCCAGCCGGTCGCCGCGATTCCATAGAAATGGGCCACTTCCGCGAAAGTGCCGTCGCCCCGGCCGAACTGGAGGGTGTTGCGACCGTTCTGCGGCCGGTTGTCCAAGGACTCATAATCCCCGGGTGCCGCCATCATGTCCGGGCTGCGGATCATCCGGGGCACATGCCGTCGGTCCAGCATGTCGGCGACAAAGAAGTCATCGTGCCCGTCCCGGTTCAGGTCCGCAAAATCAACGGACATGGAGAAGGTGGGAGTATTCCGCAGTGCCGTCCGTGCGATCGCCCGGAACTTCCCCTTTCCATCATTGATCCACAGCCGGTCGGGAGTGTGGAAGTCATTGCACACATAGAGATCGGGAACGCCGTCCCCGTTGATATCCCGGAACATGGCGGACAACCCCCAATCTCGCGGCGGTTTCATAAGCGGCCTCCCGTCCTCATCCAGGAAATGACCGTCCACCCAGGAAACCGCGGTGAACACCCCATGACCGTCGTTCAGATACAGCACGTCCGTCTCACCGCTCTCAAGGACGAGGCCTTGCGGGCTGAATTCCAAATCGTCCTTGTCCTCCGGACGGATCATTCGGCGACCTTGGTTGTTCATCACCGCGAACCCCGTGCTTCGGATGGTTGTCGTTCGATAGTTCGTCACGTACAGGTCGAGGTCGCCATCGCCGTCCACGTCGGCCAACGCAAGGGACATCGCCCCGCCTTTTTGTTGCAGTCCCGAATCGGTCTTTTCCACGAAGTGCCCGTGGCCGTCGTTCAGGAATTCATGGGTGCCCCCGCCCAAGACATTGACCAGCAGATCCAAGTCACCGTCACCGTCCACATCCACAAAAACCGCCCCGGTGGTGTACCGACCCACGATGCCCACACCCGATTCCTCGGTGACATCGGCGAACTTCCAATGGCCGAGATTGCGGTAGAGACGGCTGCCCGATTCCACGCCGCAGAAATAGAGATCGCATCGGCCATCCCCATCGATATCGCCGGCGGCAACCCCCGAGCCATTGAGCCGGATTTGGTTTTCCGCGGCGAATTCCGGTCGGAGTTGATTGGTGAAGCGGATGCCGGTGGCGTCGGACGGAAGTCGGGTGAACCCAGTGCGGCCCGGGGTGGACGGTGTCAGGGGACGGACGTGAACGACCTCTGGGGGTGGCGCTGCGTCGAGCCGTGCGGCGCAGAGTGTCAAAACCAGTGCCCAAGGCCGGAGTATCCGACCCGGCGCGGGCAAAGGAATGACTGACACAAGCCGCATGGGACCTACGCGGGGAGAACTGCGACCCCTTCGTTGCAGTGGCAACGTCCAAGCATCCCGCGTTGGCCTGACAGATCAACCCTGAAGCCTCTGGGACGAGGTTCCACCCGAGCCGGTCCTGCAGCTGACCGGGGACGGTAAGGTGAGGTTCCACCCGAGCCGCTCCCAGAGACTCTCCCACCTCGGGCGGATCACCCCACACCCTTCTGCTGCGGCTCGGGTGGAACCTCGCCCCACCGACACAAAAAAGAGGCCGGGCTTGCGCCCGGCCTCTTCGAGTCTGAGTCCGACTATTGCGAGGAGCGATAGAGCTTCTGCGCACCCGTCGCACTGATCGTGAACGGGCTGGTGGCGCCGGCCACATCGGTGAACCCGGTGAGGGTGTCCGACGATTGCAGCTTGCCCACGAACGTGATCGTGTTGCCGCTGATCGAGATCGTCGGTGTGACCACCACTGCCGTCAGCAGGCCGGTGGGCGACACGAACTGAATCGCGTCGATCGGGGCGCGCGGAGTACCACTCTGGCCCAGACCGTTTTCGGTCGTGCCTTCGATGATGACATCCTTGGCGCTGAGGTTTTTGAACACCAAGTAGTTGCCTTCACTCGGGGTCAGCGGCGCCGGATTGGCGACCTGAACGAACGTCGAAGGGTTGGCCGGGGACACCATGACTTGGTAGTCGCTGAGCACCACGCCATTCAGGTCGGTGACACGATAGCCACCGCCGCGGGCGGCAACGCCGCCGAGGGCGTAAACCACGAGGTCATACTTGCCCGTGGTCAACGCCGTGGGCAGGCCATGCACCGTGATCGTGGTCGTGGTGGCATTGCCGGTATCCAGATAACCGGTCATCAGGATCCGGTCGGAACCGGCGAACCCATTGTTCTCCTCACCGCGACCGGTGGAAGACCAGGTGTTGGGCGAATCCCATTCCACGGTGGCCGTGGTGTTCTGCGTCACCCCGTGGACGTCCGCCACCAGGGCCTGCGGTCCGAGCACGTCGGACTTGGCGCTCGGCTCGCTGAGCCAATGCGCTTGGGCAACAGCATCGACGCCGGCGATTTCGGTCCAGCCGAGCGAACCCGTGGTCTCGTCGTCACCGAAGTGAACGCCGATCGAGTAGGCCTGCTTGCCGGCCACCTTGTTCGGTTGGTAGTTGCCGTAATGGCGGTACCGGGCCGTCCACACCTTGTCCTGATCGTCGGGACTGACATTGCCGTTTTCGGCACCGAGCACGATACCGACGAGCATCTTGGCAGGCAGCGGGACTTGATCACCCGCGGCCTCGAAGTCGGTGCGACCGAGTTCGGTCCAGGTCACACCGTCATTGCCGCGATACATATGGATCACGGAACCCACACGGCGCAGACGCACCCAGACGTTCGGATAGACCGGGGCGCCACCAGCGCTGCTGGAATCGGTCGCGCCACCCATGGTGGTGCGGCGGTTGGTTTCCCAGGCATTGTTGGAGGGCGTGCCATCGAACTTGATCGGGGCCGGATCCGCATGCACCGCCTGATAACGGCTGGCCGGCGTCGCCGAAGTGGTATCGCCTAAAGCATCCAGCGACTCCCGGACCATCAAACCCGCGCGGGACCAGTTGGAAGCAGCGTCATGATACTCGATCTGGATCGATTTGTCGAAATCGCCCGTGATTTCCTCGTAAGCGAAGGTGACATCGTCTTCCGTGCCCCAGAAGGCATTGCCACCGTTCTGGAGGTTCACGCCGTCCGCGCCCACGCCGATGGCGGAGTCAGGCAGGTCCGGGTTGTCGTTGCCGAGGAAGGCGACCTTGAGCTTCTGGACGGTGAACTGCACCGCGGTCGAAGCCATCTTGTTACCCTTGACGTCGGCGACGTCCTTCACCGTGAGGGTGTAGGTTCCACCGGCGGACAGACCCGTCGTGGAGATCACGGCACCGTGCTCCAGCGAGAGCAGGCCGCTGCTGTTGTCGATGTAGGTCACACCCGACACGGAACCGGAGCTCAGTGTGAAGTTGCCCGCCACGACGGAGGCCAGGTTCAGCTTCTCGTCGAAGACGACCCCAACCTGAACCGACCCATCCTTGTTGAGACCGCCGACCGAGACGATTTGAGGCGGAACATTGTCCACACCCACGGTCAGGGCCACCGGCGCCGTGTCCGTTTCGCTGCCGGGGGCGAAGACCTTGACGCGGTACGCGCCGTCATCACCCAGAGCCAACACCGGCGTCGAATAGGTGCCGGCCGTCGCACCCGCGATGTCGACCCCGTTCTTCTGCCATTGATAGGTCGGAGCCACAACGCCGGTGGCGGTGGCCTTCACGGTGAAGGTCGCGATGCGTCCCTCGATGGTGCTCACGGCGACAGGCGCCAAAGTGACGGTGATGTCGCCCTTCGGAACCTTGGTGGAAACCAGGCTGCCGGTGAGCGCCGTGGCCGTGCCGTTGTCGGGAGGGGCATCAGCGATGAGCGTGAAGGTCGCCGAGAAGTTGTCGCCGCCGCCGCCTTCGTGATGGACGCCTTCGAAGTAGTATTTGGTGTTCTTCGTCAGCGAAATGCCGTTCGCGAACGGAACCGTGACGCCGCCGTCCGGCGTGAAAGTGCTGGAGTTCTTCTGGTCGACATCCGCAACGCCGGCCGTCTTGGCCCCACCTTCGGCGGTCAACCATTCGAGGTTGTTGCCCCAGGAGTTCTGCTGCGCGATCAACCGTTTGTTGCCCGGTTGGTCGTCCGTGCTCAGGAACAGGTCGCTGTCGTCATCGCTGGCGACGAAGAACACATAGAGACCCGTGGTGTCCGGCGTGAAATAGCCGGAAATGCGGTTCGCGTAATTGTCCGCGAAATTCACGCCCGTCTCGAACTTGGACAGGAGCTCCGTATAGGTCGGTGCACCGGCCGTGTTGCCCTCGACAGAGGCGCGGCTGGCACCCGCGAAGTACTCATGCTTGACCACACCGCTGATCGAGACCGCTGCATCCACCGTCAACTTGGCGCCCGTGCTGGTCGCCGACAGGACGGTCAGGGCCCCGACCGCCGGGGTCTTCACCACGCAGTCGAACGTGGCGCCATTGTCCGCGTTCAAGGCTTGGAACGCATACGTCGCGGAGGTCGCATTGGCAATGGCGGTGCCATTCTTGCGCCACTGGTAGGTCGGGCTGAGTTCGCCATCCTGGCTGACCCCCACCGTGAACGAGGCGATCGCGGTCTCCGCAACCTTCGTGTCCGCCGGTTGGGTGCTGATCGTCAACGTGGTCGGGTTGGTGAACTTCGCACTGATGAGGCTGCCCGTCAGCGCGCTCGTCGTGCCATTCGCCGGATCGGCGTCGGCCAAAAGCTTGAACGTGGCCGCGAAGTCGTCGCCGCCGCCGCCTTCATGGTGCACACCCTCGATGTAATAGCTCGTCCCGGAGTTGAGCTGGATACCGCCCGCGAACGGGACCGTCACACCGGCGTCCGGCGTGAACAGGCTCGAATTCTTCTGGTCGACGTCCGCGACGCCGCCCGCCTTGCCGCCGCCTTCGGCGGTCGTCCATTCATACTGGTTGCCCCAGGTGTTTTGATGGGCCACCAACTTCTTGTTGGCCGGCGAGGCATCCGTGCTCACGAACAGGTCCGAATCATCGTCGGACGCGACGAAAAACACGTACTTGCCGCTCTGCGTCGGGGTGAACCAACCGCTGACTCTCTCGGCGTAGTTGTCGGCCTTGTTGACCGCGGTGTTGAACGAACTGACGGATTCGACGTAGGTCAGGGTGGCTGTGCCTCCCTCGACCGACGACAGGGTGCCGTTGTTGTAGAACTGATTCTTGAGGACACCGGTGACGGTGACATCCGCGGCTTGGAGTGCCGCGCCGGCTGCGAGCGCCAGGCCGGCGGCAATGAGCCCCTGACCCGCACGTTGCGGCCAACAATTTGTTGTAGGTTTGCGCATAGGTAACTGTGGTCTCGCGGACCGGTCTCACCCCTGATTCCCCAACCGGCATTCCACGCACTCACGCGGACTGAACGACAGAAACGGGGCCAGGTGGCTCGACCTATCCGTGGAAACAGAAGCAAGCCAACCCCATTTCGGGTAGAGGTGTCAACCCCTCTGTGACGATCGGCGGAACTTCTGTGACGAAATGGTGTTGGAGCGCCGCCAATCCCCTGCCCACCCCCCTCCGCCAATCACCCATCAACGGGTTACCTCCCTTCAATCGTCCCTTCAAACCGCACCAAACCGTCCCGCGCTCCGGTCGGCCATGGATGGCGTCGGGTCACTCCTCCAGGCCACCGGACCTCAACGGATTCAGGCAAATCCTCCTGCCCGCTCCCCACCATGACGGCGCTGTTTTGGGACCAATACCCCCCGCCACCCTTCACTTCGTGCCGGATGACACGACTGCCCCCATATTGCAGGGAGATCCCTGCCCCGATGCCGGCCGGATTGCCCGGTGGTCCCGCCAGTTTCACCCTCACCCCTGGCCTCCCACCCCGGTTCAACCAAAGCCGGGTCGGCGCCCCGTTCTGCGCCACCACCAAGTCCAGACGCCCATCCCCATTCAAGTCCGCGAGCACCGCCCCACGTCCTTCCCCATCCATCTGGACGCCCGACTCAGACGCCGGCCAATCGATCCATCCTCCCCGTCCGTCGCCCCGCAACCACACCCCCCGTCCGGCATCGGTTCGGGGCCATTCCGCCCGGTTCGCAAAGAAATTCTGCGCGACAAACAGGTCTTCCTTCCCGTCCCCATCCACGTCACCGGCCGCCAACCCGAATGCGGGCGCGAACTGAACCTCCCGGGGCAGTGGTCGCGCTTCCCAAGTCCCGTTCCGATTGAGCAGGAGCACGCTCTGCAACTCAACCGCGGTCGCCACGCCAGGCCGTCCCCGGAGCGTCTGAAGGACCTGCGGCAAGGTCGCGCTCCCAAACGCCGCGTTGCTCGGAAAACGTTCCAACAGCGTCGGAAAGGCGTGTCCCAAGGCACCCAGACTGCGTCGCGGCATCTCCGTCCCGATTTCACTGGGATAATACGATTCCACAAGATCCATGGTTCCCGCCCCGGCCAAGTCCCCATGATACACCCGCAGCGGTCGCCCGGGCTCCGCCGCATACCCGGTGTTCAATCCCCAATTGCCCACCACCACGTCCAGTCGTCC
>JANYCC010000175.1 GCA_025360495.1 Verrucomicrobiota bacterium | reverse complement strand
AACCCGCCCTCCCAGGTGGTCGCGACAGCTCCGGGGGGCGGGTTTTCCTACCCGCCTCGCCCCTCCAATGTCACGGCTTCCCACGATGCCCAGATGCGCACGCCCGACACATTCCCACTCTTTCAGCCTTTGTTCCCTTCGTTTCCTTTTGTAAAAGAACTGACTCCTTACGGCCAAGATCAGTCATGAACAAGCCCGCCCGCCCGACCCCGTTGTCCGCGATCCTCGCGGTGTCACTCCTGTTCCTGGGCTGCCCGGACGTTCTGGGGCAATTCGGACACTTCGTGTCGCCCCCTCCCAGACCGGCCATCACCCAGCCCGAGGCGGTCGCGCGGGTCGTGGCATCACCGGGACCAGCCCAGGCGAAGGCGATTCTCGGGCTGCGGACCGCAACCCAGGCCGCGGAGAAGGCGGTCGCCGACGCACGCGCCGCCTTCGCCCAGGCCCCGTTCAAAAGCGACGCGGACACTCTCCGGAGAAATGCGGATACCCTGGCCGCGGCCGAACTGGCACTGGCCAGACTCCGGGCCGAAGAATTGGCCCGGGTTCAGGCGGGCCCGTCCCCCCTCAATCAGCAACAGATCGACCAGATCCGGGCGCGGGCCCAGTCCGTCGGACGCGGCGGCGGAGGCGGCCGGGTCGGTGGCGGAGCGCTTCCCGCCGACCCGAACACGGTGATCGGGACGTTGCCGGGATTCCGGATCGAGATCGTGGCGGCGGCGGACGTGCCGATGCAGGGATCCTGGATCAGCATGGTCGAGGATGGCAAAGGGCGGATCCTGCTCGGTGCCAATGAGCAGCAGCCCTTCACCCGGTTGACCCTGGACGCCCAGGGCAAGGTGACCCGGAACGAAACCCTTTACACCCCGGTCTCGGAGGCCATGGGCATGGAGTG
Source organism: Verrucomicrobiota bacterium (assembly GCA_025360495.1). GTDB lineage: Bacteria > Verrucomicrobiota > Verrucomicrobiia > Limisphaerales > UBA9464 > UBA6176. The sequence goes on along the minus strand of JANYCC010000175.1, from coordinate 34,596 downwards.
GCATGGCAACAGCCTTTATGTCCAGGGCGGCCGCGACGCGAATGACGCGATGGTCTATGGCAAAGAGAACCCCTCCTTTTGTTGCGAGAGCGGGCCGACCGGTCTGCAGCGGTTGACGGAGGCCGATGACGACGGGAACTTCGGCAAATTGGAGACGTTGCGTTCCTGGACCGGCAACGAGCAGGGTCATAGCGATCACGGTGTCCACGCCCCGAAAGTTTCACCCGACGGCCGGTTCCTTTATATCATCAACGGCAACGGGGTCGCCCTTCCGGACGACATTTCCCCCAATTCCCCGGTCCGCCACCTCGCTGACGACCGGATCATCCCCGTGCTCGGAGCGGGCGGTCGGGGCGCCGGCGGGAACTACGCGGCCGCGGCGGCGGGACCCGGCGGCTGGGGATTCGGGGGACACATCATCCGGACTGATTTCGACGGGAAGGATCCGCATCTGATGGCGATGGGGCTGCGGAACGCGCTCCATTTCGCCTACAACGGCGACGGCGAAATGTTCACCTATGACAGCGATCACGAGCCCGAACTGGGCGTTCCCTGGTATCGGCCCACCCGGGTGCTGTGGGCGCCGGTCGGAGCCAATTTCGGCCATCGCCGGGACTCCAGCAGCGGGAAATATCCGGGTTGGTGGGAGGACGTCGTGCCCCCGCTTTTCGATGTCGGGCTCGGCAGCCCGGTGGGGGTGACCTTCGGTCACAACACGAGGTTCCCCGCCGCCTACCAGAAGGCCCTTTATATCGCCGACAACAATTATGGCCGGATCATGGCGGTGCATCTGAAGCCGTCGGGAAGCGGTTACGCGGTGACGGCGCTGGAGAACATCGCCTGGCCGAAATCGCTCTACACGAATGCGCTCCAGACAACCCACAATGTGACCGACATGATGGTCGCCCGGGATGGAACCTTTTATTATGTGATCGGAAACCGCAGCACGCAGGCCTACCTGATGCGCCTGACTTATGTCGGGACCGAACCGACCGGGAAGGTGGCCTATGCCAACGCCGAGGGGTCCCGGGAGCGAGATCTCCGGCATTCCCTCGAGGCATTTCATTGGCAGAGTGAAAACCCCGGGGCCGTCACCGCGGCGTGGCCGCATCTGGGAAGCGACGACCGGCCGATCCGTTATGCGGCCCGGGTGGCCTTGGAAACGGTTTCCCCGGCGAAATGGAAGGCGAAGGCCCTCGCGGAAACCGACCCCAAGACCGCCCTCATCGCCCTGCTGGCACTGGCCCGCGTGGGCGGGGAGGCGTCGAACGGGGAGATCTTCGCCAAGCTTGAAACGTTCCCGCTGGCCGGCCTTCCCGACGCGGTGAAACTGCAGAAGCTCCGGGTCATCCAGGTGGCCGTGAGCCGGAATGGCAAACCCTCCGAGGCGGCGATCCAAAGGGTCATCGCCGACATCGACACGGTGTTTCCGGCGAGGAGCTTCCCGCTGAACACCGACCTGTCGCAGATCCTCGCCGCGTTCAATTCCCCCACGGTCGCGGCCAAGACCCTGGCCCTCGCGCAGGCGACCCGGAACTACCAGGAGAATTTCGAGTATCGTTACAATCTCCGCACGGTGACCGCCGGCTGGACGCCCGGGCTCCGGGTCGCCTATTTCCAATGGTTCCAGAACTACTACCAGGGCGGCGACGGGATCTTTGACGACGCCTATAAGACCTGGTTTGCGCGGGTGGGCCGCCGACCGGGCACCGTCGGCAACGACGCTCCCCGGAACCTGGTCCGGACGGCGGCGATCGCGACCCTGACCGATGCCGAGAAGGCTGATCCGCAGCTCGCGCCCCTGCTTTCGGCGAGGCCCGGGGCCGGCCGCGGGGGGCAATGACTCCTGATTCCCGGCCCGGGGAAGCTCGTGGTATGGCCCTCGTGAAGGCCGTCCCGGCGGACCGATTGGCATGGCTTCTTGAAAGGGATTTGTCCGGCGATATTTTGCAACCCGCCCGCACTTTTTTTGCGCATTTTGCGACGGTTCCTCCCGACGGAAACGCGGATTCAGGCGGCAATCCGGCGGCATGCCCCGTGCAGGGAGTGGAACTTCAGCCCCGCGAGACATCGGTCATTTGGAAAACCATGATGAGAACAGGAAAAACACCATGAAAACGGAAGTTCACGATAAGCAGGCCACGGAGCAGACTCGACATGCGAACGCCCCCGGTTCCCCCAAACCCGGCGCGGAACACGAGGAGATGATGCGGAAGATGGAGGCGGCCGGCACCCCGGGGCCCGCGCACAAGGTCCTCAATGCGCTGGTCGGAAATTGGAAGGCCGAGGTGAAGTGCTGGATGGATCCCGGCGGTGCCCCCCAGGTCAGCCAGGGGGAGGCGAATGCGAGTTGGAAGTTCAACGGACGTTTCTTGGAGGAGGATTTCCGTGGCGACATGATGGGCAAGCCCTTCACCGGACGCACCCTCCTGGGATTCGACAACACGAAGCAGACCTATAACAGCGTTTGGGTCTGTGACACCCAGACCTCGATCTTCACGAGTGAAGGCAAGGCCGACAGCGGCAACAAGACCATCACCTTGGAAGGCAAGTCGAACTGCCCCGCCACCGGACGGAAGGACATTCCGATGAAGACGGTCCTGCGCCTGGTCAGCCCGGAGAAGCACGTCCTGGAGATGTTCGACGGCAGCCGCGGGGAAAACGCGAAGACGATGGAGATCACCTACACCCGGAAGTGAGTCACGTCGGGCAACGTTTCCCAATCAACAATCCTCAATTTCCAATCCAAAATCATCAATGTCCCCCGCCCGCGCCCCCCGGTGTGGGGAATGGATGATGGAGGATTGGGGATTGTTGTTTGCCTGTTCGGGGACTCGCCGCACGCGCCACCCAATCCTCAATCGTCAATCTCCAGAATTGGAAGCTCGCACCGGCCTGGTCTGTTTTGGTAGGGCGAGGTTCCACCCGAGCCGCTTGGGAGTCCATGGCGGGGGCCGTGCCAAGATCCGCCCTTTCCATGGCCCGGGCACGACGGACGACGCGCAAAACCGGATCGCGCCCGGAGTCCGCGGGCGGGACGATGGGGCGCCGACGCCGGCCTGACCCCGGGGCGCATCCGGGCATCGTGGGAAGGCGGGTAGGAAAACCCGCCCCCCCCGGGGCTGTCGCGCCCGCCCTGGGAGGGCGGATTTTCCCACCCGTCCCGCTTCTCCCAAGACCCGGCTTCCCACGATGCCCGAATGCGGCCGCGCCGTCCCGGGTACCCGGAATCGCCTTGACCCGGTGACCGGTTTCATACGAGCGTTTGAAACGAACGTATGACAGAGCCTGGAAAAACGCGGTCGCGAATCCTGGACGCCGCGGAGCTGCTCTTCGGCGAGCGCGGTCTCGACCGGGTCTCCATCCGGGACATCACCCGGGGCGCGAGGGTGAACCTGGCCGCGATCAACTATCATTTCGGCACCAAGCAGGACCTGATCGCCGCCGTCTTTGAGCGCCGCATCGTCCCCGTGAACAAGGCCCGGCTCGCCGCGCTCGATGCCATCGAGAAATCGGCCGGGAAACGCGGGCCGAAGGTGGAGACCATCCTGGAGGCGTTCATCCGGCCCGCGCTCGAGGGTTCCGAACCGGCCTCCAAGGGCAGTGTCGCGTTTTCGAAACTCTTTGGGCGCTGCCTTTCGGAGCCCGGCCCCGGCCTCGAGGCGCTCCTGAAACGACAGTTCGAACCCCTGATGGACCGCATGGATGCGGCCCTCCGCAAAGCCCTGCCGCACCTGTCCCGTTCGGACATCTATTGGCGCCTGAAGTTCACCTATGGCGCCCTGCACCACTGGATGCTGACCAAGGACACTTTCCGCCCGGCCCGGGTGCAATCCGTCGATGCCGAGGCGCTGGCCCGTAAACTGATCGCCTTCGCGGCCGCCGGATTCCGGGCGCCCTGATTTCCCCCCGTCATGGATAAGATTCAGACCTGTCCCAAGCCCGTGCGTTGCCCTTTCGCGCTGGCACTGATCCTGGTCCTCGGCGCCTGTCGCAAGACCGAAACACCGTCGCAGGCGCGGCCGCCCACGGTGGTCTCCTTCGTGGCGGTCGCGGCGGAACGCGTTGAGCGCACGACCGAATTCCCGGGCCGGATTGTCCCGACCCGGGAAGCCCAGGTGCGCGGCCGGGCGACGGGAATCCTCCAAAAACGGCTCTTCGAGGAAGGTTCCAACGTGCAGGAAGGGCAGGTCCTGTTCGAGATCGATCCCGCCCCCCTGCAGGCGGGTCTCGACGCGGCGAAGGCGGCCACGGCCAGGGCGGACGCCACGCTGAAAATGTCGAAGGCCACCGCCGACCGGTATAAGGAATTGGTCCCGATCAACGCGATCAGCAAGCAGGTCTACGACCAGGCCGTGGCCGCGCTTGGCCAGAACGAGGCGGAACTCCTCGCGTCCAGGGCGGCGGCCCAAACCGCCGAGTTGAACCTCGGTTACGCCCGGGTCACCGCCCCGATTTCCGGTCGGATCGGCAAGGCGATGGTCACCGAGGGCGCCCTGGTCAGCGCCACCGAGGCGACGCTGCTGGCCGTGATCCGCCAATTGGATCCGGTGTATTTCGATTTCACGCAATCGAGCGCCGACCTGTTGAGACTGAGAAAGGCCTTCGCCAGCGGCTCGCTCCAAGGCGCCGACCGTGGCAAGGCGGGCGTGACCTTGATCCTGGAGGATGGCACGCCCTACAGCCACCCGGGCACGCTCCTCTTTTCCGACATCTCGGTCGATCCGACCACCGGGATGGTCACCCTGCGCGCGACGATCCCGAATCCGGAAAACCTCCTGCTTCCCGGCGTCTTCCTCCGCGCCCGCATCGTCGAGGGCGTCAACACGAATGCGCTCACGATCCCCCAGCGCACCATCACCCGCGGCACCGCGGGCACCTCCACCGTGCTGGTCTTGGGCCCGGACAACAAAGTCGAACTGCGTGGCATCGAGATCGACCGGACGGTGGGGACCCAGGTCGTCGTGGCCCGGGGATTGAAAGCCGGCGAACGCGTGGTGGTGGAGGGTTCCCAGAAGGCGCCCCCGGGTTCGGTGGTGAACCCGGTCCCGTTCGTCCCGGCGGCTTCCGGCACCCCGATGCCCGGGTCCCCGACCAACTAGGGCGAACCATGGCGCACTTCTTCATCAACCGGCCGGTGTTCGCTTGGGTCGTCTCCATTCTCATCATGGTGCTCGGCGGGTTGGCCATCGCCAAGCTGCCCATCGCCCAGTACCCCAACGTCGCGCCCCCCTCGATCTCGGTCTCGGCCAACTACGCCGGCGCCTCCGCCGAGACGTTGCAGGAAACGGTCGTCTCGGTCATCGAGCAACAACTCAACGGCATCGACAACCTGCTCTATATGACGTCGGGCGGCGACGCGTCGGGCCTGGCCACGGTCACGCTGTATTTCCTTCCCGGCACCAACCCCGACACCGCGCAGGTGCAGGTCCAGAACAAGGTCCAACTGGCCACGCCCAGCCTCCCGCTGACCGTCCAGCAACAGGGCATCGTCGTCGCCAAGGCCACGCGGAATTATATGATGTTCTTCACGCTCTCGACGACGGACAACAGCCTCGACGAGACCGCCTTGGGGAATTATATATCGGCCAGCGTCCTGGATCCGATCCGGCGCGTCACCGGCGTGGGCGAGGCCAACCTCTTCGGTTCCCAATACGCCATGCGGGTGTGGCTGGACCCGGCCCGGATGAACGGCCTCGGCCTCGCGGCGTCCGACGTCGCCACCGCGATCCAGAACCAGAACGCGCAGGTCCCCGTCGGACAGATCGGCGCGGCGCCCTCCGTGCCGGGGCAGCAACTCAACGTGATCATGCAGGGGCGGACCACCCTGCACACGGTGCCCGAGTTCGAGAACATCCTGTTGCGCTCCAATCCCGACGGTTCGCGGGTGTTTCTCAAGGACGTCGCGAGGGTGGCCCTGGGCGCGGAAAACTACGGCACCCAGGCCCGGGTCAACGGACATCCCTCCGCCGCCGTCGCGATCAAGCTCTCACCGACCGCCAACGCGCTGAACACCGCCGCGGCCGTGCGCGAAAAGGTCGCCGATCTCTCCCGCTTCTTCCCTCCCGGCGTGCGCGTCGATTATCCCCTGGACACCTCCACGTTCGTGCGGATCTCCATCGAGGAGGTTCTCAAGACGCTCGCCGAGGCGATCGTCCTGGTGTTCCTGGTGATGTATCTGTTCCTGCAGAATCTCCGCGCGACGTTCATCCCCACCATCGTCGTCCCGGTCGCTTTGCTCGGCACGTTCGCCTCCATGCTCGCGTTCGGGTTCAGCATCAATGTCCTCACCATGTTCGGCATGGTCCTGTCCATCGGGATCCTGGTCGACGACGCGATCGTGGTCGTCGAGAACGTGGAACGGATCATGGCCGAGGAAGGCCTTTCGCCGCTGGAGGCCACCCGCAAGGCGATGAGCCAGCTCACGGGCGCCCTCATCGGCATCACGCTGGTCCTCACGGCCGTGTTCATCCCCATGGCTTTTTTCAGCGGATCGGTGGGGACCATTTACCGCCAGTTCTCCCTGTCGCTGGTCTCGTCGATGGTGTTCTCGGTTTTCCTCGCCATGTCGCTGACCCCCGCCCTGTGCGCGACGCTGCTGAAGCCGATCCCCAAGGGACACAAGCATGAGAAGGGCGGATTTTTCGGCTGGTTCAACCGCTCGTTCTCCAAGGCCACCACCCGGTACCAATCCACCGTGGGCCGGATATTGGGGCACCATCTGGCCTCGATCACCGTGTTCCTGGGGATCGTGTTCCTGGTCGGGCTTCTCTATGCCAAAATGCCGTCGTCGTTCCTGCCGGCGGAGGATCAGGGCTATTTCATCACCAACATCCAACTCCCGGTCGGCGCCACCCAGGAACGCACCCAGGATGTCCTGCGGCAGGTGGAGGATTATTTCCTCAAGCAACCGGAGATCGAGAGCTTCATCACCGTGGCCGGCTTCAGCTTCAACGGGCGCGGCCAGAATTCCGCGCTCTCCTTCGGCCGCCTCAAGGATTGGGGTGAGCGCAAAGGGGCGGAACACACCGTCCAGGCGGTGATCGCCCGCGCCGCCGGAACCTTCGCCTCGGTCAGGGACGCGATCATCTTCCCCCTGAACCCGCCCGCCATCGCCGAACTCGGGAATTCGACCGGGTTCGATTTCCAACTCCAGGATCTCGGCGGTCTCGGTCACACGGAGTTGCTGGCCGCGCGGAACCAACTCCTCGCCATGGCCGCCACCAATCCCGTCGTCGCCGGCGTCCGCGTCCAGGGCCTCGAGGACGCCGCCCAGCTCAAGGTCGATGTCGACCAGGAGAAAGCCGGCGCCCTGGGCGTGTCCCTCGTCGACGTCAACACCACGCTCCAAACCAGCTTCGGCTCGAGTTACATCAACAATTTCAGCAACGGCAACCGCGTCCAACGCGTGATCGTCCAACTCGACGCACCGTTCCGCATGTCGCCGGACGACGTGAGCAAGGTCTTTGTCCGCAACCGCGCCGGAACGATGGTCCCCCTTTCCGCGTTCACGACGGTCCGATGGATCTATGGATCGCCCCAGTTGCAAAACTACAACGGCTTCCCGTCTTATGAACTGGTCGGTGCCGCCGCCCCCGGAAAGAGCACGGGCGACGCAATGCAGGCGATGGAGGAAATGGCCCGGCAATTGCCGCACGGGATCGGTTACGAATGGACCGGGCAATCCTATGAGGAACGACTTTCCGGATCGCAGGCCCCGTTGCTTTATGCCTTGTCGCTGCTGGTCGTGTTCTTATGCCTCGCCGCCCTCTATGAAAGCTGGCCCATCCCGCTGTCCGTCATCCTGGTCGTGCCGCTCGGAGTCCTGGGGGCCCTGGTCGCCGCCACCCTGCGCGGCTTGCCCAACGACGTCTATTTCAAGGTCGGGCTGCTGACCACCGTCGGCTTGGCGACCAAGAATGCGATCCTGATCATCGAATATGCCAAGGACCTGCAGGCCACCGGCAAGACCGCCGTCGAGGCGACCCTCGAGGCCGTCCACTTGCGATTGCGGCCGATCCTCATGACTTCCTTCGCCTTCATTCTCGGCGTGATGCCGCTGGTGGTCAGCACCGGCGCGGGATCCGCCAGCCGCAATGCCATCGGCACCGGCGTGGCCGGCGGGATGTTCGCCGCCACCGCCCTCGGCATCTTCCTGATCCCCGTGTTCTATGTGGTGGTCCGCGGCATTTTCAAACCGAAGCCCAACCCGGGAACCGCCGCTCCCGCCGCGACGCAAACCCTATGAACCGGAGGTCCACTTCCATCGCCGTCCTCGGCGCGTTCCTGGCCGGCTGCACCCTGTCTCCCCATTACGAAAGGCCTGCCGCGCCGGTGGCCCCTTCATGGCCCGATCGCGCGGCCCGGAGCGGCGCCACCAACACCGTCCCGGCCGACATCGATTGGCGCGACTTCTTCGATGATCCCCGGTTGCAAACTTTGATCGGCCTCGCCTTGGAGAACAACCGCGACCTGCGAATCGCGGCGCTGCGCGTGGAACAGTCCCGCGCCCAGTACCGCATCCAACGCGCTGCCCTCCTCCCCGGTCTTTCCGGCGCGGCGAGCGGCACCCGCCAAAAATCCTCCGGCTCGGTCTCGGTATTCGACGGGGGCAGCATCACCACCACCTATGACGTCCATGTGAACGCGGCCTATGAGGTCGACCTATTCGGCCGGGTGCGGAGTCTGAAGACGGAGGCCTTGGAGAAATACCTGGCGACCGAGGAGGCGCGACGAAGTTTGCAGATCGCGTTGGTCTCCGAGGTCGCGTCGCAATATCTGACCCTGCTGCAATACCGGGAGGCCAAGGCCATCGGGCAGCAGACGCTCGACACCGTCCAGTCGTCGTACGATCTGAACAAACGGAGCTTCGAGGCCGGCGTCGCCTCGGAACTGGATTTGCAGACCTCGCGGGCGCAGGTCCAGACCGCCCGCGTGAACATCGCCAATTATGCCCAGCTCCTGGCCCAGTCTGAAAACGCCTTCGTGACCCTGATCGGCAGTCCGCTCCCTGACGATCTTCCTCCCGGCCAACCATTCCGGCAGCAGCATCTGCTCGCCGGTCTGCCCTCCGGGATGCCTTCCGAGGTGTTGCAGCGCCGACCCGACATCCTGGCGGCCGAACACGCCCTGAAGGCGGCCAACGCGGACATCGGGGCGGCGCGGGCGGCGCTGTATCCGCGGATCCTGCTCACCGGTTCCGCCGGCACCGCCAGCGCCACCCTGGCGGACCTGTTCACCGGCCCTTCGGCGACCTGGAGTTTCTCCCCGCAGATCACCATCCCCGTTTTCGATGGCGGCGCCACCCGGGCGAATGTCGACGCCTCCAAGATTGGCAAGAGGATCGAAATCGCCAACTATGAGAAGGCCATCCAGGGCGCGTTTCGCGAGGTTGCGGACGCGCTGGCCGTCCATTCGATTCTCGATGAGAAACTTCAGGCCCAGGAGTTGTTGCTGATGGCGCAGCAAAAGCGCTTCGACCTTGCCAGCGCACGCTATCGGCAGGGTGTGGACAGCTATCTGGATGTCCTCCTCGCCCAACAGGACCTGTACGCCGCCCGGCAGACCCTGTTGCAATTCCAAGGGGCGCGCCTGCTCAATGCCGTGGCTCTCTATCGCTCCCTCGGCGGCGGCTGGAAATCGTGAAGCACACCCGATTGGACCCGTCGGCGGATGATTGATTAGGTAAAGGGGGGCTCCACCCGAGCCGCCCAGAAGGCCTTATTGGGGGCGGGATTGAGGATAACGGAGCAAGGATGAGGGCCGGACACCCGGACTCCCTCCCTTCCTGAGGAACGAAGGAGGAAAAGGCTGGGAAGAGGAGGAAGCTCCCCGCCTCGCGTCTCGTGTCTCGTCCTCGCGTCTCGTCCTCGCGTCTCGTCCTCGAAGCCCAATGCCCGATATAGGACGAGGGCCGAGGACGAGGGCCGAGGACGAGAAGCACGAGGACGAGAGGGCAACAGAGGTACGGAGGGGGGAGGAGGCCGGATCGGCTGCTACCCCGCCCCCCTTCAGCGCCTCAAACGACGACCGCCTTGACGCAGTGGATCGGCGGCAGCGAGTTGAACAGGCATTCCCATTTCTCGCCGCCGTCGCGACCAATCCAGAGCTGGCCCGTGGTCGTCCCGAAATAAAGGGCCGGCGCGGGTAATTCGTCGATGTCCACCGCATCGCGCAACACTGTGAAGAAACTGTCCTTCTTAGGCAGTCCCCGGGTGAGTTTCTTCCAGGAACCGCCGCCGTTTTCGCTGCGCCAGACCGCCGGGATGCCGCCCGGACAGGTCCGTGTCGACGGCTCCAACGGCACGACATACAGCGTGTCAGGATGGTGCGGATGGACCACCAACGGGAAACCGAAGTCGGACGGCAACCCCTTCGCGATGGAGCGCCAGGTGTGGCCGTGGTCGTCGCTGCGCAGCACGCCGATGTCCGGGCGCCGTCCGCCCGGTCCGTCCCACTCGCCCCAGCCGCCGTGGTTCTGCATATAGAGCCGGCCGGGTGCGTCCTTGTGGCCCGCGATCTTGTGGACGCATTGGCCGAACTCGGGAAAGGGATCCGGGCTGAACCCCGCACCGACCCCGTGGTTGGCCGCGGCGAAAGTCTCCCCGCCATCCTCGCTCAAGTAATGGCCGCCGGTCGAGATGCCGAGATGAACGCGGTTGCCGTCGCGCAGGATGGTGTGCATGCACAATCCGCCATTGCCCGGATGCCATTTGCGGGCGTGCTCGTGGTTGCTGATCCCCGGCACCAGTTCCCAGGAATCGCCCCCGTCACGGCTCTTGAAGAGGGAGGCCGGCTCAACGCCGCACCACAGTTCCTTCCGGTCCTTGCCGGATTCCAGCGCCCAAATGTTGGCCAGCGCGCGACCATCATCCTTCGGGAAAGCCGGCGCCGCCTTGGTCTCCTTGAAAGTCTTCCCGAGATCCGTCGAACGCAGGACCTTCATCCCGAAAAACGGATTGCAACTGGACGCGTACAGCCGCGGCGTGCCGCGCGTGTCGATCAGCGCCGAATACACTCCCACACCCGGGTTGAATGGGCCGCGCAGCGTGAAGCCGCGCCGGGTCTTCGACGACTCGGCCACGAACAATCCCTTCTTGGTTCCGACACAGAGGATAATACGGTCTTTCATGGTTCAGCCTCCCGATACCGCGGTCATGATGGTGACGATCTCGCCTGCCGCCAGCGGGGTGTCCAGTCCTTGCCGGTCGCGCATGTGATTGAGATTCACGAAGAGATTGATGTGACGGCGCAGCGCACCGGTTTCGTCGCAGATACTCCGGTGCAGCGCCGGGTGGAGACGCTCCAGTTGCGCGAGCACGGCATGCAGGTCCGCCGCCGGCACCGCCAGTTCCGCGGCGCCATTGCAACAGCCGCGCAGCGGTCCGGGAATGCTGACGGCAACCTTCGGGAGGCGGTTCGCCGGTTGTGGATGGGCGGGACGGGAAGCCATGGAGCCGCAAGCAACGATTGGCCCGGGGATGAATCCATGGTCGCCCACGTCTGTCCAGCCACTTCTGCCAACTGACAACCCGGAGGGCACATCCTGGCACTGCCCCCACCACGGCCCCCCCAGCGGCTCGGATGGAACCTCGCCCTACCAAAACAGACCAGGCCTGTGGGAACTTCCAATCGGGGCGAGGTTCCACCCGAGCCGCCCTGATGGCGTCCTTGGGGCAGTGCCAAGATGCGCCCCAACCCGGAGACCGACCCCGGAAAGCGCCGCCTGTCCTCGTCAGCGGGAACGACGCCCCGTCCATCGTTTCCCCGGCTCATCGCGTAAAACCAGGCACCCGCCAACCGCAGCTTCGATGGCTCGGCCATGGATTCCGTCTCCTGTGCCCGTTTCCTTTGTCACTGATATAGATCTGATCCGAATGACCGATCATTGGTCACCCGCATCGTTTCACAGATGTTTTACAATTTCAAAATCGACTCCGCTCGAAATGAGCGGACTGTGGTCGCAGGTGACGCACGGGGACGGCATATGCGCCAATCGGGTTCCTGCGCGGATCCTTTGACCGAGCGTCACCAGAGCTGGAACCTAACAAATGAGAATGATCCCGAGACCAAGATTCGGGTTCACGGCGCTGTCCCTGCTAATGCCCTGTGATCTTGCATGCCTTCAAGCCGACTCCACCACCCCAGCCCCGGCCCCCTCCGTGCTACAACGTCTCCAAGGAACATGGGAGGGAATCATGTTGGGCCAGGAGTCGGACAACAGAATCACCCTCGGGATCACGAACAATTCGCTCCACTTTCAATGGCTGCAGGGCAACAACAAAGGCAATTGGTATGATGCCACCTTCGACCTGCCGGCGGGGACGTACCCTCAGCAACTGCGCGCCACCATCACGGGCTATCATCCAACAAATGAAATCGGAACGCGTGACATCGGCGCGGTGATCGGTGCCATCCTCAAGATCGAGGACGGGACGCTCACCCTCGCCGGGATCCAAGGCCGCGGGGAGGAACCGCCCAAAGGCCCGTTGGCCTTCGAGGAAAATGCATTGTTTCGCTATGCACTGAAGAAGGTTCAGCTTCCAAAGGAGAATACCGGGGAGCCCACGTCCAGGAAGCATCCAGCCGGCCTGTGAATCTGGAATGCAGGCCATGCCGCCATCGAATAATTGATAATTGATAATTGATAATTGATGATTGGTCATTGGAGATCATCGATTGCCAATTGGGGGATTCGCCAGCCGGGGCGACCAACAGCCGGGCAAAGCTTCAGGTTTCGTTACCGCAGCAGGCCTTGGAACAGGCCCGCAAGGCCGTACTTCCGGCTCTTCTTCGCCGGATCGGCGACCGTCAGAAAACCCTCCTGACTCCAGCGGGACAACAGGTCGCGCGCCGTCCGTCGGGAGAGCTTGAAGAGTCGTTCGACGTCGTGGCTGGTGATCGTGTCGCTTCCCCGGAACAACCCCAGCACCTTTCGCTGCCGCGGATCCAGCTGCCGAAGTTGCGCCGAGGCGTCCCGTGCCCCCAAGCGGGCCGCTTCTCCAGCCCTATTCCGCACGTTCTCGAAGCTCTCGGCCGTTCCCCGGCAGAAGTATTCGACCCAACCGGTGAGGTCGGATTCGGCGCGGCCAAGGTAGTAGTTGTGCGAAGGTCCGACCGTGAGCGCCTCGTAATAGGCAGTGAGGTCGCGTGCGTAATACTCTTCCAACGAATACAGGCCCTTCAGGTCATACGCCCCAAGATGCAGGATCAGCGTCGTCAGCAACCGGGCGGTCCGGCCATTCCCGTCATAGTAGGGGTGGATCGTGGCAAACTGGTAATGCGCGATGCCGGCACGCACCGGAGAGGGCAGTCCGGCCCTTTCCGAGGACTTCAGCCAGGCGATCAGGTCCCCCATGAGTCCGGATACATCTTTGGCCTCGGGCGGCATGTACACGATGTCGCGGCTGCGGCTATCGCGGATGACGTTCTGGCCGTCGCGATAGGGAGACGGTTTCGCGGTGGCCCTGCCTCCGGCCATGACGAGCGCGTGCAGCAGCTGCACCTGCCGTTCAGTCACCGCTTCCCCGGCACGGGCAAACTGCTCGACCTTTTCGAGCGCGGCGTAGTAGCCGAGCACTTCCTTTTCGTCCCGCTCGCGGCCGGGAAAGTGTTCCTGCTTCCCGATGACCTTGGACACCTGTTCCTGCGTCAGGCGATTACCCTCGATCATCGTCGAGTAATGGGTCGAAAACAGCCGGGCCGTCTCCCGCAGGGTGGCCAGGACCGAGGCGGTGATCGGCAGATGCACGACGGCCTGCCTCGCCCCCTCGATGCGCATGAGGTCGGTGGCGATCCGGGCGGTGAAGCTGAACTTCGGTTCAAACGGCATTCGGGCGGCTCTCCGATTCGGGGATGATTGCCGTTATTCTGCCGATATTCCGCCGTTACAACAAGGGCGAAAACACGACCTCTCACCTTCCCCCGTCCCGCGCATTCAACTCGACCCGCTCCAGGTTCAACGTCCGCCAGGGTCGCGCCACCTCCTGGAACAGCCTCAGCCGCACCTCGTATTCGCCGGGCGACCCGGTGGCAGGTCGACCACGCGGATGGGGCCTGTATCCTGAGGGACGCTGGCCCGACCGGACGCAATCATCTGTGAGTCCCCCGCCCTGCGGACTTCGATCGCAACGTCCGGGCCCTCGCCTTGCGAGTCCCCGAGCCCGATGTGCCGCCGGTGCACCGTCACGTTCCAGGCGCCGGCAGTCAGCCTCACCCTCCACGTGATGTATTCCTTGGGATCGGTCCAGCCACCGATATAAGTGTTCTCAGGCCCCATGGCCCCGGGGATCGATACGTGTCGGATCTTGGTTCCGTGCAAGGTCGCGTACCATTCGGAGAGAAGGATCCGCGGCCCGGTCGGGACGATCAGTTTGCTCAGGGCGAGGGACCAAAGGTTGACGGGTCTCCATCGCTTCTCCACCCCGGACAGACCATCCGGCAGATGAGTCGCCGGACTGACCTTGATCGTGCATACGCCCCGATCCGTCCCGCACCAAGCCAGCGGCACCGCATAGATCCAATCGGCCAGGCCCGGACGCCAACTCACGACCTCCGGGTGTTGGATAACGTCCCAAGTGCCGGTGCCAGGCGCGCGATAGTATTGCGTCCACATTGGGCGTCCCGACGGGTCGAAGACCTCGATCTTGAACTGCGACTCCTCCGGGGCCGAGTAGCTGATGTCGACGTTGTACCCGCCCTCGGCGGCGACCTTCCACGAGACGGAGTCGTCCTCGCGATTCCAATAGCCGATGAAGCGTTTGCCGTCATCCGTCTCCGCCAGGGTGATCCCGGGGCCGAGAAGCCGCGCCGTCTCCGGAACCAGGGTCAGGTCTCCGCTGACGTCCGGCCTCACCACCACGTCGAAAGGAGTTGGAGGGGTCGCGAGTCGATCGTTGGATTTTCCGTCCGAGGCTGTCTCCACCGGGTAGAGATGAAGCCATCCCTCTCTCAGACGGAGTGGCGATGGGGAGAAAGCCGCGCTTGTGTTGGGGGCTTCGACGAGTCCCTGGGTCGTCCACCTGCGGATTCCGATGGCACTCCTGCCGACCAGCTCCTCGTCGGCCCGCCGCGTCAGCCAGGACCAGGCATGCCCCGCCTCGACGGGAACGGGCAGTTGGATGCTATCCGCGCCACCGAGAACCGGAGCGGTGAGGAAGGTGGCGTCGATCCGTTTCAGGGCATCGGCGTATTGCTCGGGCGGCAGGGTGATGCCCTTGACGGGTAGGATGCCGGTGCTGGCATGCACGGCGCCACGGGGATCCACCAGCATCATGACCGTGGTCCCGATCGGGTCCGCTGCCGCCAGGGAAAGGCAACCGGTCCCGCTCAGGGGCGGCGGCACCACGTTGGGATTTCCGCCGGGCACTGCGCCGGGGGCATGGAAGGTCCGATAGCTGGTGGCGGCATCCGCGCCCTTCACGAAGTAGCCGACCAATCCGTCGTGCACCTTCGCGCCATCCCCGAGACGCACCGGGAACCGGACCTTGGCAAAGCCGGCGGACCTGCGTTCTTGTTCCGAATAGACCGTGCCGCCACCCGACTTGAACCGGGCGATGGAATCGTCGAACGCCGCGCGGCTCTGGTCGATGGCGGGCAGGCCGGGCTGGGCACCGTCGCCCGGCGGGGTGCCATAGAGCTCAAGGTGCAGATCGGCGAGGACCAATGCCAGAGGCCGACCAATGAGCACGGCCAACCCCGGGTCCTGCGCGGAGTCATCCGGTTCGATTCCGGTCGAACCGTGGTCGATGGTCGCGATCAGCTTCTTCAGGAACCCGCGGAATTCCTCGGACTCGGCCCGGTGATCCGCCCGGTCGGAATCGCCGGGCAATCGTCCGCCGAGGTGCTGGATGAACTCGGCGAGACGCGGGCTGGGAACACCCCGATTTGCACCCGGCGTTTCCTGCCAGACCGGGCCCCGCAGGTTGAAGGAACCGACGGGGCGCCCATCCTCATTATAAATGCCCAAGGCGTCGTCGAAGCGATTATAGAGCACCCACCCGAACACCGGGGTCGATGCGGGGTCGCAGCTCATCTCCAACCCGGCCCGGGCGGCACTATCGCCGGGTGACCCGCCACCGACGACCAATGCGGAGCGATAGCGGAATGACAACCGGGCCGGCTGCGTGATGCGCAGGGGCAGCACCGCGGCGGTTTCGTTCCATTCTTTCGGGGCCCGGAGGCGGCCGGACGGAATGACATCCTCCGACCGGATCGAATCCCGGGTCGGATTGGGCGCGATGATCTCCCGCACCTGCCCGAAGGCGTCCAAGACCCGCAGGCGCGTGATCGTCAAACTCCCGGCACGAATCGGATTGAAATGATTCCGTCCTTCGAGGCACGACGCGTCGCGTTCCCGGTCGACGGCCTTCTCCACCTCGGCGGCAAACCGGTAGACACCGACATAATCGCGCTTCCAATCATCCCCGGTCCGGGACGCCGGGGGATCGAACACCCGCATTTGGAGGGCTTGGTCCCGCATCAACAGTTGCCGGTGAAACCCGTCCATGGACTGCGCCATCATCTGGAACGACATCCCGGCCACCTGCTTCAACGTCTCCTTCATCCGCCGGACCCCCGGAGAATCCATCTCCAAATCCAAGGGATGCTCCTCGAGGTGACGCTGGATCTGGCTGGTCAGGTCGATCTGGACATCGCGCGCGAGCGTGACGCTTCCCCGATAAGTCGTCGGGACCAAACCCGCATGCCCGGGGTTCGCGCCCTTGTAACCGATCTCGGGATTCGACTCGTGCAGTTCGAAACCTTGCATCCCCCACGATTCGGGATACGCCAACGGTACCCCGTCCGGTCCGGTGAGGGGGTAGAAGGGACGGAACGAAGCCTCCCATTGAAGTATCAGGGGAATCCACGGATGCCGATACACCGTCAACCCGACGGGCGACGGTGCGACACCGTGGAAGTCCTCCTGCTTGCCGCCTCTATAATCACGCTGGCATCGGGTCACCTCCACACCGCCCACGAGGGTCGCCAGGTTCGGGTCCAACAGGGTCGCCTCGATGCAGAGCGAAATGACGGTCTGCCACCCGGGGATTTCCTGCGTGATGGTCCCGGCCCAGTCCTCCGGTGCGCTGTATCTTAGAAGTTGCGGACGCTTTTCCGGGGGCAGATTGGCCAGTCCTCCCGTCTTCGTGATGTCATCCGACAGCCGGCAGACCAACCCCCCCTGGCCGCCCGGATCGAGCCGGCCGTGGTCGCCATACCGGTTCGAAGGGCTCAGGCCGGAGACCAGGACCACCGGATCGTTGGGCTTATAATAACGCGGCGCCGTCACCCAATCCAAGGTGTATAAGGGCGACGCCGATTCGCCCGCGGGATTCCCGGAATGTTCGGGAAGGCCGAGGAGTTGCTCCAATTCCAACCGGGCGGCGGTGCGGGACGCATTCCGGACGCCAAGGTCCTGCACGAGGACATTCAGCGCGGCGATCTCCTTTTCGATATAGGACTTGGCGTCGGGAGTCTTCGCAGCGAGATAAGTCGTCCAATCCGCGAAGACCTGTCCACGCCGGGTCGCGACACCGGCCGACTGGTCGTCATAGGCGGCCTGGGCGGCATTCAAGGCGTCCAATCCCGTGGCGAGATCCGCGGGCAGCGACGCACCCAGGCTCGTGGCCAATCGCGATAATTCGCCGTCCGACGCCTGCGATCTGATGCTCCGGTCTCCCGATGCGCCCGACTTCAGAAGCCAGATGCGACCGCTTTCCGGGGCACCCACGTCACCCGCTGGCAGGGGCGTGAAATCACGCTGGTGCAGCGCGTCCTGGAGACTGGCCTGGCCGGCCGCTGTGGCATACTCGCGCACCAGGTCGAACTGGAAGTCGTTCAACAAGGTCTCGAAATCCGCCGCCGAACCAGGGTCCTGGGTGTGGGCGAGGAGGGCCGACAACGCTTCGGCAGTGGTGGTCCCGATCGCGACGGAAACCGGGTTGCCGGCCGGCAACGCATAGGACCGCGCGGGATCCCACTCCAACGTGGTCAACTGTCCCACGAACAGCGTGCGCTCGGGTTCCCGCCGCGGAATCCGCCCTCCCTGCGACTCCCGGGCCCAAGGGTAGGACCAGCCATGGACCGACTTGAACGCGTCCGAAAGCACCTCTTTCCGGAGATTCGCCAGATCGACGCCCGCAGGTCCGGTCTTCTTGATCCGGGCGGCTAACAGGTCGTCCACCGTCTTCCGGATCAGCGTGACCGGATCCGAGGCCTGGTCGTGGTACCACCCAACCACCAAGTAGGAGAGATGACGATGCCTGGGCTCCAAGCCGTCTTTGGCGCGCACCGCATCGAACACGGGGTCGAAGAAACCGAAGACGTTCCGGCAATGAGGGTAGGCGGCGGCATAGGCTTCCGTTCCATATCCCAACGCCGTGAGCGCCGGACGATACCGGGGATCCCGTGCCGGATCCGTCCACGCCGCATCCAGGGGCCGGACGCGGCCCTGATAGGCGAACAGAGGATGGCCCATCAACGCCTCCTTCTCCACCTTGGCGAAGCCCAACGGGACGGCACGGCTGAGGGCATTGCGCGCATCGGATGCACCGGCGTCCCTTTCCTCGCGCGTCCACACGAAGTCGCTTTCCACGACCCACGCCCTTCTCTCGGTCTTCGGGGAGGATCCTCCATCTGGTTCGATCACCGTGGCGAGGCGCACCACGAGGAACCGGTTCGGAGCCCGGCGAAGCTTCTTCTCGTCGCTGGGATCGCTGCGTGTCAGGGCATCCGGCAAGGCCCAGTGCAGGTGAATCCCGGCCGGCGCCGCCTCCTCCTCGAACGGCTTGGGCACCACCGACGCGCCGAGGTAGGGCTGGCTTTCCAGATTCTGGAAATCGGCGGCGATCTTCCCGAGCCTGGCTCCCGACAGTTGATCCTGCGGGCCGACGCACAGCGCTGCCAGATTCATCGGCACCAGCAGCGAAGGGGTGTTGGGGTTCATGGTGTCTGACTGCTGAACTGAAACGCTTCAGTGGAACTCCGGGCAGTTCACGCAAAGAACGCCAAGGACGCGAAGAGAACGAAGTATCTCATGACCAAAACTCACCCGCCCAACAGGGAGTGGCCATCCTTCCCGTGGATCAGAACCCCGGCCGCTTTCTTTGCGGCCTTGGCGTTCTTTGCGTGAGATGTCTTATGCATGGTTATGGCTAAGGATTGATCGTCACGTCCGTCGGTTCGCTCACGGCGCCTGTCCAGGCATAATTCCCAACTCCGATCGCCTGGACCCGCACCCGGTATTTCCCCGCCGGCAGGCCCTGGGTGACCAGGTCGAGGCCCGGGGAAGGCGAGGCGTCGATGGTGACCGTCCGGTATTCTCCCCGTTCGTCCTCGAAGAACACTTGGTAACGGAAGGCATCCTCAATCCGGACCCAGGCTATCGTCGAGGGTCCCGAGGCCGTGACCACGGGTCGTCCGAGCAGGAACACTTGGGAATAGGCGTCGCCCAAGGGACTGTTGATCACCCGGTCCTCCCGACCGATCACCCGCGCCTTGATCCAATACCGGCCCGAGGGCACGTCCTCGGGTTTCACGGTGAACTCCACCCTCCGGCCGACCGCCTGCATGTGGCAGACATGGCCCTCGATGCCGAACTGGGCGGCGGCGAGATAGAATTCCACCGTGTTGTCCGCCGAGCGCTCCACATTCTGGTCCCGGTCATAGAAGACCAGCTTCAGGACACCCGCGCTGTAGCTCATTTCGCCGCCGGCCAGGATCGGGCCCAGCAACTGGAACAGGGTCTGGGTGGAGGTCGCCCAGACCCCGGGAAGGGTCGATGCCGCCTTCTCCGGAGTGGGTGTCGTGCGAAACCGGACCTGAATGTCGCCCGGTTGGAGATTCTCACCGAACTTGAAGACCATCCGGATGGGCTCGGGCGCCGGCGGGGAATCGAGCTTCACCGTCGGACCCGAGGACGACCCCTTCCCTGAGACCGAAGTCCAATGCAACTGCGCCGCGAGCCGGAGACGGTCGGTGGTGGCGGGCCATTCGGCGGTGATCAGGTCGTCGCCCACATGGTACCGCAACACCGGTTGAGCCCCATGCGCCGCGGGCCTTTCGAGCGTGCCCGAAACCATCCAGGGACCGGGAACGGCCTGTCCCGCATTGCCCGCAGCCCGGACCCGGACGGCGACCGCACCCGGCGGCAAGTCGTCGGGCAAGCGGATCTCAACGGTCGCCGAGGGATGGCCCGAGGGCGGAAGGGTGAAGGAAACGGGCATCTGGAACGGCCGGTCGTTGACATGGAACTGCCACTCGTACCGATCGGCTCCATCCTTTGACTTGAATTCCAAGGAGAGTATTTCCCGTTCGGTGTCCCATTTCAGGACCGGCCTCGTGACCCTGGGCGTCAACCGAAGTGCAAATTCGCCGGCATCGCCACTCCCGTGCGCCAGCCTCTGGACATCGAGGACCGACCGGCCTTGGTCCCGGAATCCGGCGCCGTCCGGCAGGTGGAATTCGTTGCTCTCCGGCGGTACTTGGAAGGTCACCGACGTGAGAGTCCCCTGCCCCTCGACCTCGACCAGGCACAGGAGGATGTCAGGCGTGATCCGCTCGCACCGCAGAATCTGGTAGGTGACCGCCGGATTGGAGACTTCCACGGTTGCCCGAAGATCGGGCCAACCCGAGACCAGGGCGGAGCGCAGCAGGAAGCCGGAAACCTGATGGTGGACATCGTGCGGACACGTCGCGGCGTCCTGTTTTTGGACATCAGTGCTGACGCGGGCAACGCTGTACGCGCCTTCGACGAGGCTGTAGGTCCAGTTCGGATCGACTTGGAAAAAGCGCAGTGAATCGGGCGGAAGCATCCGTTCGTCCGGAACCAGATAATCCAGCGGAACACCTTCCAACCGCCTCAGGCTTTCGAGCCGGCGCACCACGCTGTCCGGAGCCTGGACACCCTGGACGACCTGCTTGAGCCGGTCGCGGTCGTTGATGAGTTCGCGTGCGGAACGCAAAGGATCCATGCGCGGCACGGAAGACCGGGCTTCGGGTCCGCGGTGCACGTCGGGGCTCCGTCCGGCGGCGGCCGACTTCAGTGCGTCCAAGGCCGGCTCGATCAACTTCGCCAGCAGGGCGAACGCATCGGTTTCGGCCGGGGCTCCCGGCGATCGTTGCGCGGACGCGCCCGCCAACCGGGCGGCCCGCCCGGCGCGCTCCGTCCCCGCGGCGGCCGCGAGGATCTTGCGTTTCACCTCGCCCTTCCACCGGTACAGATCGCAGGAAAAGGTCTTGTCACGCAACGCCAGCAACCGGCCGAGTTGCCAGGCCGCCGCATAGGAGACATCCAGCATTCCCAACCCTGGATCATAGCGGAGCGCCTCGTCCGCCGTGGACAGGGGCGTCGTGCCGGTCAGGTACCCATCCTCGCAGATCGGAGGCGGCGGCACGCTGAGCGCAACCTCGGATCCAAAGGGCAGCAACGGCCCCCGATACCAGGAGACCGCCTGGTCACCCCACCGCGTGTCGTGATTCAACGCGGTATAACCCATGGCCAATGCGTTCTTCACCTTCGCATCCCACGCCGCCTCGATCGCCCGCTCCTCCGGCGTCCGGGTCGCGGAGACCGGCTCGACCTGGGGAATCTGCAACACCCCGGTCGTCAGCGGCTGATGAAAGCCCCGCAGATTCGCACCGCAGCGAAACGTCCAAGACTTCAGGACCACCAAACGCACATGGGTCGCGGTCTTTCCTTCCGTCGTGGCCAACGGCCCGGGTGCCAGGAATGAACCAATTCCTTCGAGCGAAACCAGGCACGCCAGGCTGACGCCATCCCGTTGCGGAAGGCGGTTGCCGATGATCACGGAGGATTCGCGGTTCCCGGCGTCACCCGACGGGCTGGAGAGGATCCGGGAATGCCCCAGCCATCGGAGATCATCGGGCAGCGGTGCAATTCCGCGAAACAGGGAAACGGAAATGTCCACCACCTGGCACGGGTCCCAGACCTTCTCGCCCGGCCACAACTTCCAAGCGGTGGGTCCGTCCTTCCCCGCATCCGGATAGCTCACGATGACCCGTGAATGTTTCTGCTCCTGTACGGCCAGCGTGCTGGGACGCTCGCCCGACGACGGGGAATCACCCGGTTGGAACGATTTCCGCGAAAGATCGCCCACCATGGCCGGCCTGACCTCCGGGATCCCGCCTTCGTCGCCCTCGTGGAACACCAGGAGGGCAAGCCAGGGCGCGTCCGTGGGCCCGCTCTTCTGTTCCCAAGGCAATGCCCGTCGGGAGAAGGTGACGTGCGGCAGCACCCCGGCAAAGTCGCCCTCGCTTCCATCGGGAGGGAACACCGCTGTGATGTCCATCGGATCGATGGCAAACCGCCCTCCCTGGACATGGACCCGTCTCGAGTGCCCATAGCTCTGCCGGATGCCGCCCGGCTTTTCCTTCAGGTCGGCCCCGAGCTCGACGATCTCCTGGGTGACCGTGAGCGTATAGGGACCCGCGGTCATCCGGGGCGGGCAGGCCCCGGCAAATTGGATCGTCCGGTTGGGGTCCTTCATGGGGATGGCATCTTGCCCAGGTCGCAAAGCGTGGGAGCCACGAGCAACTCACCGTGGGACGCGGCCTTTGCGAGATAACGCATAGGGGCTTTGGCAGGCAGGTCGATCGCCTGTCGCCGCAGGGCGGCGAGCAGGTCCCCGCGCCGGTTCTGGACATCGGCGGAATCCACAGCCCCGAGCCGCCGGTACCGAGCCTCGGCCGTGTGGTTTTCGGCGGCATAATCAACCGGCTTGGAGAAGTCCGGATGGGTCCAAGCCCCGGGCGGCATCGATTCCGTCCGCTCGGTCATCGGCAGGTCGGCCACCTTGATCGGCACGGTGAGCGGCGGCTCGGCCTTTCGTCTCGGGGTCAGCCGGAACCCGGTGATCAGTTCTCCGGTCACCTGTTCCCCGCCGAGATCCTGCAGGGTGGGTCCGGCGGGGGAAAGATCCCCGGCAAACCAAGCGGCCCGGGACAGCCGCTCCCGGGTCGCCCCAACGTCCCAGTCCCGGTGGGTTTCACCCGTCTCGGCCGTCCACATAAGGGTGGTCTGTGATCTCAAACGACCGTTCCGGACCTGGCACGGTTTGACGCCGAACGGGGCTCCCGCCAGGTCGCCGCCAAGGTGCACCACCTCGGTGCCGTTGAAGATCGGCGCCGCGGAGTTGGGAATGGCGCTGGAAGTGACGATCACCAGCGTCTCGGGATTGACCACCCACTCGGCGCTTTGGCCGACACCCGCGGCGGGAATCTCACGAAGCAGACCGCCGGCGGCCCGGCTCAGGCAGACCTCTGATGCCTTGGGAAGGAAACCGGCCTCGAACGCCGGCCAGTCCAGGGCTTCCGGGGGTTTTGGTCCTTCACCGAAGTCGATCGTGAAGCTGCAGACATACAGGTCCACCACCGCCCTCCCGCCAAACGGCGGCCCCTGGAGTTTCAGGAGCACGCCGACCTGGGCGGTGATGGTTTTGGTGGTGAACCACCAGTCCATGGTATAGGACGCGCCCAGGTTGAGCCTGACCTCCACCTGATAATACAGCGGCTCCCAGTACAGCAGGAAATCCACCCGGACCTGGAACCAGGCCCGGAGATTGCCGCTCTGGTAATTCGCGTCGAGCGCACCGCCCGCCATGATCGCCAGGGGCGTCAGCGCGAAGTAAAGGCTGCCCTTGATGGTGAGCCGGTCGTCGACCCGCCAGTTCGCGCCGACACGGGGAACCGACGGATAACGCGCGGGCGGGACGAAGTCCGGATGATAGCCCCCAATCGAGAGGACGAAATCGCCGGCGCGGTACCCCTTGGCCACCAGTTCGCCGTTGGCCCTCTCGTCCTTGAACCAGGTATAAAGCGCGAATCCACCCGTCAGGCGGCACTTCTCGGAGAGGACGAACGAGTCCGGCGTCAGTTGCGCCGCGATTTTCAGCACCCCGTCTTCAGGCGCGTACTTCGCCTCCAACACCAATTGCGCGAAGGCGATGGGGGGACGGGCGGTCACCCCCTTCGGCCGGCGGGCGGGAACCATGACGGTGGAAATACCCAACAGTCCGATCTCAAATCGGTTTCCAAACGAGAGGATCAACAACGCGAACGAATCGATGACCTTGAACGACGTGAACCGGACCCCGGCCGCCATCCAGTTCTGGCCGGACGCGGGATAGACATACCGGTTGATGCCCTGGATGAGCCCGGCGATTTTCTCCTCTCGCGTGGTGGGTACACCGGTGTCCGTCAGCGCCGCAATCAGCGGGAAATGCGGCAGTTCCTCAAGGGTCGGCAGCGTCAGGTTCCGGTTATAACCGAACCCGGCGGCGATCCCGGTCACGAAGAAAAAGGCGGGTCCGCCCAAGGCCGCGCTCAACACCCCGTAGGCGAACAGCGACGCTTCGCCACTCTCCATCTGCGCGAACGATCCGATCGCCGAGATCGCCCACGTGTCCGCCTTGATCAGCAACTCGCCATTGTAGGCGTACCGGGTCGCGGCCGGGGGCGGATCGACCCTCAGGAGCCCGCCGCTCACGGCGATGGGACCGTTCCGGTAGGTGAGCGACAGTCCGTCCAGGTTCGTCGACCAGCGCGAATCGGTCTTGCCGCCCAGGGTTTCCAGGAACGTCTCCCGGCTGAAGTTGGAGATGACCCCGACCGGAAACGCCAGCGATAGCCCCTGCAGATCGACCGTAAGCCCCGACAGCGCGAGGGAGGCGTCGAGCAGAAACCGAATCTCCCCCTGAACGCACGCGATGCCGAGCCGCTTGACGTTGACCGGGCCGAAGCTCCGCTGGACGTCGAGCCAGGTCGCCCGTGTCCGGGCCAGCGCCGCTCCCTCCCCTCGGGCCGCACCGACGTCCCCCGGGCCGTCCTGAATCCCGTCGGGGGCGCCGTCATACGGAAACTCCACGGGCGGCTGTGGCTTCTCAGTGAAGAAATAAGTGATGCCCAGTTCGATGCGGGTATCTCCGGCCAGCTTCCCGGAAATCCGCGTGCCGGAACCGCTCACCTCGGGGAGTCGTGGGATGACACCATCGACGGACCTCGCCTGCGCGGCCTCGATGATCGCGTTGAGCTGGACGACATCCTCCAAGTGCTGTTGCGGCTCGGTGCGGAGGCCACCGGAGAGGATCGCCCGGAGACTTTCGATGCCGACGTCCTCGATCCCGGTGAGTTGGCCCGACGCTTCCGAGATCCGGTCGCCCACCAACGGCAAGCTCGCGAGGCCCAGGTGCACCTTCGATTCGATCAGGATGGCGTACTTCTTGTCCCTTCCGGAGACGACGACGACGATCTGGGTCTCCGACCGGGTCGCGGCACTGAGCACCAGATCCATCGTCGCGGAATGGAAGTACGCCGTCAGGGACGTCAGGGTGGCGTTGAACGCGTCGGGGATTCTGCCAACGCCCTGGATGCCCAGCTTGGACGCGATGTCCTGGACCACGTCATTCAACGGGATGCTCGTCCCGACCTCACCGGAGAAGGCCCATCCTGCATCCCGGTTCACGCCGGAATAATCCGCGATGAGGTCGATCTCCGTGGCCCCGACGCGCATCGTTGCCGCAATCCGTTTCTGGATGACCGGCTTGGGATCGCCTTCCGTCGGTTCGTCGCGGAACACGCCGGCGCTGACGGAGGTCAGCTTCAATCCGCCGACCAGGGTCCAGTCCATCTCCAGCATCGCCATGGCCGAAAAGGCACCGCTGGCCGAAATGCTGACAAGGAAATCGGACAGGGTGCTCTGGGGGAGATGGTCCCGCCATTGGACGTCCGGAATCGGGACGAGCAACTGGAAGAGGTCGGCGATCTCGATCTTGGAGCCCTTGACCAAAGACACCACCACGCTCCCATCGGGAACCGACGAGATGCCCCCGCCGGCCATGCCGCTGCCCGAGGGGAAGAACGCACTGCGAACGGCAAGGGTTCCCGGGCGTTCAGGCGAACCGATCGCGATCTCCCCGGAAATGGCGCCGTAAAACCCCGCGCCGCCGCCGCGAAACACCGCGGCCAGGTGAAGGTCCAGCTTCCCCAACCGGAGCAACGCGCTCCCGTCGTCCCGCCGCAACAATTCCCGCGGAGCCAGGCCGGTGCCCAACGTGGCGCAGACGTACTGGATCGACCCCGCCTGGCTTACGCTCCCGGTAAGCCCGGTCAGCTTCACGGGACTCTGGGTTGCGATGTCCCCGATCAGGGTCGCCGCCGCCGTCAACGCCTGCCCGAACATCCCCGGGCTGGGATCCGGACTGAGGATTTCCCCAATGTCCTGGAGCGGATGATCGCCACCGCCGCCCTCCGCGACGCGACCCAACGTCGCGGTGAAAACCACGTCGCCGCCGGCATCCGGCATCACCAGGATGAGCTGGATCGACGTGTCCTTGAACCGGATCCCGGTTGAGATCCTCAGGGTGGTGGACGGCGCGCCCTCGGACCCGGGCAGGACGATGACTTGGAACCTCAGCGAAGCCGCCTGATCGCGTTTGAGGAACCCCAGGGCATCCTGACGCACACAGGCCAGGACCCCCGCCCCGGTGATTTTGGGAAACGCCCGCTCCAGCACGGCGGAATCCGTTCCCCCGTCGAATTCACAGGCCATCGTCAGGTTGGGCAAGAACGTGATCCGGACCTTGAGCCCCGCCAACGGTTGGGACGTTGCCGCACCGGCGATGGAAAGCCGCGACTCGGTGTCCGTCTCCTTCGCCGCCTGGTTCAACCGCACCCGTCCGCCCGGGAAGAAAGCCGCGAACGCCTTGACCCCGAGGAGATCCGGATCCGCCGCGCTGAGCGTGTTGAGATCCAGGTCGAACTGGTCGCCCGCAAGCTGCCGCAGAACGGCGGGCTTCAGCACCTGTAGGAAAGTTTCCTTGGGAGTCATCTCAGGTTCTGGATCCTCGGGTTCACACGGTGACCGCCAGCTTTACGGTCATGGCGGCGCCCCGGTTGGTGGCCCGGATCGTGGCCTCCGTGGGCAGGGCCACAACCGCGGTCACGACGGAGAACTCGACCCGCGCATAATTGGAAACGACCTTGACCTTGCTGGGCACGATGACCGCCGGGTGGTTGCTCGTCAGCCTGATGATCTCACCCTTCACGTCCTTGGTGGGGCGCACGAGAGTGACGGTCCCCTTCACCGACGCGCCCCCTTGGACGGAAGCCTGCTTCAGGGAAATTGACTGCAGCAGGCTGGGCTTGTTCGGATGGACGTCATTTCCATGGTGGACCATGCCCCGGAGAATGGGGGGGAATTTCTTCAACTTCCCCCGGACACCATACTGCGTGATGATGCGGCAGCCCCGGACGGTCCTTCCGACATAGTTCTCAAAATCCATGGGACCGAAGTCTGCAGGCAGCAGGCCCACCCAGTAGGACGCCATTCTCTTCGCCGTTTCCTCGGTAACCCCGAACTCGAGGAACTCGGCGACCTTCTGTGCCCTGAGCCCTTCGATGTACCCCCTGTCCTGCCGGACTTTTGCCATCTCCGCTCCCACCTGCATATCGAGGGGCGAAGGGATCCAATGCAGCTCATTCCCGGACGAATAATAGAGGTCCACATCATGGTTCTGACCGGGTCCGATGGAGGCACGGACCGCCCAACTGTCGACATCCTTGTGCTTGTCGAGGTATTGGATGTTGTCACACCCCAACGTCGCTTGCAGAAGCGCCCGGTGATCCGGAGGATGGAGGATGGTCCTCAGGGCGTTCCCGACGAGATAGACTTGGTCGACAGTGTCCACCGGATTCAGGAACCCGCCGCGCAGGTGGTTGAGCGCCGCGCGGTATCTCGCCACGGTGTCGCCCCCGGTCAGATGGTAGCCACCCAGCAACCGTGGCCCAAGGCCCCCATTGGAAAGGCCGCTGATGATCACGGCGCAGCAAAGCTGGACGGCCGGAAAAATCAGCTCGGCATTCGTGACCGCCAGGAAGTTCTCGTTCAGGTATTCGGGCATGTCGATGACCCCCTCGCAACCTGATCACCGAACGGCGGGCAGGTTGGATGCACGTCCGGATACTGGGCGGGCTCCGCGTGACGAGTCAATGGGACACCGGATGGCATAACGCTGGCGGGAGATGGTGCGGGCGCATCCTGGCCCTGCTCCCAAGGATGTCATCACCTGTTTCATTCAGTTCTCCGCGTCATCAGCCCGATCGTGCTGACAAAAATCCAGGACCGGGCATTGGCCTCGGTTCTTTCATAATCCCGCGCCAACCGGCGATGATGCATCAACCATCCAATCGTCCGCCCTACGACCCAGCGCCAAGGCTCCACCGACCACGATGAAACGTTTGTGCCACATGATCTTCCTGCCGGCGTCGTATCCGACTGTGTCCCCGTGGGGTGCGGGGGCGGCCGCGCAGCGCGGCTGGAGGTAGCAAGGGTTCCAAAAGACCCCCGCATTTTGAGAAGGAACCCCGAGCGGACCGAAACCACCGAAGCAAACGAGGCTCCGGCCGCCGCTCCGCCGCTTTGGAAAACGCCATGGGTTTGGGCTTTTGGGAAGTTTGGATGGCGGAGAGAAGGCATCAGCCAAATCGAGCAGGTTCACGGAGATTTCCGAGAAGGGGCCAGGCGGGCGGAAAGGGGCGACGCGGATGTTACGAAGACACTCGATTGCAGGAAAAGTGTGGAGGAAGCCATCGCTGCGATGAACACGCCGCAGAGTGATCCCGGCATGGTGACGGCGCCGCTTACATATTTCATTTGGACGCGACGCCCAATTTGACGACGGACTGGACAGCGTTCACGCCGAGACGATAGCTTTTCCGGATGCCCACCGACG
The DNA here is from genome assembly GCA_025360495.1 of Verrucomicrobiota bacterium. Classification (GTDB taxonomy): domain Bacteria; phylum Verrucomicrobiota; class Verrucomicrobiia; order Limisphaerales; family UBA9464; genus UBA6176. Next base: position 5,848 of record JANYCC010000175.1, on the reverse strand, counting down.
AGGATCGCCCGGCGAGCGACTGGAACTTTGCCACAACCGGCTGGACCATGGTGTTCTCAGCGGTGGATGTGAACAACCAGCCCGCCCGCGAGGAATTCGCCCGGCTTTACTGGTTTCCCCTTTATGCTTTTGCCCGACGGCGGGGGAATTCTCCCGCAGCCGCGGAAGATGCCGTCCAATCCTTTCTCGGGCGCATTCTCAATGATGGTTCGCTCGGGCTGATGGCCCAGACAGGGGGGCGGTTTCGCGACGTCCTCCGGGAGAGTTTCAAGAACGAACTCACGGACGCGTTCCGAAGGGACAATACTCGGAAACGCCGGCCGCCGGGGGGTTTTGTATACATCGACGCAGTCGACTTGGAAGCCCGTTTCGCCATGGAGCCCGCTGATTCACGGACGCCGGAAGGTGCTTACGACCGGTTGTGTGCCCGGGCGTTGCTGGACGCCGTCGCCGACCGTTTGCGACATGAAGATCCGGCGGTGGGGCATCCCGGCCTGTTTTCGCACCTGATGGATTGCCTGAATTCGGACCCGGACCGCGAAGTTCACGCCGCCGTCGCTGCCCGCTTGGGCCTGGATGAAGGAAGTCTGAGGAACATGGTGCCCCCTTTTCGCCGCCGATTCCGCGTCCTCTTTCGTCAGTATGTCGCCGCCACCCTCAGCGATTCAGGTCGGGTGGACGACGAAATCCGTGATCTGCGTGCGGCGGTGTCGAAGTGAACGTGAATAAGACTGGCCCGGGAAGCTGGAACAACAAAGGGTGCCAAGGGTGCCCAATCAGGTAAATTGACGCGTGCAGTGGGGTGAGTGACCGACACCCAAACAACCAAGGCATCGGGCGAAGAGGATCGTCCTGTTGCCGCTCCGGCCATTCTCTTTCAGTCAAATCGCCTTTTTGTAGCCGATGAGGCACGAGGCGGACCTGTAGCCGACGAGGTACGAGGCGGATCCCTGCAGCCGACGAGGTACGAGGCGGATTCCTGCAGTCGCGGGTGCGGATCCATGTAATCGCAAGCAACCCGGCCGCCAAGAAGCCCCTAATCCGCCTCATGACTTCGGCGGCTACGGGGCTCCTCTTCGGGCCTCGCCAAGGTGAAGCATTCCCCACAACCTCACGCGACCTCAGCATTGGCCATCACCCGGTTTCATCCCCTCTCTGGATCCTCCAATGCCCGATACCTCCAATGACCCCATCTGCGCCCGGGGATCGTGACCGTCCACGAAGTGGGCCAGGCAGAAGGTGAATCGTATCTGCCGAGGAATTGGTCCTGAGCGAGTCGGCTCTGTCCCCTGTTCGCCATGGATCTGCGTCAATCCGGATTCGTCTATCTGCAGTTCGCTCCCGACGGGCGGGCGCTGTGGGCAATCGCCCAGGAAATGCCCATGGCGTGGTTGTGGAGGGCACCGCAAATCGGAGCGGGCCCGCGTTGAACACATCATTCGCGGAAGATTCCCTGTGACATCCGCGGAGAGAACTCGTGTTAGGGGTTAGGATGAACATTCGCCGTGTGTCGATGCTCCGGCGCTGGTCCGTCAACAATCTGAAACCTTAACCATGAACCTATCCACTCAAACACTGATCGGAGCCGTCCTTTCATTGGCCTTCCTCGGGAACATCGGATTGGCCGGCCTGCCGATTCCCAGCGACGGGTCCGATCAGCCGCTGAACGTCACCAGCGACCTTGTCATCGACCTCCGGAAGGCGGTCAAAGGCACCTGGAGTGATGACAATGCAGCCAATGCCGGCAACGGCATCTATGACCCGTTGAAATGGGCCGTCGTCTTCAAGTATTCGTCCGTGAACATCGCCAAAGGGGCGACGGTCACGTTCATCAACCATGCAAGCCGCGCACCGGTGGTGTGGTTGGTCAAGGAAGGCGTGACCATCGATGGGACATTGAACCTGAATGGGCAGCCTTGGATCCGCGACGCATTTCACGTTCCGGAACCAGGACCAGGAGGTTTCAGAGGCGGCGCTGGGAGTGATTCCGCCTATGATTATGGTCAAGGCTCTGGATTTGGCCCGGGCGGAAGTCAAAACGACCACGCTGGATACCTGGACTATCGTCCGTATGGAAACGCACAAATTGTGCCGCTCATGGGTGGTTCGGGCGGAGGAGGGTATGGTTCCGACTACTCGGGCTCAGGTGGCGGGGGAGCCATTCTGATTGCCGCTCCAAATGACATCGTCATCAACGGATCTTGCGTGGCGGAAGGAGGCTTCAGTGGGGTGTACTCTGGCAGTGGCGGTGCGATTCGGTTGATCGCAAGCCGGATTCTGGGAAACGGCAGCTTGAGTGCGGCCGCTGCATATCCTGGGCGAATTCGCCTGGAAGCTGACACTGCCAGTCCAGATCTTACGATTAATCCCCCTGTTGGCGTTGCCTCCCCGAACCCATTGATCATCTGGCCGGAGGCGACGGCGTCCACGGTGCAAGTCGTTTCTATCGGGGGTCAATCCCCACCTCCTGATCCCACGGCATCCATTACCGCACCGGCAACGGACCTGACCATCTCGACCACGAATTCGGTGACGATAGTAGTCCAAACCGCACATTTTCCGACGAATGGTGTGGTCAGCGTCTATATCAAGCCCCGCAACTCGGCCAATTCGACTCTCCCGGCCACCTACGTAAGCGGCACCACAGTTCTGGCCACCTGGCAGGCGACCACGACTCTGTTGCCGGCCTACACCGTAATCCAGGCGCGCGCCACCTCGAACTAGACAGTGATTGAACGCTGTCTCGAGTCATCTGATGGGACGCATGAAAACCCTTGGAACACCGACCGCGCGGGCAGGGTCCCCGGGCGTAAAGCGCCCTGATCCGGCCCTGCCATGGCTGCTGTTCTTCCTGTCGTTTTGGTCCCTTTCATCCTCCGCTTTGACGTGGGCGGATGACGATGTCATTTCCCGTGAAGTCAGCATCTTCAATCTGGCGCAATTTACGCCTTCATGGGACGCGTTGTCGCGTGAGGTGAGCGTGTTCAACCTGGCCCAACCCACGCCCGCACTGGACGCACTTTCGCGGGAGATCAGCGTCTACAACCTCGCGCAACCGACGCCTTCATGGGACGCCCTCTCGCGCGAGGTGAGCGTGTACAACCTGACCCAACCCACGCCCGCCCTGGATGCGCTTTCGCGGGAGATCAGCGTCTTCAATCTGGCGCAACCGGAGCCTTCACTGGACGCCCTGTCGCGGGAGGTGAGTGTGTTTAACCTGGCACAACCCACGCCCTCCTATGATGCGCTTTCCCGTGAGATCTCGGTGTTTCTCACCACCAACCTGGTGGCTGATCTCACCGTTGCCATCCTGGATGCGCCTCCGGTCGCCACGGCCGGAAGCACGATTCAATTCAGCTTCGCCGTCACCAATAATGGCCCGGTTCCCGCCGTCGGTCCGTGGACTGATCAGATCCTCCTGTCACCGGATTCGGATGGTCTGCTCGCCCGTGGGCTCGGTTCGATCATTTTCAGCAATTCCCTGGCGGCAGGAGGTTCGGTGACCCTCACGCAGTCAGTGACTTTGCCGGTTGGCACATACGGGCATCATTTCCTCGGTGTTCACGTGGACAGCGACGGCAACGTGCTGGAGTCGAAGGAAGGCAACAACACCGCTTTCCGGGAATTGTCGATCCTGTATCCGGCGCTTCCCGATCTCGCTGCCCGACAAGTGATCGTGACCAACACGGCGATCAGCGGACAATCCATACCGATCTCGTGGGCGGTCACCAATGCCGGCAACGCGAGCGCGACGGCGCCTTGGCAGGAGACATTGCTGTTGGCGGACAACCCTTCCGGGGAGAATCCCACCCTGTTGCTCGCGGTTGACGTCGCCGATTCCCTGGATGCAAACCATTCCGTCCTGCGGTCCCGAAATCCGATCCTTCCAGCGGGTTTGTCGGGCCAATACTGGGTGACGGTGCGGGTGGATGGCGGCGACCAGGTGTTCGAGGGTTTTGGCGAGACCAACAATTATTTCGTCGCGCCCCAACCCCTTGTCATCACTTCTCCGGACTTGGTTGTCAGTCTCCTCACCTCGGCCCCCACCGCAGTCTTTGGTCAATCAGTGGGGGTGACCTGGTCGGTCAAGAATGTGGGCACTGCCACAACCTTCGCGAAATGGAACGATCAGCTTTCCGTTTCGATGAACGGCAACAACGCCCCGGGCGCGACGGTGTTGCGAACGGTGTCGGCACCGGGACCTTTGGCTCCTGGGGCCAGTTACACCACGAACCTCAGCGTCACTCTGCCCTTCAACAGGGACTCCCAACCCGGCATTTACTCTCTCTTTTTGCAGGCCGACGCCGGCAATGCGCAACCGGAATCCAACGAGACGAACAATCGGGCGAGCCATTCCATCGCGCTCAGTTTGCCGCCGCTTCCGGACCTGTTGGCGACGGACGTGCACTCGCAACCCATCGCCTTTCCCGGCCAGGCGATTCCGGTGATGTGGACCGTGACGAATGCCGGGCCGGCCATCGCCCTGGCACCTTGGACGGAGACCATCCGACTCGTCGCCGGAACAAATTCCGATCTGACCCTCCTCACGTCCGCGATCACGCTCGGGACATTCACGTTCACGAACACGTTGGGGTCCGGTGAGTTTCTCACGCGCACGCAATTTGTGACGCTACCAGTCAGCGGGGTATCCGGGGACACGAGACTGGCGGTCACCGTGGACGCCCGTGACGAGGTGTTCGAGGCGAATGAGACCAACAACGCGACCTTCACGGGAGGCTTACTCCATGTCCCGGTCTCGCTGACGCTGCGGCTCTCCTCCGGTCAAATTAACGAGAGTTCGCCGGTACCGCTGCAGGCCACGCTGTCTCGCAACGGCGACACGTCCCAGCCCTTGATCGTGACGCTTACCAACAGCAATCCTGCGGAGATTTCCCCGGTCCCAAGCGGCGTCAACCAGCCGGTCATCAACGAGACGATACCCGCCGGGCAATCGTCCGTTTTTTTCAATCTTTACCCGGTGCAAGACCACCTCGTTGATGGTCCCCGGATCGTGGACATCGTCGCGTTTGCTCCGGGTTATGAATCCGCCCACGCATTGGTCACGGTGCTGGACGCCGATATTCCCACGCTGACGCTCACCGCGGCCACGAACTCCGTGGGCGAAGGGTTCACGGTGGGCCTGACCGTGACGCGCGACGTGGTGACGGGCGACGCGTTGACCGTGACGCTGGCCAGTTCCAATCCGGGCCAACTGAGCCCGCCGAGCTTCGTGACCATCCCTGCTGGCGCCGCTTCCACCCACTTTTCGGTCCTCGCGGTGGACGATGCGAATGCCGAAGCCACGGCGACGTATTCGATTTCAGCGAGCGCCACGGGATTCAATGGGGGTTTGGTGACTGTCACCGTGGTGGACAATGATGTGCCGCAACTCACGGTTTCCCTTTCCAGTCATGCCGTGAGCGAAGGGGCCGGGGCGCAGGCACTCTCGATGACAGTCACGAGGGAACCAGTGGGTTCCGGCGCGCTGAACATTGAGCCGTTTTCCACCGATCCCGCGCTGGTGGTGACGCCGATTCTGATCACCCTGCCGCCCGGACAGGCGTCGCGGAGCTTCCCAATCGGGGTGATCGACGATGCCGTGGTCAATGGCACCCGGAATGTCGTCCTCGGTGCCTATGCGCTCGCCGCCGGTTCCGGGGCGCGCCTTTCCGAAGCCACACCGGATCTGCTCGCCGTGACGGACGACGACGGGCCAACGCTCAAACTCTCCGCCGCAGTGAAGCTGGTGAAGGAAGGATTGAATCCCGCCACGACCGTGACGGTGACCCGCAACACGCCGACCACGAGTGACCTCGTCGTCAACCTCATGTCCAACCGCACCGGTGAG
>JANYCC010000174.1 GCA_025360495.1 Verrucomicrobiota bacterium | reverse complement strand
AAGAAGCGGGCCGGGTAGGAAAACCCGCCCTCCCAGGGCGGTCGCGACAGCTCCGGGAGGGCGGGTTTTCCTACCCGCCTTCCCACGATGCCCAGATGCGCCCGCGCCCGTCGGCGCGAGCCGGGCTGGCCCGTCAGCGCTCACTGGTCGAGTATGAGCCGGTAGAACACCGACTCGCCGGCCGCCGGCAACGGATACGTCTCGCCCACCGTCCAATTGCGCCGCACCACGTCCTGCCACGCCTGCAGGTCCGTCGACGATTGCAGCACGCCCGACGACCTCGATGGCCCCGCGAAGCCCAGCACGAGGCCGCCCGCGGGCGTCGTGCTGATCCCCACCGACCAGTCCTTCCCCGCCGGCAACGTCGCGTCGAGCGTGAGGACGAAGGGCACCGCGGGCACGGACGCCACGCGAACCCAGTACGTCCGTCCCGCCAACGCGCTGAACACGGCCCGGCCCGTCAACTTCTGCCCTGTCCGATACACCACCTCCGTCAGGTCGGTCACCGCGCTGCCGGTCCACGCCGACACCGCGAACATCGCCGGATCGGTGGTCACCAACACCTGCGCCGAACGCGGCGCCGTCCAACGCCACCACACCGTGCCCAGCCCCGCGGCACCGCTCTCGCCCGGCTCCGCCGTCGCGCCGGCTGTCGTTCCCGGCACCCGGGCGAGCAGGCCGTCCAAGGCCGTCGCGTTCGCGAAGTCGTCGTTCGGCGGCAGCGCCCCGGTCGCCGGTACGAATGTGCCGTTCAGCACCGCATGGCCCGATGCCCCCTGAAAACCGTCCACCGACACCGCGACGTGCTGGCCGTTTGTCACCGCAAAGATCACCCGGCTCGTCAGGTCGCCCACCGCCAGGTCGTCGTTCAATCCCAGTGTCGTCAGGGTGATCGATGGCCCCGAGACCATGACCCCGTACGCCTTCAGCAAGGTGTCGAATTCCGAACCCGCCGTCGTGAAGGCCGCGATCCCGTCCGACGGCGCCACCCACTCCCACCACACCGAGTGAAAGCCCGGCTTCGCGAGCCCGATTTGATCAAACTGCTCTGTCGTCGCGCCCGTTGTGTCGACGTCATAGCGCGCCGGCAGCGATGGGATCAACGCGCGGTTCACGAACTGATCGTTCGCCGGCACGGTCGGCAGCGTCAGTGCATAGTCGATCGCCACGGACACGTCACCCGCTGTGACGAATGGCGAGTCGATAAGGATCCAGTAGTCGGTTCCCACGAAGACCCGGAGTTTCGCGACCCCCGCGGGCGAACCCCCCGGACCGTCCTGGCTCGACACCTGAAGCCTCGGCGTGCCCAGGCCCAGCACGTTTCCGGTGTAGACCGCGACGTACGTGTCGATCGTGCTTCCGACGGTTGAGACCGTGACGATGCCGTTCGACGGCGCAGTCCAGCGCCACCAGAGGGAATGGCCCACGATGACGTTCAACCTGTCGATGGGCTCGTTGGGTTGGCGCGTGGCCCCGCGGTTCGAACGGGTGTCCCGGGGCGCGGAGCCCGACAATGCAAACGGCCGGTAGAAATCGTCGCCCTCGGTCCCATCGGCGTGGAGGGTCAGGTAGGTGGCCGCCGACGGGATTCCAAGCTCGTCGTAGGCCACCGCGACGAACGTCGTGTCCTCGCTGACCGGCGGCAGCGTGCCGTGCCACGGGGCGTCCGTGGTGACCGCCAAGGGCACCACCGAGGAGAGCGTTTCGATCCCGATTTCCACACGGACCACGGGACCGTCGCCCGGCGTCACGTTGACCTGCGCGTCGGTCGTGGCCCCGGGCAAAACCCCGATGACGGCCGGACCGGCCCAAACCACCGATGGCGGGAGCCGTCCGATCACGCGCTGTACCGCCGAGGTGGCCACGCCGCCGAGGTTGTCGTGCGCGACGATGAAATAGTCGTTCGTTCCCGGCGTCCCCAGGCTGGCGGCGTACACCGGCTGGCGCAGCGGCAGGTCCGCGAGTTTCGACGTCCCAAGCCAGACCTCGGCCGAGACGACGTAACCGTCCTCGTCGAAGAACGTCGGGCGCAGGAGCACGGATCCCGGCGGCACGAAAGCGATCGGTGCGGTCGAAGGCCATGCGGCCTGCGGCGGATGGTTCGTGGATGGATCGAGGGCCGGCAGGGACCGGACGAGGAACGTTGTCGAGTCAGTGCCGACCACGGCGAATCCGTGCCGATCCCCCACGGGCCCGACGAGGGCGGCACCTTCCGGAACGCCCGACCACGGCAACCACGACGCGGCGCCGGCCGCGAGGTACCGCACCCCGATGGCAGTCGTCGCCGCGACCCACCCGCCGCCGACAGGCACGGCACCCAGAAGCAGCGCCGGCCGATCCCCGGGCGTCTCGAGCACGGTCGCCGGGTTGTCGGCGGATAGGATCCGTCCCTGGGCGTCCACGAGGCGGTGCCCGCCGATCGGGAAGCCGATCGGGAACCCGTTCGGTGGACCGAGCGGATCCGTGTCTTTCTGGTATCCGATCACAAATGTTGATGCGGGCAACAGGTCGAGCCGGAGCTGGGTCGCCGAGGTCGCGTCCGTCGTCAATGCCCACACCGACTTTCCGTCGGGATCCGGCAGGAAACGGAGGCGGTAGTGCGACAGGACGCGCTGCGTCCGCGCGCCGTCGGAGAGTCGGTAGGCGTCGAGCGGAGCGGTTTGGTTCGAACCCGAACTGACCAAAAGCGTGCCGTCGTCCGTCGCCGCGATGTCCCAGGGATCCGTCTGGACCGGCAGGATGCGGAGGAGTTCGCCTTGGACGAGGTCGAATTCGGCGATGCTTCCGTCGGGCGGTCCGGACGAGTACTCGTGCGGCCCGGCCGGCAACGCGACGTAGAGCCGCGTGGAATCGTGGGTCACCGCCATGCGCTCCGGAACTCCGGGCACGGACCAACGCCGGACCTCGAGCCCCGTGTCGAGATCGACGGCGGCCACCTCGCCCGCCGCGGCGTCGGACACGTACGCGCGATGGCGCGAGCCGTCGAACGCCACGCCCGCCGCCGCGAAGCCGAGTCGGAAGGGTGCATTCGTCTTGCCCGGCACGCCCTCGTCCGCCGCGGGCGCGACGTCGAACGCGACCGAGGCCGCTGCCGTCGCCCCGAATCGGTCCCGTACCTGCACGCGCACCTCATGGCGACCCGTCGTGAAATAACGTTGCACTGCGAACGGCGTGGTCGTGAACGCCGTGTCGTAGGTCCCGTCGCCGTCCCAGTCCCAGCGGTACCGAAGACCCGCGGCGGGCGTCGAGTCGTCCGTCGATCCCGAGGCATCGAACGTCAGCATCCGGAACGTCAGGGGTGCGTCGACGACGACCAACCGCACGTCCGGTGGCCGGTTCGTTTCGACGTCGGGTCCCAGATGTGGCAGCCGCACGATCCACGTCCGCGCCGGCTCGCGCACCAAGCCGCCCAACTCGGCTCCGTCCAGGAAAAGTCCGGTCACCGGGCGGTCCAGCGTCCATGAACCGACCGGCAGAAATGTTCCCGACCGGTATGCCCGCAGCCGCGTGTCCGGGGATGTCGATGCCCCCAGCAACAGCGAGCGGGCCGTGTCCCAGACCGTCGCGTCGAACAGCACGGTGTCGCCTGGGTCCGACGCGAGGGTCCCCACCCGCGCCAAATCCGACGCACCGGCCGCCGATAACGCCAGCAGGTCGCCGCCCCCGACGACCCATGCCGCGCCGTCGGGCCGCGGCTCCGGCCGGCTCCGGGGCGGGAGACCGCCGTCGTATTCCCGGCCTGAGTCCGCCAACCCGCCGGCGTTCGGCTCGAACCGACGCACCGACGGCGGATTCTGGTCGGTGTCCGACGCGTACAGGCGCGTGCCGTCCACCGACGGAACGAGGTAGCTGAGCTGCCGGACGCCGAGGTTCCCGATCGAGTCCGGACTGTCTGGGCCGAACAGCAGCACCGACGTGAACTGGCCGGATCCACCCGACACCGCGACCCGCCCGTCGTCGAACAGCGCCACGTCGAACGGATCCAGCGCGAGCGGGAGCGTGCGGACAGGGGCCAGGGTGTCGGCATCGAGCACCGCCACCGCGCCCGCCTGCCCGGTGAACAAGAAGGGGTCGTGCGCGCGCGCCGGCAGCGCGACCACGATCCGCTTCCGGTCGGGCGAGAACGCGAGAGCCTCCGGGAATTGCGTGTCCGCCGCGGTCCACGAGGCCACGACCGAGCCGTCGGGCGCGAGTCGCTGGACCCGGTGTCCCTCGCGGTCGGAGAGGTAGAGGGCACGACGCGCCGGATCCCATGCGTGCGCGAACGCCCGGTACGGGAGGGAGGCAATATTCGTGGTCACCAGGCCCTGGGCGGCCGCGGAGTGGGCGGCAATGACGACGCCCAGGCACACGGCGATGCGGGAAGCGGAAATCGGTCGCATTGGTGTTGGCCCGGCTTATACCCGCTCCGGTGCGGACAGACAAGTTTCGCCTCCCCGGCAGAATCTGCGGGTGATTTGAAGCTTCTCGCTGCGCCCGTCGCCATCCGCCGGTTGACGCGAACCCCGAATGTGACAGAGGCTCCCCCCATGCACCCCGGTCGCCTGCTCCTGTCCGTCGCCCTTGCTTTCGCCACCGCCCATTTCGCCTTTGCCGCCGCACCGAAGCTCCCCGGGATCGGAGCCGCGATGCAGGACATGGTGGCGAAAAACGAGATCGCCGGTGCGGTCACGGTCGTCGTCACGAAAGACAAGATCCTTCATCTGGAGACCACCGGATCGGCCGACATCGCCACCCGACGGCCGATGACGCCCGACACGTTGTTCTGGATCGCCTCGATGACGAAGCCGATCACCGGCACCGCGATCCTCATGCTGCAGGACGAGGGCAAACTCAACGTCGCCGATCCGGTCGCGAAGTATCTGCCGGAGTTCGCCAACCTGAAGACCCCTTCGGGCAAGCCTGCGAACCTCACGATCACGCAGATCCTCACGCACACCTCCGGTCTCGGCGAGGCGGGTGGTCCCGCCGCGAAGGATGCCAGGACGCTCGCCGACCTGGTCCCGCTCTGGCTCGCGACCCCGATGCAATACGAACCGGGCGCGAAATGGAGCTATACGCAGAGTGGCATCAATGCCGCCGCCCGCATCGTCGAGGTCGTGAGTGGCATGACCTTTGACGCCTTCCTCCAGAAACGGCTCTTCGACCCGCTGGGCATGAAGCACACGACCTTCTACCTGACCCCGGAACAGCGGGCCGCCCTGGTCACCGCTTATGCGAAAAACAAGGACTCCGGGGCGCTCGAATCCGTGCCGCCGCGTCCAGATTTCGGCCCGCGCGACCGTCCCCCGCAAGGCAATGGCGGACTTTATTCCACGGCGCCCGATTATGCGCGGTTCTGCCAGATGCTGCTCAACGGCGGCACGTTTCATGGACGACGTTATCTCAGCAGCGCCGCGATGAAGTTCCTGACCACTCCGCAGACCGGCGATCTGCCGACCGGATTCTTCCAAAACGACACCTTCGGACGGCACGGCACGAATTACGGCTGGGGCATCGCCACCTGTGTCCTGCGCGCACCGCATGAAGGCGTTCCCGCGATGCTGTCGCCGGGCACCTATGGCCATGGCGGTGCATGGGGGACGCAGGCGTGGATCGATCCGGCGAAGGGCGTCGCCTATGTGCTCATGGTGCAGCGCTCGAATTTCCCGAACAGCGATGCCAGCGAGGTCCGACGCGCATTCCAGCAGGCCGCCGTCGACGCGCTCGCAAAGAATAAAAGGTGAGGGAACAACCGGTCCACGGGGCTCCTCTCCCCCGCCCTCCTCCTTCGTTCCTCAGGAAGAGAGGGGGTCGGCCGGCGAAGCCAGAACCTGAACAGGAGGCCGCAGAGCTTGATTTCTCTGCTACCTCTGCTTTCTCCTGTTCAAATTCCGGTGACTCCTGCGGGGCCAGCCAGGCAAGCCGAAGATGAACAGGAGGCCGCAGAGATCGCAGAGGTCCGTTTCTCTGCTACCTGGGCACAAACTGAGGACGAGGACCCGCCTCCTCTCACCGACTTGCCCGGCTCAGAAATTCAGCCGCAGGCTCGCATAAAAGGTCCGGGCCCGAGGAAACTCAGCGGTCAGGTTCACGGGATTCAATCGGTAATCCTGATCGGTCAGGTTGAGCACCCCGAGGCGCACCTCCGCCCGATGCCGCGACCACCGGTAACCCGCATACACGCTGTGCTGCCAGAAATCCCCGGTCCCCATCTCCGCGTCGTCCCAATGGTTGGCCTGCCGCACCCAGTCCGATTGCCAGCGCGCGAACCAACCGCTTTCATGGTTGAAGATCAGGTAGGCCCCCCATTGTCCCAGGACCGCCCGTTCCCGCCTCCGGGATGACGCCTCCGTGAAGGCTTCCGCGGTGAGATCCGGGAATTGGGTTCTCAACTCCGCCTCGCTCAAACGATATCGCATCCCCGCCGCCCAATGATCCCCCAACAACTGCGTCGCATACACGGCGATGTTCCGTTCCCGGTAATCCAATCCCTGCCGCACCTGCGCCGGCGAATCCGCCACCGGCACGGGCAGCGAATTGGTCAGCGCGCCGACCTGCCGTTCCCCATCGGACCGCAACCATTCCACCTCCACCCCGAGATAAAGGCCGTTGGTGAAAGACTGGTCAAAACCGAACCCCGCCGTGTCGAAAAGCGTCCCCGGCACCAGGCCCGCCGCCGATTCCGGCACCAGGCTCCGGTAAGCGGTCGTGAATCCCGCCAGTTGCGTCGGTTCCAGTCGCAGGCTGTCGTCAAAATATAATCCGCCGAGGGACCGCGCATAAGCCGCGCGCCATCGCCCCCCCCGCCACGGCACATAATCCACCGACACCTTGGGCTCCACCGCGGATCGTGAGACCTCGCCGGACACCAGGGGCGCCAGGTCGGCATTGACCGGGTGCCGCACCTCGTCATAGGCCAACCCGGCGGTCAGCCGCAATCCCGGCACCGGGCGCCACGAATAATAGGTATAACCGCTGATCCGCTCCAACCCCGGGCGCACCGAATCGTCCACCACGAAGGAAGGCAGGGCCGGCGTCAGTCGCGCCTGCGCATCGATCTCCCCGAGTTGATACCGGACGCCCGCCACCAGGCCGTGATGTTCGCCCTCCCAGATCTGTTGGGCCTCGACCGTGCCGACTTGGAAATCGCTGCGATAATCGAGCCCCAATTGCCCGCCGTAATCCTCCACCCCCACCGTCTTCCCACCGCGTTGGTGGAGGAACAGCACCGCCGCACCGGGGTTCGTCACGGACAACCGGTCCTGCGCCCATCCCGCCAGCACCAACGTGTGGCTGCCCGGACTCCACTCGTGATGGTAGCCGGCCAACAACTGCGGTTCCTGACGCTCATGCGCCCGGAAACCCGGCCGGACTTCGGACAGGTCGAAATGTTGCGCGACGTCGCCGGCATCGGTGTCGGCCCACGCCAACTGCAGGTATAATCCATCTTCGGGCGTCACCTGCCACCGCGTCTGGGCCGCAATCCGGAGTTGCTCGGAATCCGCCCCGGGCCGCTGTCCGGCCCGGGATATATATTGCGTGTCCAAGGCATAACCGAATCCCCGGAGGTCCCCGAACACCGAGCCCGACTGCTCCCAATCGCCCCGGCTGCGATATTCCGTGAACGAGGAAACCCCGATGGGACGCAGGCCGTAGTTCCTCAGGTGATCCTGCTGGGACAGGACCTGCGACAGGTTTCCCGCTCCGGCCGGGGCGAGCAGGTTGGCCACCAGCAATTCCGCCTGGCGCGGGGTTTCATACCGCAGGTTGAACCGGTTCGGATCCTCGCGCAGTTGCAGGCTCCGCGCGACCAGCAGGTGCCCCGAAAAATCGGCATAATCATCCGATACGGCCCGCGAGGCTGAACGTCGCGCCACCTCGTCGAGACCGGCCTCCGACAGGATCGCGGCGAGATCCGCACTGCGCGCCGCACGGTCCTGGTCGAGCAGAAGGCGCGAGCGGAACACGGCCCGGTTATCGTTCAATTCGATCGCCCGGGCCAGGTCCCGCACCGCCGGGATGGGCCGGTTGTCCTGGGCCGCCTCGAGTCCCGAATAATACCAGGCGGTCGGGTCGGCCGGATCCAACTCTTTGGCGAGGCGGAAGTCCTTCGCTGCGGGCACGGGCTCGCCCTCTTCACTGAAGGCCCGGCCGAGATAGCTCCGGAATTCCGACCGATTGGGTTCCAAGGCTGCCGCGATCTCCAAGCTGCGTCGCGCCTCCGCACTGTCCCCCGCCCGCCCCAACGCCAACCCGCGACCCAACCATCCGAGACCGAACGCGCCGTCCAGTTCCACGGCCTGGTCAAACCACTTTGCAGCCCGGACGGGATCGTTTTCGGCGAGGGCCAGGAAACCTTCCAGAGCCAGGGCGGGCGCATGCCGGGGTGACCGGGCGCGCGCCTCCCGCAACGCTTCACGCGCCGCCTTCCGACGTCCAAAGGACATCTCCAATTCCGCCACCCGGGTCCAGGCAAAACCGGATTGCGGCGCCAATTCCACCGCCCGCCGCGCCGCCGCCAAGGCCTCGCCCAACCGCGTCCGCGATTGCAGCCAATACGACCTTGCCAGCCAACCCGCCGATCCCGCCGGCGCCCGCGTTTCATCGATGGCCTCGAAGCGGACCGTGGCGATCAGGACGCGCAAGGCATCGGCCACGCCGGGAAACCGGGCGGAAACCGTCCCGTCGAGCCGCCCTTCCGCGCTGGTCACCTGCCCCACCGCCAGGTCCAGTGCGGCCCGGTAGCATTTCGCTTCCTCACCCTCGCCGGGAACCTCCGGCGGCGCGGCCCTCACCGCCCCGGGCAAATCCCCCGCGGCGTACGCTGACAACGACGGTCCCCAAACGGCCGGTGCGCTTCCCGGCCAACCCACCTCCGCCGGATCGAACACCGCGGGATAATATAAGACCCATTGGATCACATTCCTTGCCGACACCATCGCACTCACTTGGGGCCGTCCCCCGGGAAGGACCTCGGCCTGTTGTCCCGGGCTGAGGACCACGGTTTGCCCGCCGCCGGTCAGGTCCACCGCGCCCTCCAGGAGTGCCAGCCGGGTCGCACCGGAAACCGGATCGGAACGCAGGACGAATTCGGTTCCGCGGATCGCTCCACTGGCGACGGGCGTCTCAAATTCCACCGCGGTCGGACGCTCGCGGTTCAATAGGAAAATCCCCCCCAACCGCAACAGGAACCGCCGGGTCGCGCCCGGTTGTTCCGGCGACCGCAATTCGATCAGGGTGTCCTGGTCCACCCGCACCACGCTCCGGTCCGAAAGCCGCAGGGTGGCCCGGCTGGCATGCGCCGTCCGCAATTGATCGCCCGACTGCAATCCTTGGTGAACCTGGGCCGGCACCCATCCCACGCCCGGCCGTGCGATCTCCACCGTGCCGGCGAACTCCACCAATTCGCTCCCGACCGGTTGGGGGTCGACCGCGGCGACCCGGCACCATATCAGGAACAACCACCCGATGATCCCAAGGCAACGTCGGGTCGCATCCGTGCTCACCCGCGCAGGACGGGGGCATGCCGGCGCCGGGACCGGTCGGGAAGCGACTCCGTGCGGGACCGGATCCGGGACCTCGACGCCGTGGAAAACCCGCGGAAGCCGGCGACGTTCAGGAATTGGAATTGGGTTCGGCATGGCGGGGGGTTGGCAGGGAGGCATCCATGTCTCCCGCCGCGGCCTGGCGCAATTCCGGCCACTTCTGGAGGCGCCGCAACAGAGCCTGATGGGTCAGGCCCAGACGCCCGGCAGCCCGGCGAATCCCACCGTTCTCGGTTTTCAACGCCGTGGCGATCATCTGGAATTCCTGCGCCTCCAAGGGCGACAAATCCCGTCCCGCCGGGATCGCGAACGGGGCGGCGATGGCGGTCGGCACCGGTGTTGCGGCCTGCCCCGGGGCTTGCCCGGCGGCCGGCCTCGCCGACGACACCGGAGTCAATGGGGGAACCGGAGGCGAACCCGGCACGCGGCGTTGGAGCCACGCCAGGTCCATGTTGAGCCACTGCGAATCCTCCGGGGTTTTCAGGAGCGAACGTTCCAACAGATTGCGCAGTTCACGGACGTTGCCGGGAAAGGCGTGTTGGGAAAGGGCCGTCAGATCCGCCGGGCGCACACCTGGTTTCCGACGCGAATATTTCGACGCCAATTGTCCCAGCAACGATTCCGTCAGCACCGGCAGATCCTCCAATCGTTCGCGCAATGGGGGCAACCGCAGGCTCATCACATCGAGCCGGTATAAGAGGTCCGCCCGGAACCGCCCCGCGTCCACATCCTCGGCCAGTTCCCGATTCGTCGCCGCCACCACCCGCCCGTCGAAATGTTTCAGCGCGGTCGAGCCGAGTGCCCGATATTCGCGGTTTTCCAGGAATCGCAGCAATTTCGCCTGCAGCGTCAACGGGATCTCGGCCACCTCGTCGAAGAACAGGGTGCCGCCTTCCGCCGATTCCACCAATCCGGCCCGGCGCCGGTCGGCCCCGGTATAGGATCCGCGTTCACTCCCGAACAATTCCGCCTCGAACATGTCGGCCGGGACCGCGCCGCAATTCAACGCCACGAACGGCACTTTTTCCGCCGCGGCGCCGTGGGTGAGGCGATGGAGCTGACGGGCCGCAAGATCCTTGCCCGTCCCCGTTTCGCCCAGCAGCAGCACCGTCGCCTGCGGATGCCGCGCCGCCTGCCGCAGATGTTGCAGGGCCAGCGCCGTCGCGGGCGACGCCCCGGCCATCTCCCCGCCGGACGCCCCGTCGGGATTGCCCAACCGCAGCTTCGCCCGCCGCAGGCACGCCACGAAATCGGACGCGCCGATCGGTTTGGTCAGGTAGTCGAACAGGCCGTTGCGGGTCAATTCGACGGCCTGAGCCAACTCGGGTGCCCCGGTGATCATCACCGCCACCACCTCGGGACAGCGCTTCCGCAAATCGGCATGAAAGGTGTATCCGGTGCCGTCGGGCAACCGGTTGTCCAGGATCGCCATTTCAAACGACTGGCGTTCAATGACCGCCCGGGCGTCGCGCAAAGAATGGCGCACCACCGGTTCGCCCCCCTCCTCCCTCACCAAACGGGCCAGCATGGAGACGAAGTCCACGTCGTCATCAACGAGCAGGCACGAGAATTTCCGGTTTTGTTGGGGGATCACAGCCATGACGGGGATTCCTAGGGAAGGGTCACTCGCAGAAAACGCGCGGAGTCATCGGTGGCCACGGCGACGGTCACAACCCCATTTTGGGGCGTCGGTGCCACGGGCCATGGCGCCCACGGGCCCGCGGGACCCGGGCCGCTCTCCAGCACGAACCTCGTCCCGGCCGCGACCGGGAACTGCAGGGTCAAACCCGCCGTGGCGGGCACCAAGGTCAAGCGGGGACCCACCACCGGCGGCGCATTGGTCGCCAACTTATAATTCAGGTAGGCCAATCCCTTCGCGCCACCGACACCGTCGATCACGACCAGGTAAGTCCGACCAAAGGCCGCCGTGAACTGGAGCCGGCTGGTGCGGCCGTTGGCTCCGCTGTCGTTGTCGCACACCACCGGCTGCAACCCGGGATATCCCAACAACGGCGGATCAAACGTGTAAACCGCCAGCACGGTGTCGAAATCGCTCCCGTCGGTGTCCATGCTGGCCACGCCGTCGGCCGGGGGGATATAGGAATACCAATAAGATGCACCGCCCGCGATGCCGCAATGGAGGGGCTCGCCGGGGTCGCGTCCGGCATAGATTGTATGGAAGATCTGGGTCCCGTTATAACCCCGCGTCACCCCGCCCGCGTCCGCCGGTGCCGCCCGCCGGACACCCAGGCTGGCCGCGCCCACCCCGCCGATCCCCGACGCCAGCGCATCCTCCGGAGTGTTGCGCGCGAGGAGTGTCCGGTCGCCCTCGCTGGTGATCTGGACCTCGACGGGTTGGCTGAAAAAACGGGTGCCGGCCACATCGACCCGCACCTGGTATTGGCCGGCATTCAGCGGTTGGAAATTGGGGAGGACCAACGAGGGTCCGTCGCTCTCCGGCAATTCCACCTCGTTGAAAAACCAACGCAGTTTCAGTTGGTTCACCGCATCCACCTGCGCCGTCAACGTGACCGTGTCGCCCACGTGGACCGACTCGTCATCCGGAGTCTGGACCGTGATGGGCAGCAGGTCCTTCAGGGCGTCCACTTTCCACGACAACGTGAAGGCCCCGGTGGCGCCGTCGAGCCCGTCCACCGCGATCTCATAACGGTCACCCGCCCGGACGCCGAATTGGACCAGGCTTCCCAGTCCACCGCGGTTGTCAACGGCACCCGCGATCTTGTCCAGGAGCTTGATGGGAGGTCCGCCGCCCACCTTCAGTCGGTACACACCCAGCAACGTGTGGAAGGTCGTGGTCGAGACGTTCACCGTCGCCAGGCCATTGGCGGGTGCCACCCACGTCACCCACAGTGAATGGCTCGGATGCCGTCCCCCGTGTTGCGGTTCGCCGTCCTCCGCCGTCGCACCCGCATTGTTGCCGTCCAATGAACCCGCTGCGGTGTCCACGACCTCGCGGTTTGCGAAGAGGTCCTGCAGCACGGCTGCCCGGGCCGCGGCGGGCGCCAGCAGCAGGCAGAACCCCAACCACAGGATCCAGGCTTTGTTTCGGTGAAACGACATCATCGCAACGGGAAGGAGGGGTCACGGCGGGTCCATCGACCCAGGATCCGCTCTCCCAACTTCAACCGATTGCAACTCGCTTGCCAATGCATCCCTTGGCGCAGTTCCAGCCGTTTTTGCGGCTTTTCCGATCGCCCACGGTCCGGAATCGGACCCGGACCGGCCGGTTGGTCCGACCCCGGACCGACGGACCGGGGCGCATCTGGGCATCATGGGAAGCCGGGCCATGGGAGAAGCGGGGCGGGTAGGAAAACC
>JANYCC010000211.1 GCA_025360495.1 Verrucomicrobiota bacterium | reverse complement strand
GAACCTCGCCCTACCAACACAGACCACACAGGGGGGCGCTTCGAATCGGTAGGGCGAGGCTCCGCCCGAGCCGCCCTGATGGCATCCATGGGGGCAGTGCCGAGACCCGCCCGGATCGGAACCGCGGGTTCTTTTTTCGTGTGTTTCGTGGGCCATGGCTTCGGTTTCAGGTGGGGCCGACGGTGGCCATGAAGATCTCCTCCAGTGTGAGCGACTCGGTTTCGAGCGAGGCCGGGCCGCGGTTCCGGAGCTGTTGCAACACGGCGTCGCCATCGCCATTCACCACGAGTTCGAGCGTGCGGCCGTTACGGTGGATGGAACGGGCCGTGGGGAATTCGGCGGCTGCGGGCGGATCGTTGTCGAAGCGCGCCCGAAAGCGGCGGAATTTGCCCCGGGCTTCATCGGCGTCCGAGGTGAGCACCGCGCGACCTTGGTCCACCACGGTGAACCGGTCGATCAGTCCCTCGAATTCGCTGATGAGATGCGTGGAGACAAACACCGTGCGACGGCCTGGGGCGGTGTCCTGATAGGCCCCGATGACGGTGCGGATGAAATCGCGCCGGACCAAGGGGTCGAGGCCCGAGGTGGGTTCGTCGAGCACGAGCAATTCGGGTTCGGCGGCGATGGCGCCGATGAGGGCGAGTTGGGTGCGCTGGCCTTTGCTGAGCCCGGAGGTTGGCGCCTGCTGATCGAGTTGGAATTGGTCCAGCAGGAGGGCCTCGGCGTCGCGGTTCCAGCGCTGGCGGAAGCTCGCCTGATAATCAAGGGCCTCGCGGACACTCATCCAGGGATAGAACGCGACATAGTCCGGGACGTAGGCGATGCGGGACTTGACCGCGGCCTCGTCGCGGCGGGGATCCAACCCGAACACCCGGACCGATCCCGATTGGGGGCGGAGCAAGTTGAGGAGGCATTTGATGGTGGTGGTCTTGCCGGCGCCATTGCGGCCGAAGAAGCCGTAGCAGCAGCCGGGTTCGACCGTGAGGCTGAGCCCGGCCAGGGCTTCATGGCGTCCGTAGCTGTGGACCAGGTCGTGGATCTCGATGGCGGTGGAACTCATGGTGGGGAAGCCGGTTCGGGCTGGGGTGAAAACGTGAGGGAACGGTCGGGGCGTGGTCGGATTCAGGGTTGGCCGTCGGGGGCGTCATCCCGGCGTTCGCGGAAGGTGGCGAGTCGTTCCTTGAGCAGCGATTGCAGTTCGGAGTCGGTGATCCGGAGGTGATGGGCCTGGACGATCACGGCGTCGAGTTCCCCGGCGAGTCGTTCAGAGCGGACGGCGTGGCGGAGAGGCGAGGCGCCATTGGCCTTCAGGAAGCAGCCCGAACCCTGCCGGGTCTCGATGACACCCTCGGACTCGAGTTCGGCATAGGCCCGGGCGGCGGTGTTGCGGTTGATCCGGAGTTCCTCGGCCAGGGCGCGGACGGAGGGGAGGGCGTCCCCGGGGCGCAGGTTGCCGCCGGCCGCCGCCGCCTTCACCTGCTCCACGATCTGCAGGTAAACAGGGACGCCGGATTTGAAGTTGACGTGCGGAATCATCGGGTGACGCATGCACAGTGTCATAGGACACTGGTACAGTCAAGGGGGAAAACCGGAGATCGGGGTTCGGAGATAGGAGATAGGAGATAGGAGATAGGAGATAGGAGTTCGGGGGCCGGGCTTCGGAGATCGAAGCCCCATTCTCAACCTGACAGCCCTCCGACGTCCGACCGCTGGCCACAGTCCCCGGCCCACACCGTCCCCCAACCCGAACTCCGATCTCCGAACTCCGAACTCCGATCTCCCCCGGCCCCGCTTGGCGGGATTCGTGCTCTCGCGCGAGCCATTCATGATGCGAATGCGTTCGGTTTGGGGTTGGGTCGCAAAAGTGGGGTTGGCAATCGCCTTCGCCACCACCACCAGCCGGGCGTCGTCGATCGACCTGGTCGCGTCCGGGGTCGGATGGCGTTGGCTGTCGGGCACCGCCGAGGCTTCGCAACCGGACCTCACCCAATGGCGGAAGCTCGGATTCGATGACGCGGGTTGGCGTCCGCCCGGGCCCTTGCCGTTGTACTATGGGGAGGCGTTGACGGGCACGTTGGTGGAGGGCATGCAAAACACTTACTCAACCCTTTCCCTCCGGACCACGTTCACCCTCGCGACCCCGGCCGACGTGTCCCAGTTGGTGCTGCGGGCCGAGTGCGACGATGGGTTCATCGCCTGGCTCAACGGTCACGAATTCGCCCGGTACAACGTTCCCGATGGCGAACTTCTGTACAACCAGTTCGCCCTCCAGCCGGTCTCCGAGCCGATCGCCTTCGAGGATTATCCGATCGGGGTGCCTCACGACCTCCTCCAGACCGGTCTCAATGTGCTCGCCGTCCAGGTGTTCAACCGCTCGCTGGAGAGCAGCGACATCGTCTTCGACGCGACCCTCCGGGCCGAGATCGACACCGAGCCTCCGACGCTCGCGCAGATCCTGCCGGAGCCGAATGCCGTGATCTCGGGGTTGGCGTCCTTGGAAATCCAGTTCAGCGAACCGGTCAACGGGGTGGATGCCGCCGATCTCCTGGTGAATGGATTGCCGGCGGTGTCGGTGAGCGAACCTGCGGCGGGTCAATTCGTCTTCAATTTCCCCAAAGTCCCGGTCGGGGTGGTGACCGTGGCATTCCGCCCGGATCACGGGATCACCGACCGCAGCCCGGCGGCGCATCCGTTCGCGGGGGCTTCGTGGAGCTATACGGTCGACCCCGGCGCGGTGCCCCCGGCGGTGGTGATTTCCGAGATCCTGACGGACAACCAACGGGGAATCCGGGACGAGGATGGACGGCATTCGGACTGGATCGAGCTGCAGAACACGAGCACTGCCGCGGTGTCATTGTCGGGATGGTCGCTGACGGATGACCCGGCCGATCCCCGGAAATGGGTGTTTCCGAATCTCGCGCTGCCGGCGAAGGGCTATGCGCTGGTGTGGGCGAGCGGAAACAACCGGACGAATCCCGCCGCGCCCCTGCACACGAATTTCCGTCTCAACAGTTCCGGCGATTATCTCGCCTTGGTGTCGCCCGACGGTGTGATTGCGTCCGCCTTCGCCCCGGCTTATCCGGCGCAGCGGACCGATGTGTCGTATGGGCTGGTGCCGGGCGGAATCGAGTCGGGCTATTTCACGGTCCCGACGCCGCGGG
This sequence comes from Verrucomicrobiota bacterium, assembly GCA_025360495.1. Lineage (GTDB taxonomy): Bacteria > Verrucomicrobiota > Verrucomicrobiia > Limisphaerales > UBA9464 > UBA6176. The sequence continues at coordinate 5,954 of JANYCC010000211.1, read as the reverse complement.
CGAAGAACAGCAGTGGCGGGGCGGGATTCGCACCGGACGTGGTCCTGATCCCGTCGAGCCGGACTTATACCGGGGTGCTGGACGTGGCCCCGATGGCGGTCACCAATGCGGCGACACCGGCGGATGTCGTGATCCGGTACACCACGGACGGTTCGTTGCCGACGGGGACCTCGGCGGTTGCGTCCGGGTTTTTGCATCTCACGAATGCCGCAGTTCAGGTGCGGGCGCGGGCGTTTGCGCCGGGACTGATCGCGGGTTCGCCGCGCAGCGAGATGTATCTGCCCTTGGCGGGCAATTTGGCGGCGTTCGGGTCGGACCTGCCGGTGATGTTGATCCATGATTTCAACCAGGGACGTCCGCCCGCCAATACGCGGATCCCGTCCTTCTTCCAGATTTTCGAGCCGGGGACCAACGGGTTGACCTCCTTTGCGAACGGACCGGCGCTGGCCTCGCGGGCGGCGATTTCGGTGCGTGGATCGAGCACGGAAGGGTTGGCGAAGGCGAGCCTGAGGGTCGAATTCCAGGATGATTTCGGCAACGACCTGGCCGTGTCCCCGTTGGGATTGCCGGCCGAGGCGGACTGGATATTATATGCCTGTGATTTCTTTGAACCGGTGCTGATCCACAACCCGTTCATGCACCAGCTCAGCCGTGACATCGGACGGTATTCGCCCCGATGCCGGTTGTGCGAGGTGTATCTGGTCACCTCCGGCACCAATGCGATGCAGCAGGCGAGCTATAACGGCGTCTATGTCCTGGAGGAACGAATTGAGATCGGGAAGGACCGGGTGGATTTCGGCTCGCTGGAACCCGAAAACCTGACCGCGCCTTCGGTCACGGGCGGCTATCTCATGAAGATCGACCGGCTTGATCCGGGTGACTCCGGCATCCCGGCGGGCGACGCGGTGGTGGGCATGGTCGAGCCCAAGGAATCCGAGTTGCGCGATCCGGCGCGGGCCCCGCAGTTGAACTATCTGACCGGCTATATGAATGCGTTCACCACCGCGCTCTATGGCCCCAATTTCCGTGATCCGGTCAGTGGATACCGGCCTTATATCGACACCGGGACGTGGATCGACCATCACCTGATGAATGTCCTGTCGTTCAATGTCGACGCCCTGCGGCTCAGTGCGTACTTCGGTAAGCGTCGGGGCGGTGGGCTTGAATTCGGGCCGCTTTGGGACTTTGACCGCGCGCTCGGATCCACGGACGGGCGGGATGCCAACCCGCGGGTGTGGCGCTCGCAGGTGAGCGACCTGGGAACCGATTTCTTCAACTTTCATCCGTGGTGGGACCGCCTCTTCAACGATCCCGATTTCTGGCAGCAGTACATCGACCGGTACCAGGAATTGCGGCGGGACGCCTTCAGCACGACGAATCTCGCGCGATTGACGGATCAATTGGGCAACCAGGCGCGGAAGGCGGCCGTTCGCGACTGGGCCAAGTGGGGTGCCTCGCCACGGACGTCCTACCAGGGTGAACTCAACCTGATGAAGACCTGGCTGTCGAACCGGACCGTCTTCATGGACGGGCAGTTTGTCGCGCCGCCGACCCTGGCCACGCCCCCGGGAACGGTGACGCCGGGCACGTCTGTGACCCTGACGGCGCCGACTGCTCTTCCCTTATATTATACCCTGGACGGCACCGATCCCCGACTGCCGGGCGGTGGGATCTCACCGAAGGCCAGATTATATTCCGGGCCGATCCTGATCGACGCCAATCGCCGCGTGGTGGTCCGGACCCGGGACCCCGCCCATGTGGCCAAGACCGGGGCGAACAATCCGCCGTTGCTCTCGATCTGGTCGGGTCCGGTGGCGGGCACGTATGTCACGACACCGCCGCCGGTGGTGTGCACCGAGATCCTGTTCCAACCGATGGACGGACCGGGGGGTGCGGCGGGTGATTTCGAGTTTCTCGAACTGAAGAATGTCGGCGCGACGATCCTGGACCTGACGGGCTATGCGTTGCGGGGTGGGGTGTCGTTCGATTTCGCACCCACCAATCCGCCGGTGCGGTTGGCGCCGGGGGGACGGGTGTTGCTGGTGAGCCATCTCGCCGCGTTCACCAACCGTTATCCGGACGTGACCCAGATCGCGGGCGAATTCCTTGGCCAGTTGGCGAATGAAGGGGATCGGATCGCCCTCTTCGGACCGCTGCAGGAGGTGGCGTTTGATTTCCGGTATGATCCGGCTTGGGCCCCGGGTGCCGCGGTCGATGGACGTTCATTGGTCCCGTCCGACGAAGCGGCGGGCATCGGGACGGATCCCGGCTTGGGGTCGTCGTGGCGGGCGAGTGCGAATGTCGGCGGATCGCCGGGTCGGATGGATGCCGCGTCCTTGCCACCGCCGCCTCCGTTGGGGGCGCATTGGGGTGCGGGCGGGAAGGTGGAAGTGTCGTTCGACCTGCCGGCGGGTCGATCGGTGGTACTCCAAGTCTTGTCAGTGCTGACCGCGGGTCCCTGGGATTTCCAGCAGGTCTTCGCGCCATCGGCATCGGATCGCCGCGAGACGTTGTCGGTGGAACTGGGGTCGCAGGCCCGGTATTTCCGTTTGGTCAACCGGGTGCCCTGAGAGAAGGTTGAAGGGTGAAGGGTGAAGGTTGAAGGGTGAAGGTACGGACTAGTCACCCGTCTCCGGCCCCTGGTCCCGCAATGCGTCCAGGACGGTGCGGAAATCGGGGGGCAACGGGGCGTTGAATTCGCAGAAACGGCCGTTGCGGGGGTGTCGGAAGGCCAACTTGCGGGCGTGCAGCATCGGGCGGGGGACATCGACGCCGGTTTCCGCCTTGAACTTCTGGTTGGCGGATTTTCCGTAGGTGTCATCGCCCACGATCGGGTGGCCGAGGTGATGGAAATGCACCCGGATCTGGTGGGTCCGACCGGTGTGCAAGGTGGCCTCGACGAAAGTGGCCCCTTGCAAGGGCTCCAATCGGCGGTAGGAAGTCCACGAGGACCGGCCGCCGGCCACCACGGCCATGCGCTGGCGGTTGCTCTTGTGCCGGGCGATCGGCACCCGGATTTCCCCGGAGGCGGCAGCCACGGTTCCGCACACGAGTGCCTGGTAGATTTTTTCGACGGTGCGTTCCTGGAATTTTTCGGTGAGGGCGACGTGCGTCCGATCGTTCTTGGCGACCACGAGACAGCCGCTGGTGCCGAGGTCGAGTCGGTGGACGATGCCGGGGCGTTCGACCCCACCGATCCCGCTGAGGCCGCCGCGACAATGGTGGAGCAGGGCATTCACGAGCGTGCCGTCCTCATGGCCGGCACTGGGATGCACCACGATGTCCGGCGGTTTGTTCAGCACGATGAGGTCGGCATCTTCAAACAGGACCTCCAAGGGGATGTCCTGGGCCTGTGCCTCGGCCGCGCGGGCGGCCGGCCAAATGATGGTGACGACCTCGCCGGCGCGGGGCGCATGGGTGGGCTTGACGAGGCTGCCATCCACTTTGATGCGGCCGCCGATGATGAGCCGCTGGATGTTGGCCCGGGAGACCCCGGGCAGAAGACCGGCCAGATGTCGGTCGAGACGTTCGCGCGGGAGCGTCTGTTCGAGTACGAGAGTGTCGGCCTGCCTCATGGGGAATTGCGGGGATTCAAAACCGGGGTGACGGGCGGGGCGCGACGCAGCAGGGCATAGAGGGCCACACCGGCGAGGAAAGACACCATGCTGGCAGTCTGTCCGGGCGTGAAGATTCCGGCCAACGGCGCGGACTTCACTCCGTAATCGCCGCGGAACCATTCGGTGAAACTCCGGACGAAGGCGTAGCTGATCAGATAGAGGGCGAACAGTTGGCCGTCGAACCGCCGTCGTTTGTGGAACCAGGCGAGTCCGCCGGCCAGTGCGAGATTGAGCAGGGCCTCATAGATTTGCGTGGGGTGGACCGGGAGATCGCCGGGGGTGACGCCGGGTGGGAACCGGATGGCCCAGGGGAGATGGGTGGGTTGGCCGAAACAGCAGCCGTTGAACAGGCAACCGATCCGCCCGAACACGTGCCCGAGCGCGACACCGGGGGCGAGGCAATCGCCCACTTTCCACACCGGCAGACCGAGTTGCCAGAGGCGGAAGACGGCGGCCAGGATCCCGCCGATGAGGCCTCCATAAAAGACGAGGCCGCCGCGCCAGACCTGAAACGCCTCGAACCAGGGTCGATCGGCGAAATCGCGGTCCCAATAGCTGATGACATAGACCAGGCGGGCCCCGATGAGGCTGCCGGCCAGGATCCAGGGGACCGCCAGTTCATAGACGAGGTCCGACTTGAAGCCGGCATTGCGGGCCAGCCGTGACGCCAGCCACAAGCCGGCCACGAACCCGAGCCCCACCAATACCCCGAAGGTGTGTATCTGGAGGCCGCCGATCTGAAAAAGGATGGGTTTCATTGCGTCGCCAGCGGGTAGGCGACGCAACCATTCGGATCCCGGACGTAAAGGGTGCCATCACTCCACGCGGGGTGGGAATACGTCTTTCCGCAGGCTTGGAACCGCCCGATCTCATCATAGCGCTCCGATGTGGCGCGCAGCAAACGGATCTCCCCGGTGTCGAGTTGGACGAGCAGACGCCCGCTGCCGGCGATCACCGAGGCCACGTCGCCGAACCCGGACTGGCTCCATTTCACCTTGCCGGAAGCCGCATCCACACAGATGAAATCGTGGGCCGCGCCCAATCCATAGAGGTGCCCGCCGACCAGAACCGGGGTGGCGAGATTGATCTTCAGGTCGCGGTTCAACCAGTCGTCGGAGGCCTTCTGTTGGGCGCCCTCACTGTGGACAGTCAACCGGCGCAGGCCCGTGGTGTGGCTGGCAAAGAGGACGGAATCGCCCGAAAGGATCGGCGTCAGGACATTTCGGTTGGCCCCGGTGCGGAAAGTCAGGCGCCAGAGGGCGGTGCCGTCGGTGACATCCACCCCGACCAACCCTTCGGCCGTGGCGGCGACGAGTTGGAGGCGGCCGGCGAGGGTGCCGACGATGGGCGAACTGTAACAGGTGTGGTCGTTGAGTGATTTCCAGAGCAGGCGGCCGGTCTCCCGGTCGAACGCGGCGAACGCGGCCCCTTGGGTCGAGCCGACCTGCACCAAGACCCGGTTGCCGGCAATCACCGCCGATCCCGTGTGTCCCCGGCGGACGGCGGCGCCGATATTGGAATGGACATCCGGAACCCAGACGGTGCCATAATCCTCGAAGTTGAAGCCCCAACGTTTCCTGCCGTCGGTGCGGTTGAGACACGCGAATTCGCCCTGCGCTGACTGGACGAAAATGAGGTCGCCATCAATGAGCGGCGTGCAACGGGGCCCCGGTTCGAATTCATCCGACCAAGCCTTGGCGTAGGGGGTGTGCCAACGCTCCTTTCCGGTGACGGAATCGAGTCCGTGGGCGGTCTCCTGGCCGGCAGAGTGGTCGAGGACCACCACGAGGCCGGAGGCGACCACGGGGCTGGCGTAGCCGTGACCGAGCGGGATCTGCCAGCGGGGCGTCGGTTGGGTGGGGAGTGAGGCCGGAAGCGGGTCGGGGCTCAAGCCGTCGCGTCCGATCCCGCGCCAGCCGGGCCAGTCGGCGGCGTGCGCGCAGCCCAGCAATGCGGCGAAAAGAAACGGACGGACGAATCGGGCGGTCCGTGGCGGGTTACCAGTTTCCATCGACAATCAGGGAGAGGATGTTGCGGGCGAGTTCGTCGGCGAGCAACGGCGTCGCCTGGCGTTCGGCACTGTTCAGGTCCGGCGCCGAGCGGATCGGGGTCCGGCCGGTGACTTCGCGGTCAAAGAGCACGCGCCCGGTGGAACGTTCGACGGCTTTCACCTGGGCTGCCAAACGCACCTCATAATCGCGGGTCGTCAGCAGGTCGCCGGGTTGGAAGGTGAGGGGATGCCGGACGTACTGGGTCAGCGTGCCGGTGACGACGATGTCGCCCGGGTCGTGGGTGGCGAGACGGTAGGTGCCATCGCGCTGGATTCCTTTGCGAAGG
>JANYCC010000206.1 GCA_025360495.1 Verrucomicrobiota bacterium | reverse complement strand
ATCGAGTCGCTCACGATGGACCGCGAAGTCATGCACATCCGGGACTCGCTGATCCCGAAGTATGCCGAACTGGTGTACTACGGCTTCTGGTTCGCACCGGAGCGCCTCGCGCTGCAGGCGTTCGTCGAGGAGTCCCAGAAGAACGTCACCGGCACCGTGCGGGTGAAATTATATAAGGGCGGCGTCCATGTCACCGGACGGAAGAGCCCGTTCAGCCTTTATAACCCCCATATCGCCACCATGGAGGCCGACCCGACCAAGGCCTATAACCAGGACGACGCGACCGGGTTCATCCGATTGAACGGCCTGCGCCTCCGGGTGAATTCCCAGGTGAATGGACCAGGGAACCTGAAAGGATGAAGGTTGGGGGATGAAGGTTGAACGGGCGGTATCTGGATGTGATCCGAAGGCCGGGAGCCTTCATCCTTCATCCTTCATCCTTCACAGTCACACCCTCCCCGCTCACGGTAACAGCCCGACCGCCCGGTCCAGTTCCGCGTCGGTGTTATAATAGTGGGGCGAAAACCGCACGACCATCTGTCCGCCCGGAATCGTGCGCAACGAGGAGGTCACCCCGCCCTCGCGCAGGGTCTGATGGACCGCCGCCATGTCCGCGCCCTCGCGAAAAAATGAGACGATCGCGCCGGTGTTGTCGGCATGCATCTCCGGTAACAGCACGGTGTAATTCCGGGCCTCGATCAATGGCACGCACCGCGCCCGCTGCCGGGCCAACTCCGCAGCGATCGCCGGAACTCCCATCTCCTCCGCCAATTCCAAAGCCGCCCGGAGCCCGGCCAATCCGAGCAGGTTGTGCGACCCGGCCTCATAGCGGCGCGCGTCCTTCCGGTACGCCATGTCCTCCTGCGTCAGGTATGCCGGGCTCCTCACGTTGTGCCATCCGTGGACCATCGGCTGCAGGAAATCCTGGAGGTCCTGTTTCACATAGAGGATTCCCGCCGAGGAGGGCCCCAGCAGCCACTTGTGCGAGTCCGCCGCCAGGAAATCCACGTGCTTCACCGAGAGGGGGAACGCCCCCAGCGTCTGGATGGCATCCACGCAAAACAGGATGTTCCGGGACCGGAGAAAATGCCCGATCGCCTCCACGTTGATCCGCCAACCGGACACGAAATGCGCCGACGACAACGCCACCAACCGGGTGTTTTCATCGACCTGCCCCTGCACATCGACGGTCCGGATCTTGCCGAGTTCGCGCAGGTTGAGGAACCGGACCTCCACCCCACGGTCGGCCAGCGCCATCCACGGGTAGACGTTGGAGGGATAGTCGTCGAAGTAGACCAGGACATTGTCGCCGCGCCGAAAGGGCAGACCGCCGGCGATATAGGAAAGTGCGAGGGAGGTCGGCCCGACGAGGGCGATTTCCGTGGCCTGGGCGCCGAGGAGATGGGCGGCGCGGACCCGGACATCCTGGATGAGCCCGGCGGGTTGAGCCTCCGCCTGGTCGCCGAGGGTGGACGCCATGGCCAGTTCGGCGACGGCGAGCGCCGCCCGGCGTGGCAGGGGGCAGACCCCGGCGTGGCCCAGGAAAACGGTCTTTTCAACAACCGGGAATTCAAACCGGCGCAATTCCTCGTCCGCGTGCAATTCAGATATCGTCATGTGAACGGGCCTTCAGCGGTGCGGCGGAGATGACTTCCCCTTCGCCGTCACCTTGCGGACCCGGAGGTTCAGCATCTCCACCCCGACGGCGAATGCCATGGCGAAGTAGACATAACCCTTGTTGAAGTGCTGGTGGAAACCCTCCGCCAGCAGCAGGGTCCCGATCAGGATCAGGAAGGACAGCGCGAGAACTTTCACGGACGGGTGCCGTTCCACGAACCCGCCGATCGGGTCCACGAAGAACAGCATCACCAGCATGGCCGCAATCACCGCCGTCACCATCACCGGCACGTGTTGCGCCGTCCCCACCGCCGTGATCACGGAATCCAGCGAAAACACGATGTCGAGCAACAGGATCTGGACGACCGTCGCCGCCAGGGTCGGCACGGCCGAAACCCGCACCGCACCCCCGTCCCCTTCGAGCTTCTCATGGATCTCATGCACCGATTTCCACACCAGGAACAGTCCGCCGATCGCGAGGACGAAATCCTTGCCGGTGTTGGGGAGTTCAAGGCCGAGCACGGAAGCCTGCCACCAGACCTGGCTCAGGCTCATCACCCAGGTGATTGAGAGCAGCAGCAGGATGCGCGTCACCAGCGCCAGGCTCAGCCCCAACCGGCGCGCCCTGGCCTGCTGCTCCAGCGGCAGCTTGCCGGAGAGGATCGAGATGAAGATCAGGTTGTCGATGCCGAGAACAATCTCCAGCAAGGTGAGCGTGAACAGGCTGACCCAGGCGTCCGCGTGTCCCATCCAGTCAAACCAATGCG
>JANYCC010000177.1 GCA_025360495.1 Verrucomicrobiota bacterium | reverse complement strand
TGGCTTTTCTCCGGATGGAATTGCGTGGCGAAAATATTATCGCGCCAGACGCTCGAGGCAAAGGATTGGCCGTAGGTGGTGGTGGTGGCGATGACCCTGGAATCGGCCGGGCGCGGGTAAAAGCTGTGAACAAAATAGAACCAACTGCCGTTGGGTAGCCCATGGAACAACGGGCACTCGGGCTGTTCCTGGTGGATCTGGTTCCAGCCGATCTGCGGGATCTTCAGGTGCGGTTCGGCCGCCGTCGGTTGGAAGCGCACCACCGGACCCTCGAACACCCCGAGACCGAGCGCGCAGGAATTGAACTCCTCGCTGCGGTCGAACAACGCCTGATAACCCACGCAGATGCCGAGGAAGGGATGCCCGTCATCGATCCACCGGCGCACAGCGGCGGAGAGTTCCTGCCGTTGCAGGGCGTTGATGCAGTCGTCGAACGCGCCCACGCCGGGCAGGACGACGCCTTGGACACCCTCCATCCCCTCGGGGGTGGTGGTGAGACGGACCTCGGCCCCGGCGGCGCGGAGGGCCTTTTCCACGCTGCGGATGTTTCCGGCCCCGTAATCAAGAAGCGCGAGCACGGGTGAAGGTTAGCGGGAACGCCGGAGGATTGCCACCCGGCCCTCACCCCGCTCGTGCCTCGCGGGGCGAGGGAGGCCGGAATGGGCCGTCGTGGCAGCGCATGGGAATGCGCCTCGGCTGCGGTGCCGTCTCCCTCTCCTCCTGAGGAACGAAGGAGGAGGGTGGGGGAGAGGGGATCAATGGCTCAGGGCCTCGTGTTCGCGGATGTATTCCTGCTTCAGGCCGAGGGTTTCCGGGGCGTGCAGCACCAGCATCTTCAGCCGGATGTCGGCCGGCACCGAGTGACGGGTGCGCAAGGAGACAATCACCATCAGGCCGATCGCCAGGGGCACGCACCAGATGGCGGGCTGCTCACACAGGATGCGCAGGAGGGGATGCTCCGACCAATAGCCGGCCAGATGGATCCAGTTGAGGTCGCTGAAGTTGGTGAGACTGACGGCGATCAGCGCACAGGTGCCGCCGGTGAGCATGCCGGTCGCCGCCCCGGGCATGGTCATCCGACGCCACCACACGCTCATGAAGAGCAGCGGGAAATAGCTGGCGGCGGCGATCGCGAAAGCCTGGCCCACCATGAAGTTGATCTGCAGCGGTTCGACGAGACAACCCAGCATCGTCGCCGCCCCGCCCATCGCCACGGCGCACCATTTGAACATGCGCATCCGTTCACCCGGCGTGCTGTCCGGACAAAGGATCCGCCCATAGACGTCATGGGCCAATGCACCGGTCATCGAGACGAGCAATCCGGAGAAGGTGGACATGAAGGCGGCGAACGCCCCGGCACAGGTGATCCCGGAAAGGATCGAACCCCAGACCCCATGGCCTTCGCCGAGCAATCGTGGGAGTTCCAACACGATCTTGTCCGTGCCCTTGGCGCCGGTGCCCGCATACAGGGCGGGGAGAAAATTCCGCCCGAGCACCCCGAAAACCGGCGGAAACACGTAAAAAACGCCGATCAGGATCATCACCCACATCGTGGTGCGCTTGGCCGCGACGCCGTCCGGGTTTGTATAAAAACGTACCAGGATGTGCGGCAGACCGGCCGTGCCACAGACCAGCGCAATGATCAGCGAATAGGTGTAGAGCAGGGCGTAGGGCCGGGGATCGATCGGTTTGATGATGGCATCCGCGGTACGGACCGCGGTGAAGGTGTCGCCCTCGACGAGCACCGTGATGCCATTGGTGGCGAGTTGTTGGCCGACGGCCGTGGCGATCTTGGAGTTGGACAGGAAGCCGATGTCGGGCATGCGAAACTGCGCTTCCGCCAACCCGGGCGCGTAACGGATCACGTAGGGACGGGCGGATCCGGGTCGGCCGTCGAGGGTTTTCCGGGCCAGGAGATCGACCGTGTTCGTGATGGACCAAGTCCCACCCTTCAAGGCAATGGAATTGAAGCCACCTTTGTCCTTGGCCCAATCGAAAACCCCTTGCCCCGCGAACTGACGGGTCACCGTGACCAGCGGACCGGTATAAGTGACGGTCGGTTTCGCGGCTTTGGCGGCCTTGGTGGTGAGCGGCCCGAACGGGTTGAGCCAGATGGCGTCGGCGGGGGCCTTGGCGGGAAGGGGGACACGGGTAACGGTCTGGGAGCCTTGGCCGGGCGCGCCGACCTTCGGAGAAGGCCCATTCAGTTCCAATTGCTTCCCATATCCCCCGTAAACACTGAGCAGCACGAACACCGGGACCGAAATCGCGAACATCTTGGCCCAGTATTGGAAGGCCTGCACCATCGTGATGCCCTTCATGCCGCCGAGCGCGACGTTGAACGTGATCACCGCGCCCACCAGCACCACGCCGACCCAATACGGCAGTCCGGTGTGACCGAACCACGTGATGTCCTTGAAGACGTAGGCCAGCGTCGTGCCCGCCCCCTTCATCTGCGGCATTGTGTAAAAGCACCCGATGAACAGCACGAATATCACGGCGATCTTCCGGAAAACCGGGGAATCGTAACGTCCTTCAGCAAAATCGGGGATCGTGTAGGCCCCGAACCGGCGCAACGGCCCCGCGATGAACAGCAACAGGAACAGGTAGCCACAGGCGTAACACACCGGGTACCACAACGCGTCGTACCCGCTGGACATCACCATCCCGGCGACACCCATGAACGACGCCGCCGAAAGGTATTCACCGGAGATCGCCGCGGCGTTCCAACCCACCGAAACGCCCCGGCCCGCGACAAAGAAATCCGACGCGGTGCGGGACCGGCGGGCCGCCCAGAAACCCATCGCGACGGTGGCGACGACGGTGAACAGGCTGAAGGCGAGGATCCACGGATCGACAGAGGCAAGCATGGGGGCAGGGGAGGTGGATCAGCGTTTCGTGGCGTTGATGGCGGCCTGGGCGTCGCGGGATTCGCGGCCTTCCAAGGCGATGGAGCGTCGGATGAAGATCCAGGCGATGAGCCAGACGAACGGGAAGAAGAGGATGCCGAGGACCAGCCAGGTCAGGGTGAACCCGCCGACCCGGACGGACATCAGGTCGGGGGCGAAGTAGTTCAGGAGCGGCAGCCCGAACAGCACCAGGAGGAACGCCGCGGCACAGGCGATGGAGAGCCGGAGTTGCCGCCGCATCAGGGAATGAAGGAACGACTCGGAATGGATGTGATCCGCGGCGGTTGGCTCCGGCGAAAGCATGGGAAGTCGTTTACGCGGATGCGCCGGCAAGGCAAGCGGCGACGTGCGGCGGGGCCGGGTTTTGGAAGGTAACCGGGAAAAACCCTTCCCAACCACCCCGCCCCCTTTATCTTCCCGGCCGCTTCCAAAGCGTCGTCGACCGCTGTTCGTCAGGGCCGGGGACGCCCCGGGGCCCCGATATTCGATGGACGCCGCACACATCCGCAATTTCAGCATCATCGCCCACATTGACCACGGGAAAACCACGTTGTCCGACCGCCTGCTGCACCTGACGGGCACGGTCGCGACGCGGTTGATGGAGGACCAGATGCTGGATGCCATGGATCTCGAGCGGGAGCGCGGGATCACCATCAAGGCCCATCCGGTCACGATGTCCTACACGGCGCGCAATGGGGAAACCTACGAGCTGAACCTCATCGACACCCCGGGCCACGTCGATTTCGCCTATGAAGTCTCGCGCTCGCTCAGCGCCTGCGAAGGGGCCCTGCTCATCGTGGACGCCGCCCAGGGCGTGGAGGCCCAGACCGTTGCGAACGTCCATCTCGCGATGAAACAGGGCCTGTTGATCATCCCGGTGATCAACAAGATCGACCTGCCCCACGCCGACATCCCCCAGGCCAAGACGCAGTTGGAGGACATCCTGGCCATCTCCGCCGAGGACGCCTTGTTATGCAGCGCCAAGGAGGGCATCGGCATCGAGGAGATCCTGGAGGCGATCGTGGCCCGGGTCCCGCCGCCGAAGCCGACCGGTGCCCCCTCGTTGCAGGCCCTCATCTTCGACAGCTATTTCAACACCTATAAGGGCGTGGTCGTCCTGGTGCGGGTGATGCAGGGGGAACTCAAACCCGGCATGCACGTCAAGCTCCTGCACTCGGGCAAGACGGTCGAGGTGAAGGAGGTCGGATCTTTCAATCCCAAGCCCTACAGCCGGGCCAGACTGGAGGTCGGCGAGACCGGTTACATCACCGCCAACATCAAGACCCCGCGCGAGGTCAAGGTCGGCGACACCATCACCGACCCGCGCCATCCATCGCCCGAACTTCCCGGGTTCCAGGAGGTCCACCCGATGGTGTTCTCCGGGATCTACCCGATCAACACGGCGGATTTCGAGAACCTCAAGACGAGCATCGCCAAGTTGCAGCTCAATGACTCGGCGCTCACGTTCCAGACCGAAAGTTCGGTGGCCCTGGGCTTTGGTTTCCGTTGCGGTTTCCTCGGTCTGCTCCACATGGAGATCGTCCAGGAACGCCTCCGCCGCGAGTTCGACCTGGACATCATCGCGACCTACCCCAGCGTCGTTTACAAGGTGCGCAAGACCGACGGCGTCGAACTCGAGGTGGACAACCCGGCGTTCCTGCCCGACGTGACCTATATCGATGTGATCTTCGAACCGGTGGTGAAGGCGTTCGTGATCTGCCCGGGCGACAACATCGGCGACATGATGGCGCTCATCTCGGAGAAACGCGGGCAGATCAACACCACCGAGACGCTCGACACCCGGCGCGTGATGCTGACGTGCAAGATCCCGCTCAACGAGATCCTCATCGACTTCCATGACCGCATCAAGTCGATCACCCGCGGTTACGGTTCGATGGATTATGAACCGATCGGGTATGAGCCGAGCGACATGGTGAAACTCGACATGCTGGTGAACGGCGAGACGATGGACGCCTTCTCCAGCCTGGTTCACCGGAGCAAGGCCGAGGCGCGTGGACGCAACCTTTCGGCCAAGCTCAAGGAAGTGATCCCGCGGCAACAGTTTCAGGTCGCCATCCAGGCGGCCATCGGCGGCAAGATCGTCGCCCGGGAAACCGTCACCGCGATCCGGAAGGACGTCACCGCGAAATGTTATGGCGGCGACATCAGCCGCAAACGCAAATTGCTGGAGAAACAGAAGGAAGGTAAGAAGCGCATGAAGGCCGTCGGTTCGGTCGACATCCCGCAGGAAGCCTTCATCGAGGTGTTGAAGACCAGCTAGGGCAGGGGAGCCCCGCACCCCGCCCCGCCCCGTCACCCAGAACCCGGCCCCCGAACCGCACCATCCCACCCGACCATGTACCTGCTCCGTTGGTTCCTGTTCCGTCGCATCCGCAAGGGGGGCGAGCTCCTTGGCATCGTCCGCAAACATTACCACCACCAGTTGGATGTCCTGCCGGCCAAGAACCGGCTGGAACTGGAGACCGGGATCGCCACGTATGAGACGGCGTTGAAATCGTCCGCGACCACGGCCGCCCAGCTCCGCGAGGCCGGCCAGCAGTTCGAGGAGACGGCGCACAAATGGCTCAAGCCCTATCCGTTCTCCAGCTATCGGGACAACTTCGAGAGCCTGCTCGGGACGGTGGTGATCATCTTCGCGTTCAAGACGTTCTTTGCGACCCCGATGGAAATCCCCACGGGTTCCGCCCAACCGACGTTCAACGGGATCACCTTCGAGGACCTGCGCAGCAAGCCCGAGGTGAAGATCCCGACCGGGATCGAACGCCTTTGGGAACGCTGGATCAAAGGCAACCGGTATTATGATATCATCGCCGAGGAGGACGGCGATTTGGAATCGGTGTCGCCAGCCACGAAACAATTTGCGCTCGGCCAGATCGGCATGGGCAAACATGTCGAGATCCGGGTGGGCAACCGGTCCTATCCGGTGGCCTGGGCCCCGGAGGTTCCCGAACAACAACTGGCGATCATCGACCAGTACACGCGGCGTCCGTACCGCTCCCATTTCCGCAAGGGCGAGGCCATCATCCGGTGCCGGGTCCAGGGCGGCGACCGGCTGTTCGTGGAGCGCGTGAGTTACAATTTCCGGAAGCCGCACCGGGGTGAATACTTCGTGTTCCAATCGACCGGGTTGCCGGCACCCGTGGTCCAGGGAACGCATTATATCAAACGGCTGATCGCGTTCGGTGGCGAGAAGGTCCGGATTGGCAACGACCGGCATGTCTATATCAACGGACACCGACTGGAGAAGACGGATCCCGGGTTTGAGAAGATTTACTCCTTCGACCCGGCGAAGCTGCCGGTCGACAGCCAGTATTCCGGTCATGTGAACGGCGAGACCTACCAGATCGCCCTCAAACAATACCTGATGACGACGCCCCGGGGCGGGATCGCGCCCAACGAGGTGGAACGATTCGCCGACCTGGCGTCGAAGGAATACGCCGCCGGGGTCGGACGTTATTTCCCGGACGCCGAGACTGAATTCACGGTGCATCCGAACTGTTACCTGGGCTTTGGCGACAACACGATGAGTTCGAGTGATGGCCGGGCCTGGGGCGATGTTCCCCGGGAGAAGGTCATCGGGAAGTCGTTGTTCGTGATGTGGCCGTTCACGTCCCGCTGGGGTTGGTGAGGTAGCCGCCGAGGTACGAGGCGGACACGAGGCGGACACGAGGCGAGCTCCGGGCGAGGCGGATCCGCGCGGGCATGAAGGGATCCGTCTTCCAACGTCGCGGCTACGGTTCGTGGGTAACCGCCGAGGCACGAGGCGGATTCCGGGCAGGCATGGTGGGGCCCTCACGTCGGCGGCCACGGAACCACCAAGCCTTCGGTCTCAGCCAACCGCCTTGGGTTTGCGTCGAAGGTCAGGAATTCGCCCACGCCCAGGTTCCACACGCGGAGTTGGTCAAAGGAAGGACTCGCGCCCGGCGGTCCGTAGCCGAGGTACGAGGCGGACCGGTACCGGACCCGGGAGTTCCGCCTCGTGCCTCGGCGGCTACGACCCTCCGATCCGGCTGGCCATTCTGTCGCACAATGTATGT
>JANYCC010000135.1 GCA_025360495.1 Verrucomicrobiota bacterium | reverse complement strand
CCCCCCGGAGCGGTCGCGACCGCCCTGGGAGGGCGGGTTTTCTTACCCGCCCCGCTTCTCCCGTGACCCGGCTTCCCACGATGCCCAGATGCGCCCGAAACACCGGGGAAGCGGAAACCCCGAGCCTCAGAGCCTCAGAACTACAGAGCCACGGAGCCACGGAACTTCAGAGCGGCAGAACGCCAGAACTCCGCGCTTTGCACCCGGCGCCCGATGGGGTCTCTTCACCACCGCCATGGACGAATCCCCGCCACCGCTCCGTTTCGATTTCCTCGTGCTGGGCAGCGGTATCGCCGGCCTCACCTTCGCGCTGCGTGCCGCCCGGGCCGGACGCGTCGCCCTGGTCACCAAGAAGAACCGGGCTGATTCCAACACCAACTGGGCCCAAGGGGGGATCGCCAGTGTGTGGGGACCGGACGACACCTTGGAACTGCACGTCCGCGACACGCTCGAAGCCGGCGCCGGTCTGTGCCGTGAAGACGTGGTCCGCAGCATCATCGGCGAAGGCCCGGCCCGGATCGGCGAGTTGATGGAATTGGGCGCGCACTTCGATGACCGGGAGGATCCCGCCCATCCCGGCCGCCGCGAACTCGACCTCACCCGGGAGGGCGGCCACTCCCGGCGCCGCGTGCTGCACGCCAAGGACGCCACCGGTGCCGAGATCGAGCGCGCCCTCCTGCAGGCGGTCGCGTCGGAACCGAACATCGCCGTTTATGAAAACCACTTCGGCGTGGACCTCGTCACGACCGCGAAGATCGGCGCGCCCGGGCCCAACCGATGCGTTGGCGCCTATGTGCTCAACCCCGCCGGCAACCGCGTGGAACTGTTCGCCGCCGCCGCCGTCATCCTCGCGACCGGTGGATGCGGAAAGGTCTATCTTTATACCACCAACCCCGACATCGCGACCGGCGACGGCGTGGCCATGGCCTACCGGGCCGGCGCCGGGGTGGCCAACCTGGAATTCGTCCAGTTCCATCCCACCTGCCTCTTTCATCCCCGGGCCAAATCATTCCTCATCTCCGAGGCGGTGCGCGGTGAGGGCGGCGTTTTGCGCGGCACCGACGGCACCCGGTTCATGGATCGCTATGACGTCCGGGCGGAGTTGGCCCCGCGCGACATCGTGGCCCGGGCGATCGACTCGGAGATGAAGCGGACCGGTGCCGATTGCGTGTTCCTGGACATCACCCACAAGCCGGCGCGGTTCATCATCGACCATTTCCCGACAATCTACCGGCGCTGTCTGGAATGGGGCATCGACATCACCAAGGACTCCATCCCGGTCGTGCCCGCGGCCCATTATCAATGCGGTGGCGTGATCACCAACCTCGCCGGCGAAACCGAGATCCCGGGTCTCTATGCCGTCGGCGAGGTGGCCTGCACCGGGTTGCACGGCGCCAATCGCCTGGCCAGCAATTCGCTCCTGGAAGCCCTCGTCTGCGCCCACCGTGCGGCGGACCGACTGCTCGTCCAGCGACCCGAACCGTTCACCGGGCCGTTGCCTCCCTGGCAGACCGGCGACGCCACCGACCCCGACGAGTTGGTGGTGGTCTCCCACAACTGGGACGAGATCCGGCGCACATTGTGGGATTATGTCGGGATCGTGCGGACCGACAAGCGCCTGCGGCGGGCCGAGAAGCGCCTCGGGAATCTGCAGGAGGAAATCCGCGAGTATTATTGGAATTTCCGGGTCACCAGCGACCTGCTCGAACTGCGCAACATCGCGATGGTCGCCGAGCTGATTGTCGGGTGCGCCCTTCAGCGTCCGGAGAGCCGCGGACTGCATTATAACCTGGACCACCCGAAACCGGACCCGGCCTGGGCGCAGCGCGACACCGTGATGCGACGGACGCGGTGATCCCTGGCCGTGACGATGCAAACGGAATTTCACGCCAAGAACGCCAAGAACGCCAAGAAAAGGGAGAGTTTCACGATCAAGGAACTCCACCGAACACTGAAGGATGGCCCGCCCCCCAGATCGGAACACTTGCCTCTTTCTTTGCGTCCTTGGCGTTCTTTGCGTGAATCCCCGGGTGTTTGCTGAACCGTTCCGGCTCAGGGGCCCGGCGCGGATCCGTTCGCGGCGCGGGCGGCCAGCACCCGGTCGCGGCGGGCGTCCCACACCGGCTTGAGCTGCGGCAGGTCGCGCCCGAGTTGTTCGTAAAGCCCGGCCGCCTCGTCCCAACGATGCTGCTCTTCCAGCAAAAGACCGGCGGCGGTCCCGGCCTCCTCCACCGGCTTCGGCGGCAGGCTTTCCCCCGGCCGGCGGATCCGTCCGAAAGCGACATCGAGAAAATGGTTGAGCGATTTTTCGCGGAGGGCGGCGATCTCCCCGGTCTTGGCCCGCGGGACCGGGAGCCCGGACTGGAATCCCGCGACCTGCCCGAGCCAGATCTTGGCCTTGGCCCGGGCCTCGATGTCGGCGAAAGGCGCGTCCACGATCCTCTGATATAATTCGTTGGCGCGCTCATAAAGGACCGGGTTCTCACTGGCGAGCTGCACGTGGCAATACGCCATGCGTCCCCAGGCCGCGACGACGAGGGGATTGTTGGTGTAACGGGCCGCGCCGGTGAACGCCTCGAGCGCCTCCTTGAAGGCGGTCAACGGCCCGTTGGTGCCCTTGGGCGCCAGCAGCAGGAGCGCTTCACCCAGGTGATAATAGGCCGGTGCCCTATATTCTTCCGGGGCCTTGTCGTCATTGAGCAATTCCTTGAAATAACTGCTCGCATTGGTGACCCCGCGTGCCAGGGCCGCCTGCCCCGCCAGCAGGCGCGCCTGTTGCATCGCCGGCGTGCCCCGCCACGCCACGTTGGTCAGCACCGCCACATAGGCCTGCTCCGCCTGCCCGTAGTCGCCCTGGGTGAAAAAGTGCATCCCCAGCCACAGTTGCGCCGTCTGCGCGAGCTGGTTGGTCACAAACCGCTGGGTCAGCGAACGGAATTGTTCCACCGCATTCGTCACCGATCCCGACACTGCCGTCGCATACGCCCGGTCGAACTCGGCCTGGGCCAATGCAGGATGGTTGGTGTAACGGCGCACCCAACCGTCGAGTTCCTGCAGGGCGTTGGTCCAACGCTGTTCGGTCAGGTAGGCCGTCGCCAAGGCCAGCCGCACATCCGCGGTCACCGGGCTCTCCGGAAACCGTTCGTTGAAGGCCGTGAGCAACAACCGTCCGCGCTCCGGTTGACCCTGGTGTACGAGCGATTGCCCCACCAGCAAGGCGCTGCGACCCACCACCTCCGCCTCGGGACTCAACGCCAGCAGACGCTCCATCCCGCGGGTGGCCGCCGCCGAGTTGGTGGCGGCGACGGCCGCGGTCACGACCTGCTGCCAGGCCTGGGGCCGGAGCTCGCGATCGACTGCCGCGAGGCCCCGGTAACCTTCCGCGACCGCCAGATAATTCGTCAGGGCACCGGCGGCGTCCTGGCGCGAAAGTTGGGTGTCCCCGAGTTTGAACCGGGCGGTGGCCTGTTCCACCCCCGCCGGAAGCGCGACCACCGCCGCCGCAAAGGCCAGTTCGGCCTCGTGCATCCGATCCGCCCCGGCCCCGGACATCGCCTCCTCCCACAGACACCAACCGCGCACCAGTTGCGCCGGGCCGATCAGGTTCGGCTCCGGCGCATTGGTGAGCACCCGGGCCAACTGCCCCAAGGCCACCGAGAGCAACCCGCCCGACTCCGCCACCACCGGACCGCTCCCCCGCCGCGCCTCGGTCTCCTGGCGCAACAGCACCTGCGCCAGCGCGAGTCGCACGCCGTTCCAGTGGGTCTCCGTGGCGTGGTCCGTCAGGAATCGCTCCAGCCGTTGGCGCGCCCGGACCAGTTCGCCACGTCCGGAAAACCGCCCGGCCAATTGCAGGATCGCCTCCCGCTGATGCTCCGCCGGGACGCCCGCCTGGAGATTTTCCTCCCACAACACCTCGGCCCGTTCGCCCGGCCCCGACGCCGCCAGTGCCCGCGCCAAAAGACCCGTCGCCTCGGCCCGGCGCACCAGGTTCGTCCCGACATTGGCTTGGATTCGCAGGCGTTCGGCCGCCTCCACGACCGAGGTGATCGGTCCCGTGCGCTCGGCGACGTCGTACCGGAGCCGCTCCACCTGCCAGCGTTCCTCCGGCACCGATGCCTGGCCCAGGGCGGTCTCCGCGGCCGTCCCCGCCCCGACGGCATCGCCCAAGGCCAGCCGCGCTTCCGCCAACAGGAACCAACCCGGGAACAACACGCCGCGCGGCTCCCCCTTCCCAACCGCCATTTCAAACGGTCCATCCGACCGCTCCAAACGCTTGCGGACCTCCGCCGGTTCCCCCGCCTTCATCCACCCGAACGCCTCGCGGACCGCCGCCACCGGCCGGTTCGTGGACAGGGGAAAATCATGTTGAAAGGCCGCGAAAGCCTCGGCGGCCGGACGCCACTGGCCCTTCAGGAGCGCCGCTTCGGCCCGGGCCAGGGTGGCCCGCTCCAGGGCCATCGGCCGGAGCGCCGAGTCCGGGAATTTCTGGGTCAGGTCCGTGAACTCCTGCGCCGCCCGCTCAAACAGACCGGCCGACCAGGAACGTTCGGCCGCCTCGAAAGTGAGGCGGTCCGGCCCGGGTTCCTGGGCCGACAACCGTGCCAGCCCGGCACCGACCAGGCAGATCCGGAGGAATTGGAGGACAAAGCCGCGCATCAGGGACACATGGATTCCCGGTGGAGGCCCGGGATGCGATCCAAAAAACGTCCGGTGTGGCTTCCCGGGGTCGCCGCCACCTGTTCCGGAGTGCCTTCCGCCACGATCCAACCACCCCCGGCGCCGCCTTCCGGCCCCAGGTCCACCACCCAATCGGCCGTCTTGATCACCTCGAGGTTGTGCTCGATCACCACCAGGGTGTTGCCGGCGTCCCGCAATTTGAACAACACCTCCAGCAACCGGGCGACATCCTGGAAATGCAGGCCCGTCGTGGGCTCGTCCAACAGGTACAGGACCCGCCCCGTCTGTCGCTTGGAAAGTTCGGCGGCCAGCTTGAGCCGCTGCGCCTCGCCGCCGGAAAGGGTCGTGCCGGCCTGCCCCAGTTTCACATAGCCGAGTCCCACCTCGGCCAGGGTCAGGTTCGGGGCGTGCAGCTTGGGAACCGCACGGAAGAAACTCACCGCCTCGTCCACGGTGAGATCCAGGACATCCGCGATGTTGAGCCCCTTATAGGTGATCTCCAGGGTCTCACGATTATACCGGCGCCCACCACACGCCTCGCAGGTGACATACACCGGCGGCAGGAAATGCATCTCGATCTTCAGCATGCCATCCCCCGAGCATTTTTCGCAGCGGCCGCCCTTCACGTTGAAGCTGAACCGGCCGGCGCCATAACCCCGCACCCGGGCCGCCGGCAGTCCCGCAAACAGGTCCCGGATCTCCAGGAACATCCCGGTGTAAGTCGCCGGATTGCTCCGCGGCGTGCGACCGATCGGGGTCTGGTCCACCACCACGCATTTCTCCAATTGTTCCAACCCGCGGATTTCACGATGGCGCCCCGGCGGTTCCTTGCCCCCGTACCAATGCCGGGACACGGCCCGGCGCAGGATGTCATCCACCAGCGTCGATTTTCCGCTGCCGCTCACGCCGGTCACGCAGGTCAGCGTGCCCAGCGGGATCTTCACGTCGATCCCCTTCAGGTTGTTCTCCGCGGCCCCCAGGATCTCCAGCCACCCGCGATCCGCCCGCGGGGCCACCCGGCGCGCCGGCAACGGGATGGTGAGGTCGCCCGCCAGGTAACGGCCCGTGACGGATCGGGGGTTGGCCACCAACTCGGCCACGGTGCCCTGCGCCACGATTTCCCCGCCATGCACCCCGGCTCCGGGCCCGAGATCCACCACGTGGTCCGCCTGCCGGATGGTGTCCTCATCGTGCTCGACCACGATCACGGTGTTGCCCAGGTCCCGCAGCCGCTTGAGCGTCACGATCAACCGCTCGTTGTCCCGTTGGTGCAACCCGATGCTCGGCTCGTCCAATATATATAAGACCCCCATCAACCCGGCGCCGATCTGGCTCGCCAGCCGGATCCGCTGCGCCTCGCCCCCGCTCAAGGTCCCACTCTCGCGATCCAGGGTCAGGTAGCCCAACCCGACCTCGCGCAGGAAGCCCAATCGCTTGCGGATTTCCGTCACCAACTCCCCGACAATCCGCGCCTGCTGCGGATCCAGGCGCAACGCCGCCAGGAATCCGTCGGCATCCCCCACCGCCAACCGGCAATAATCGGTGATGTTCAATCCCGGGATCGCCGGGTTCGCCCCGCGCAACGACCCCGCCCCCTCCCCCATCGGCAACGTGATCGCCAGCACCTCGGGGCGCAGCCGCAACCCGTTG
>JANYCC010000130.1 GCA_025360495.1 Verrucomicrobiota bacterium | reverse complement strand
TGGGAAAAGCGGGATGGGTGGGAAAACCCGCCCTCCCAGGGCGGTCGCGACAGCTCCGGGGGGGCGGGTTTTCCTACCCGCCTTCCCACGATGCCCAGAGGCGCCCTCCGCTCCGACGGCCTGAAATTGACGCTTGTCAGGTCTCTGTCTTTCTGGCAATCAGGCCGGACGATGTCGGTGCGACGCAATCACGTTCGCCCGCTCGGGGACCTTCACCCCCGGGCGTCCTTCATCATTGGGAAGATTATCATCTGCGGTCCTCACCGGTCCTGCTGAGCGAGTTTTCCCCCTTTCGAAAACCCCGTTCCGCAAGCCGGAACGGGGTTTCGCATTTATACCTTATATCCCCACCCCTACCTGTCAGCCACTGCCCGTAACATGAAGCCATTCGTCGAAATCTACGACACCACCCTCCGCGACGGTTCCCAAGGCGAGGGGGTCAATTTCTCGGTCGCCGACAAGCTCCGCATCGCGGAACGCCTCGACCAGTTCGGCGTGCATTACATCGAGGGCGGATGGCCCGGGTCGAACCCCAAGGACATCGAGTTCTTCGCCCAGGCGCAGCGCCGGAAATTCCGCCACGCCCGCCTCGCTGCCTTCGGTTCCACCCGCCGCAAGGGCGTCGCGGTCGAAGCCGACGACCAGGTCCGCCTGCTGCTCGAGGCCGGGACTCCGGTCATCACCCTCTATGGCAAGACCTCGCTGCTGCATGTCCGCGAGGTACTCCGCTGCACGCCGGACGAAAACCTCGCCATGATCGGCGACACCGTCCGCTACCTGAAGGATCATGGGAAGGTCGTGATCTATGACGCGGAACACTGTTTTGACGGCTTCAAGCTGGACCCGGAATACGCCCTGGCGACCTGGCAGGTGGCGGAAAAGGCCGGGGCCGACCGCATTGTGTTATGTGACAGCAACGGCGGTTGCCTGCCGGCCGAGGTGGCCCGCATCACGGCCCATGCGATCAGCCGTCTCAACAGCCCCGTCGGCATCCACACCCACGATGACATCGGTCTCGGGGTGGCGAACGCGCTGGCGGCGGTGGAGGTGGGCGCCGACCACGTGCAGGGGACGGTGAACGGTTATGGCGAACGCACCGGCAATTGCAACCTGACCAGCACCATCCCCTGCCTCCATTTCAAGATGGGGCGCCGCACCGTGCCGGCCGGTTCCCTCCGCAAGCTCCGGGACCTTTCCCAGTTCGTCGACGAGATCGCCAACCTCCGGCCCAGCCTGCGGCAGCCGTGGGTGGGGACCGGTGCGTTCGCCCACAAGGGCGGCACCCATGTCAACGCGGTCCAGAAGCTGGCCGCGAGCTATGAACACATCGACCCCGCACTCGTCGGCAATGCCCGCAACATCCTCATCAGCGATCTCGCCGGCCGGAGCAACATCCTCCTCAAGGCCCACGACCTCGGTTTCGACCTCGACGACACCAAGCCGGAGGTGAAGGCCATCCTTCATCGGGTGAAGGAACTCGAACATGAGGGCTTTGAATTCGAGGCCGCCGAAGCCTCGCTCGCGCTCCTCATCCGCGGCTGCCTCGAACAAAATCCGGAGTTGTTCTTCACGGTCGATTCCTTCCACGTCTCCATGCGGGGCGGTCCCAAATCCTCCGTTTGCGAAGCCACGGTCAAGGTCCGCGTCGGCGACGTCGTCCACCATACCGTGGCCGAGGGCGATGGCCCGGTGAATGCCCTCGATGGCGCCCTGCGTTCCGCCCTGGTCCGCTCCTTCCCCCGACTCTCGAAGATCCGTCTCACCGACTATAAGGTCCGGATCCTCGACAGCGTGGCGGGCACCGGCGCACGCACCCGGGTCCTCATCACCTCGGGCGACGGCACGCGCGAATGGGGCACCGTCGGGGTGAGCGAGAACATCATCACGGCATCCCTCCAGGCACTGGTCGATTCCCTGGAATACGCGTTGCTCGGCCGCGCCGTCGCCCGACCGCGGGCCAAGGCGTAACGATTCAGTCTTTCACACAAGGAAACGGAAGAAACGAAGGCTGAAAGAGTGAGATGGGTCTGAAGGCTCGCATCCTGGCATTGCCCGCAGGGAGGTTATCCGGACGGCTCGGGCGGAGCCTCGCCCTTGCCACCGATTCGAAGTGCACACCGGGGGCGTCGGTTTTGGTAGGGCGAGGTTCCACCCGAGCCGCTTGGGAGTCCGGGGTGGGGGCAGTGCCAGGATGCCCCCGGTCTGAAGTGCGATCCGCCCGTGCGGGACTACGGGTTGAGCCTCGAGGGATAATGCCGGGCCAGCCAACGGATGTCGTTCGGCGCCTTGGAATCGTTGGGCGCACTCCCGAACTTGTTCGGGTCCATGTTCGCCGAGTACTTGATCAGGACGGGATCCACCCATTTGTGGGATTCCGCATGGCCGTCCACAAAATTGAACGTGCTCGCGTTGCCATGGAACACCGCCGTGGAATCGACGAGTTGGGCGCCTTTGAAATCAGTCGCCGGAGAACCCTGGCTCATGATCCATGATCCCAGGTTTTCACCACGCGGATCATTCTCCTCAATCCAGACGAACCGGTCGCTCGGGCTGATGATCGATCCCATCTTGTACAACTCCGCCGCCTCGCCGTTGAGGGTGCCCACACCCGAAAGGCTGACGTAGGTGTAACCCTTGCCCGCCCGCAGCTTGTTCCGCGTATCCCCGGGACAGTGCAGGATGCCCGGGCTCGACGCATACTTGTAGAGTGCGCCCTGCCGGTATCCTTCCTCGATGATGATCTGGATCTTCTTCTCAGCGCCCGTACCCGGCGGATACACCGGCGCGACCGGGGGCGGATCGTAGCGCCAGGGCACCTCACCCGCCGCGTTCTTGCCCTGGATGAAATTGACGAACTTATCGCTGAAATCCCCCGAATACATCGTCCAGGCGAGGATGATCTGCTTCTGGTTGCTGATGCACGCGGCGCCCGTCGCCTTGAGCTTCGCCCGCGTCAATGCGGGCAACAGCATGCCGGCCAGGATCGCGATGATCGCGATGACCACCAACAACTCGATGAGAGTGAAGCCGGTTGCCCGCCGGCACGGCAGAGAGGATCTCGATTTCATGATCAGAATTAACCCGGACCGATGCTGGTCGCCGCCGGCCCACGTCGCCCACCGGCGTCAAAATACAAATGAATTGCGACGGACGCATCGTAACGCCCCGACCCGTGCGATCAACCGCCGATTTCGGTCCGTTCCCGTGCCGGGCACATCCGGCCGTCTTGGGAAGGCGGGTAAGAAAACCCGCCCTCCCGGGAGCTGTCGCGATCCACCCTTCGTGCCGCTGTTCTTCGTGCCGCTTGCCGTCCGTCATCCCGTCGGCAATCCTCCCGCTCATCATGATCGCCCGGGCCCGAATTCTCCTGCTGCTCCCGGCTCTCGCCCTGTTGTGGGGCGGTTGCTGCCACACCACCGGGCCCGCCGCCGAAACCGGCTGGCGTCCCCTCTTCGACGGCACGTCCCTCGACGGTTGGAAGATGACCGGTCCCGGCGAACTGAAACTGGAACAGGGTGAACTCGTCACCCACGGCGGCATGGGCCTGCTCTGGTACTCCAAGGAAAAACTCGGCGATTGCGGAGTGCGGATCCGGTTCCAACTCAGCGCGAAGGACGACAACTCGGGCGTCTTCATCCGGATTCCCGAACCCCCCTCCGATCCTTGGTACGCCGTGAATCATGGTTACGAAGTGCAGATTGCCAACACCGGCGACGACCGGCACCGCACCGGCTGTCTTTATTCCCTGACCACCGCGCGCAACAAGGTCGATGCCCGCATCCATGAATGGAGCACGATGCTCATCCGGCTCGAAGGTCCCCGCACGGTCGTGAGTTTGGACGGTCAGCTGATCACCGATTACACCGAGGGTGAACCCGTGCCACCGAAGAAGAATGACACCGAACCGGACCGCGGGCTGCGTCCGAATCGGGGCTATATCGGGCTGCAGAACCACGGCGAACCCGCCCGGGTCCACTTCCAGAACGTGAGTGTTCGTCCGTTGACGAAGTCCCGTTGATCCATGGGGTGGGGACGCGGAGCTTCAGAGCCTCAGAACTTCGGAACTTCGGAACTTCGGAACGGCAGCGGCTCAGTACCTTCAGCCTTCATCCTTCACCCTTCATCTTTCGTCAAAACCATGTCCCATGAGGAAGAACTGATCGTCCGATGCCCGCGGTGTGGCGAACGGGGGAAATGGTTTGCCGCGAAATGGGGACCCTTCTGCTCGGAACGCTGCCGCCTCATCGATCTGGGCCGCTGGTTCAGCGAGGAAAACGTCATTTCGCGCCCCCTGAAACCGGATGACTTCTCCGGCAACGAGGATCTCCCGGCCGGCCCGGATTTGGACCGCACCCCGGAGCCGTGAATCCGCGAAGAACCATCGGATCATCGCCCACGAAACACACGAAAAGAGACAGACAGATCTCCCTGCCAAACCCCCTCACTTCTGCGCCGCGGCCAGCAAGGTCTCCAAATGCGGCGGCTCCTCCTCGCGCGACACCACGCTCAGTTCGATCCGCCGGAATCCCGCCGCCTCCAGCCACCCGTGCAGGTCCGCCTCGGCAAACCCGAGCCAACGGTCCCCATATAATTCTTTGGCCTGGCTGAAACGGTGTTTCAGCAGATCCAGGATCAGCACCTGACCACCCACTCGCAGCAACCCGTGCGCCGCCACCAATGCCGCCGCCGGATCCTCCGCATGATGCAACGCCTGGCTCAGGATCACCAGGTCGACACTCCCGGGATCGATGGGCGGCGACTGCAGGTCGCCCAACCGGAATTCCAGGTTCTTCATCCCGTTCTTGCGCGCCTTCCGGGCCCCGAACTCCACCATCTTCCTGGAGTTGTCCACCGCGATCACCCGCCGACATCGCCGTGCCAACAATTCGGCGATCAGTCCCTCACCCGAACCCAGGTCGGCCACGTCGATCGGCGGCAGGATCCGCAGCAACAGGTGCCCGAACGCCTGCCAGGAACGACCCGGCCCATAGCTGCGGTCGAACCGCCCGGCCACCTGGTTGAAATAAACCTGCGCCTGCTCACTGCGCCGCGCCAACACCCTCTTCAGGTTCACCGCGTCCCCGCCATGTTCCGGCAATTCCCGCGCCCCGCGCCATGCCAGGCGCAAAAACTCCCGCGCCGTCACACCCGCGTCCGGGTTCAGCTTATAAAATGTCCGTCGTCCGTCCCGCCTCGACACCAGCATCCCCGTCTCGGCCAACAATCCCAGATGCGTCGAGATCCGTGATTGCCCCAGGCGCGAAATCTCCTGCAGTTCGTTCACCGAGAGCTCATCCTTTTCCAACAGAGCCAGGATTCGCAGGCGCGTCGGATCCGCCAGCGCGCGCAATGATTTCAGGGTGTCGGACATGGTGGTGATCGTTCGGAAACCAATCGTTCGGGATCCATCACCGCGTGGCGCCCTGGCCCGGGATCCGCGGATCGGCCGCCGCCTCGAATCTCCCATCGTCACCCCGCCCCACGGCCTGGGTCGCCCCAAGTTCCCCGATCACCTCGACCGTGTGCCCGCGCCGCCGCAACTCCGCGATGACTCCTTCACCCCACCCCTTTTCCATTTTCAGCACGTCCGGCCGCCATTGATGGTGAAATCGCGGCGCCCGCAACGCCCCTCGGGTATCATGCCCGAAATCCACCACCCGCACGATCGCCAACAGCGTCTGGCTGATGATTGTCGGACCGCCCGCCGCACCCACGGACAGCACCGGCTTGCCGCCCCGCAACACCACCGTCGGACTCATGCTCGACAACGGCCGTTTGCGACCCTCCACCGCATTGGCGTCGGCCCCGACCAACCCGAAATAATTCGGCACGCCCGGTTGCGCCGCGAAGTCGTCCATCTGGTTGTTCAGCACCAAGCCCGTTCCCGGCACCACGACCTTGGAACCAAAGGTCGTGTTGACGGTTGCCGTGCACGCCACCCAATTGCCCGCGGCGTCGGCCGTCGAGAAATGCGTCGTGTGCCGATGCCGTTCGCGCTCGAAATAATCCTCGTCCGCCGCCGCCGGTTCCCCGTGACCGGACACCGCCGTCGCCTGCCGGAGGTTGATCCGTGCCGCCAATTGCGCGGCATAATCCTTCGCGAGCAATCCCCGCGGCACCTTCGCAAAATCCGGGTCACCCAGCCAATGCGCCCGGTCCGCAAAGGCCAGCTTCATCGCCTCGGTGATGACATGCACGAAATCCGCCGAATCCTCGCCCATCGCCCGCAGGTCGAAATGCTCGAGCACGTTCAGGATCTCGCCCACGTGCACCCCACCCGAACTCGGTGGCGGAAATCCCAGGATCTCCACCCCCCGGTAAGTCGTCCGCAACACCTCGCGCCGCCGGGGTTCGTATGCCGCATAATCCTCCGCCGTGACCAACCCACCGAGTGACCGCAACTGGTCCGCGGTCCGGCGGGCAAAATCGCCGTGATAGAATTCCTCCACTCCACCGTCGGCCAGGCGCCGGTACGTGCCCGCCAACTCAGGCTGCTTGAACAGAGTCCGCCCCGCATCGGGCTTTCCGCCCCAAAGCCGTCGGAATTCCACAAATGCCGGAGCCTCCACCGGAGCCCATGCCAGGTCTTTCAACGCCTCCTCCCGGCGCGACCGATAGTGCGCATCCGGAAGGAACCCCCGCTCCGCAATCCGCGCCGCCGGTTCCAGCAGCTTTCGCAACGGCAGCCGGCCGAAATTCGTCGAGACATAGGCCAGTGCCGCGAATTCGCCCGGAACACCGATGGCCAGCGCACCATCCTGGCTCCGATGCGGGTCCGCCTTGCCATCCCGCAGGAACAAATCCCGGGTGGCCGCCGCCGGTGCGGTTTCCCGTCCATCGACCGCCACCGTCCGACCGTCCGCCAGCCGCACCAATATGAAACAACCGCCCCCGAGACCGGAGTTGATCCCGTCCACCACCCCGAGCGTGAGCGCGCACGCGACCGCCGCGTCCACCGCATTGCCGCCGGCCGCCATCGCGTCGAGGCCGGCCTGGGTTGCAATGGGATTCACGGTGGCCACCGCCCCGCGTCGTGCGCCGGCCTGGGCCGACGCGCCGGTGATGAGCAATGCCAGGACCGCCACCCATGGACGCAGGCCCCCCGACGACCGGTGGATCATCCGAAGGCGCTGGTCGTCCTGGAGTGCGCCAGTCCCCTGGCGCTTTCGGCGGAGGAAGTGGGTCAGTCGGAGGACCTGTCGGGCGAGGGTGGCCGGTCCAGAGCGCCAGAAGACTGGCGCACTCCAAGACGCTGCCGCGCCGACGGTAACCTGCCGTGCCGACGAATGCGCGGGGCGTCCCGCTGGAATCGCTCTATGTTTCATGGCTGTCCTGGTCCGCTGGTCCGAGCCGCCACACCGTGTCCGCCGCCGCCCGATCGGGGCAAAAAGTCCGTTGACCGGACCCGCAACTTATCTATCATCCCATCCTGATACGTCAATACGTAGCTGTCGACGCACACGAAAACATCCTTCATTCGCATCCGCATCCCGCACCCCCATGAGCAAGCGCTTCATCTTTTCCTCCGAGTCCGTCGGTGAAGGCCACCCCGACAAGGTCTGCGACACCATCTCCGACGCCGTCCTCGACGCCTGCCTCACGCAGGACAAGCACAGTCGGGTCGCCTGCGAGACCTACGCCAAATCCAATGTCGTCGTGGTCGGCGGTGAGATCACCACCAAGGCAAAGCTCGACTTCGTCCAGATCGCCCGCGAGGCCATCCGGGGCATCGGCTACGTGAACGACGACGACATCTTCCATGCCGACAAGGTGTTCGTGAATGTCTACGTCACCCAGCAGTCGCCCGACATCGCGCAGGGCGTCGATGCGAAGGCGGCCAAGGGCAAAAAGAAGGCGGAACAGGGAGCCGGCGACCAGGGATTGATGTTCGGCTACGCCAGCGATGAGACCCCCGAACTGATGCCGGCGCCGATCATGTTCGCCCATCATCTCGGCCGGAAACTCACCCAACTCCGCAAGGCCGGGAAGGTCCATTGGCTGCGGCCCGACGCCAAATCGCAGGTGTCGGTCGTGTATGAGGACGACGTGCCCGTGGCGATCTCCAATGTCGTGATCTCCACTCAGCACACCGCGGACGTGGAGCACAGCGTCATCGAGGAGTTCTGCATCCAGGAGATCATCCGCAAGGTGCTGCCCTCCGAACTCCTGACCAAGGACACCCTGTTCCTGATCAATCCCACCGGGCGTTTCGTCACCGGCGGACCCCAGGGCGACACCGGCCTCACCGGTCGCAAGATCATCGTCGACAGCTACGGTGGTTACGGTCGGCACGGCGGCGGCGCCTTCTCCGGCAAGGATCCTTCCAAGGTGGACCGTTCGGCCGCCTATATGGGTCGTTATGTCGCCAAGAACATCGTGGCGGCCGGACTCGCCAGGCGCGCCGAGATCCAGTTCGCCTACGCCATCGGCTATCCCGATCCCGTCAACGTGTACGTCAACACCTTCGGCACCGCCCAGTCCGGACTGAACGACGAGGTCATCACCGAGGCCGTCCAGAAGGTGTTCAGCTTCAAACCGGCCGAGATCGTCCGCCAACTCAAGCTGCTCCGCCCGATCTACGGCAAGACCACCAACTACGGCCATTTCGGCAAGACCGACCCCGACCTGACTTGGGAAACGACCGACAAGGTCAAGGCGCTCCAGAAGGCCGTCCGCTGATCCGATCCGATTGATCCCACCCACCGAATCCTCAATCCCAAGAAACTGACCATGGCCAAGACCAAGACCAAGACCAAGAAAGCCGCGGCCCTCGTGGCCTCCGCCCCGGACTCCACGACCGCCAGCCTTCGCGCCTTCGCGGGCCTCACCCCCGCCGGGGGCGATTATATCGTGCGCGACCTCGCGCTCGCCGCCTGGGGCCGGAAGGAAATCGCCGTCGCCGAACATGAGATGCCCGGCCTGATGTCGGTGCGGAAAAAGTACGCGAAGACCAAGCCGCTCAAGGGCGTCCGCATCACGGGCTCCCTGCACATGACCATCCAGACCGCCGTGCTGATCGAGACGCTCACGGCGCTCGGGGCATCGGTGCGCTGGGCCAGTTGCAACATCTTCTCCACCCAGGACCACGCCGCCTCGGCCATCGCCGCCACCGGTGTCCCCGTCTTTGCGTGGAAAGGTGAGACGCTCGAAGAATACTGGGACCTGACCCTCAAGGCCGTCCTTCACCCCGGCGACCAGGGACCGGAACTCGTCGTTGATGACGGCGGCGACGTCACCCTGTTGCTTCACAAGGGTTATGAACTCGAACAGGGCAGCACCTGGGTCAACTCCGCCAGCGGCAGCCATGAGGAACAGGTCATCAAGAACCTCCTCAAGCGCGTCGCCGCCGAGAAACCCGGCGTGTGGACCAAGATCGTGAAGGCCTGGAAGGGCGTCTCCGAGGAGACCACCACCGGCGTCCATCGCCTCTATCAACTCGCCGAGCAGGGCAAACTTCTCGTCCCCTGCATCAACGTCAACGACTCCGTCACCAAGTCCAAGTTCGACAACCTCTATGGTTGCCGCGAATCGCTCGCCGACGGCATCAAGCGCGCCACCGACGTGATGGTCGCCGGCAAGGTCGCCGTCGTCTGCGGTTATGGCGACGTCGGCAAGGGTTCGTCCCATTCGCTCCGCGCCTACGGGGCCCGCGTCATCGTCACCGAGATCGACCCCATCAACGCGCTGCAGGCCGCCATGGAGGGCTTCGAGGTCAACACCGTCGAGTCCACCCTCGGCGTCGGCGACATCTATGTCACCACCACGGGCAACCGCGACATCATCACGGTCGACCACGTGCTCGCGATGAAGGATCAGGCGATCGTCTGCAACATCGGGCATTTCGATAACGAGATCCAGGTCGACGCGCTCAAGAAGGCCAAGGGCGTGACGATCGAGAACATCAAGCCGCAGTACGACCGCTATCACCTGCCGGGCAACAAGAGCATCTATCTGCTGGCCGAGGGTCGCCTGGTCAACCTCGGTTGCGCCACCGGCCACCCCAGCTTCGTCATGTCGAACTCGTTCACCAACCAGACGCTCGCCCAGATCGACCTCTGGCAGAACCGCGACAAGTACGAGAAGACCGTGTACCGGCTCTCCAAGAAGCTCGATGAGGAAGTC
>JANYCC010000050.1 GCA_025360495.1 Verrucomicrobiota bacterium | reverse complement strand
GGGACCAGGTGTTCGTCGCCGATGCCTGCAATCATCGGGTCCAAGTGTTCGATGCGGACGGCAAGTTCTTGCGCACCCACGGCCGTGCGGGCTCCAATCCCGGCGAATTCAGCTATCCCTACGACGTGCGCGTGGATCCCCAAGGAAACCAGTTCATCTGTGAGTTCGGCAACAGCCGGATCACGATCGTCGATGCCCGGGACCAGGTGATCGAGGTGGTGGGCGGCCCGGGTTCGGCTCCGGGACGGTTCGCCAATCCCTGGGCCATCGCGTTCGATTCCCACGGCAACCTGTTCGTCGCCGACTCCCAAAATCACCGCGTCCAGAAACTCGTCCGGCGCGTCCCCCTGCCGGCCCGGACCTGAGCTTCCGCCATGTCGTTCCAATTCACCCATCCGCTGTGGTTGCTCCTGCTGGTCCCGGTCTGGGCGTGGACCCTGTGGCTGGCCTGGCGATCGGATGCCTCCCTCGCACTCTGGCGCCGCGTGGTCTCGACCACGCTCCGGATGCTGTTGCTCGCGCTGCTCGTCGCCGGGTTGGCCGGAGTCCAATGGAAACGGCCGCAGGAGGGCATGAACGTCTTCTTCCTCCTCGACCGTTCCGATTCGGTGCCGTCCGCGCATCAGGAACGCGCCCGCGAGGCCGCCAACACCTGGGCCGGGGCCAAGCAGAAGGAGGACAAGGCCGGTTTCCTCGTGTTCGGCACCGATGCCGCCCTCGAAACCACCGTCACCGAGGTCGCCAAGGCCGATCATATCGACGCCGTGGTCGAAGGGGAACGCACCGACATCGCCGGTGCCCTCCGCCTCGGCACCGCCGCCTTCCCGGAGAACGGACAGAAACGCCTCGTGCTGATGTCCGACGGCAATGAAAACATCGGCGATTCGGTGGCGGCCCTGCTCGCGACCCGCCCGCTCGGCGTCACCCTCGACGTGCTCCCGCTCGGGTCCGAACGGGGTGGCGACGTGTCGGTCCAGCGCCTCGTCATCCCCTCCAATCTCAAGAAGGGACAGACCTTTGACGCCAAGATTTTTGCGACCTCGGACAAGGCGCAGATGGGGACGGTGCGATTGTTCCGCAACGACCAGTTGCTCGGGGAACAGAAGGTCCAACTCGACGCGGGCCGCAACCTGTTCAGTTTCCCGCAGACCCTCACCGAACCGGGCTTTTACGGCTACCAGGTGCAGGTCGAGGTCCCGGGCGATTCCATTGCGCAGAACAACAAGGCCGCCGGATTCGCGAATGTCCGGGGTGATCCGCGTGTGCTGGTGATCTCGGCCGATCCGGCGCAGGACGCGACCCTGGCGGCGGCCCTGCGTTCGGCGAACCTGGAGGTGAAGATCGGGGACGTGGGGATGATGCCGTCGACCCTGGCGGAGATGCAGAGTTATGACGCGTTGTTCCTATCCAATGTCTCCGCGGGCGATCTCGGGCCGGAACTGATGCGGTTGATCGAAAGCGCGGTCCGGGATTTTGGAATGGGATTGGTGTGCATCGGGGGCGACAACGCGTTCGCGGCGGGCGGTTATCGCAACACGCCACTGGAGGCGACCCTGCCGCTCGACATGGAACTGAGTTCCAAGAAGGTGCTGCCCAGCGGCGCCCTCGTGCTGGTCATGCATGGGATGGAATTCGGCAATGGCAACCAAGTCAGCCGCGACATCGGCATTGCCGCATTGGATTCGCTCGGACCCGCCGACGAGATGGGCGTGCTGCTCTGGGACGGCACCGAGCGTTGGTTGTTTGAACTGCAGAAGGTCGGCGACAAGAAATCGTTGGCGCGATCGATCGCCGGGATGAACCAGGGCGATCTGCCCAGTTTCCAGGGGCTCATTCAAATGGGGCACGATTCCCTCGTGAAATCGCACGCCAACCTGAAGCACATGATCGTCTTCAGCGATGGCGATCCGGGGGCGCCGTCCGACCAGTTGATGAAGGACCTGGTGGCGGCCAAGGTCACCGTCAGCACCGTGATGATCGGCGGGCACGTGAACCCGGCGACCATGGAGATGATCGCGGGGAAGGGCGGGGGACGTTTCTACGATGTGAAGTCGCCGGCCCAATTGCCGCAGATCTTCATCAAGGAGGCGGCCGTGATCCTGAAATCGGCGATCTTCGAGGAACCATTCAAACCGCAGTTGGTATTGGCCAGCGAACTCACCCGCGGGATCGGCGCCTCCGAGATCCCGACCCTGCGCGGTTATGTCTCCACCAGCCCCAAGCCCCGCGCGGAGATCTCGATCCTCAGTGAGAAGGGCGACCCGATCCTGGCCCACTGGCAATATGGGTTGGGCCGGGCGGTCGCGTTCACCAGCGATGCGAAATCACGATGGGCACAGGACTGGATGGGTTGGCCGAAGTATAAGCAATTCTGGTCCCAGATCGGGAAATGGGCATTGCGGCGGGTGGACGCCTCGGAATTCAACACCGAGGTCAGCGTCGAGAACGGTCAGGGCCATGTCGGGGTCGAGGCCTTCGATCGCGAGGGTAATTTCCGCAATTTCCTGCGTCTGCGCACCTCGGTCGTGAGTCCGCGCGGCGTGCGTCAGGACGTCGTGCTGGAGCAGACCGGTCCCGGGCATTATGAGGCGAAGTTCGACACCAAGGAGGTCGGCGCCTACCTGATGAACCTCCAGGATCTCGACGATCAGGGTGCGGTCCGGGGTTCGCAGGTGTTGGGAGCGAGCGTTAATTATTCGCCGGAGTTCAACACCAGTGAACCGAACCTGCCTTTGCTGCGACGGTTGGCCGAACTGGGCGGCGGCAAGGTGCTCGATCCCGCCCTCGACAACCCGTTCAAGCTGGGTCGGAAAAAGACGTTCCAACCGCGCGATCTCTGGGAGTCGTTATTTAAAGTGTTGGTGTGCCTGTTCGTGGTGGACGTGGGCGTGCGCCGGGTGGATTTTGATCGGGAGGAATGGGGACGTTGGTTCGAGAACGTGAAGCGGCGACTGGGCTTCGGAGACCGACGGAAAGCGGTCGAGGCGGACGAATCACTCACGGCCTTGTTGGCGCGCAAGAATGTGGTTCGCAGCGGACAGACCGCGGCTGGGACGCAGCAACCGGTCGTCGTGTTGCCGAAAAAGACTTCGGAGGATTTGTTCCGACCGAAACAGGCGCCGCCGACTCCGGTCGCCGGGGCCGATGGCGGCGCGCCCACGGTGGTGCCGCCCGCACCCGCACCGGGAAGCGCGTTGCCCCCGACGGCGAGCGCGACGGATCGGTTGCTCGAGGCCAAGAAGCGTGCGCAACGGAAGAAGTGAGTGATCGCTTCACGGGAACAACCCGCGGGCCCGGCGCGCTTCCCAGACCCGTTTCACCCCGATGCTGAGCGCGGCCAGGCGCATCGGGATCCGCTGTTTCCGCGAGGCCTGCAACGTTTGTTGGAAGGCGCCTTCCAGCAACCGGAACAACCGGTCCATCACCTCGGATTCCGACCAGAAGAAACTCTGGAGATCCTGCACCCACTCGAAATAACTCACCACCACACCCCCTGCATTACAAAGGATGTCCGGGATCACAAAGATCTCCGGTCGCTCCGCAAGGATCACGTCGGCCTCGGGTGTCGTCGGACCGTTGGCACCCTCGGCCAACACCCGGCACCGGAGACGTCCCGCATTCTCCCCGGTGATCTGACGTTCCATCGCCGCCGGGACGAGAACATCGCAGGGAAGTTCGAGCAGGTTTGCGTTGTCGATCGGTTCACCCCCGGCAAAACCCTGCACGGTGCGTTGGGCGGTGACGTGTTGGTCCAGGGCCCGGAGATCCAGACCGGCCGGATTGTGAACCCCGCCTTGGAAATCGCTCACGGCGATCACCTTCACCCCGTGTTTGGCCAGGGAAAATGCGGCATGGGAACCGACATTTCCGAATCCTTGGATCACGGCTGTCGAGCCTGATTGCTGGATCGCGAGGGTCTCAAAGGCGCGTCCGATCAGGTAACCGACGCCGCGCCCGGTCGCCTCGCGTCGGCCGAGGGAACCGCCAATCCCGACGGGCTTGCCGGTCACGACGCCGGGCACGCAATGGCCGGTCTGGGTGGAGTAAGTGTCCATCATCCAGGCCATGGTCTGTTCGTTGGTCCCGAGATCCGGCGCGGGAATGTCGATCTGGGGTCCGATGAACGGGATCAATTCCTGGGTGTAACGGCGGGTCAACCGTTCGAGTTCCCCCAACGACAATTGCCGGGGATCGACCGCGACACCGCCTTTTGCGCCGCCATAGGGAAGGTTCATCAGGGCGCATTTCCAACTCATCCACATGGCCAGGGCCGCCACGTCGCCGAGACAGACGTCGGGATGATAACGGACGCCCCCCTTGGTCGGGCCGAGGGTGAGATGATGTTGCACGCGATAGCCGGCGAACACCCGCACCGAACCATCGTCCCGGCGCACGGGTATGGCGACCGTCAGTGCCCGTTTTGGGAACTTGAGCCGGTCCCGGTCATTCACGGGGATGTCGAGATGATCCGCCACCAGGTC
This sequence comes from Verrucomicrobiota bacterium, assembly GCA_025360495.1. Taxonomy (GTDB): domain Bacteria; phylum Verrucomicrobiota; class Verrucomicrobiia; order Limisphaerales; family UBA9464; genus UBA6176. Next base: position 10,300 of record JANYCC010000050.1, on the reverse strand, counting down.
GAATTGGTGGGCGGCCATGTCAAAGGTGGGATGCTGATAGACGGTCATGGGGGTGGGGGGTGACGAATGTCCAATGACGAATGACGAATGACGAATGGTTGAGACCGTCACGTCCATCACGGGGCGACAGCCGGCTTTAACTTGCAGGTCGGTCACCGCGTTGGGAAACCGATCCATTGGCAATCAACCCTCTTCAATTGCCAATCCCCAATTCCTGACGCCCCACGCCTCACGCCTCACGCCTCACGCCTCACGCCTCACGTTTCACGTTTCACGTTTCACGTTTCACGAACCGCCCCGCATACTGCCGCCATGCCGGTGACCCGCTTGGAACTGGAGGAACGCGAAGGACGGTTCCTCGCACCCTATGCACAGACCAGCGCATCGACCCGCGGTCGGGTGTATCCGGAGGAACCGCCCACCTGGCGGACGCAGTTCCAACGCGATCGGGATCGGGTGATCCACAGCCGCGCGTTCCGGCGGTTGGAATACAAGACCCAGGTCTTCCTCAACGGGACTGGTGATCACCTGCGCACCCGTCTCACCCACACGATGGAGGTGGCGGCCATCGCGCGGAACATCGCCCGGGCCTTGCGCCTCAATGAGGACCTGGTCGAGACCATCGCTTTGGCCCATGACCTCGGGCATCCGCCTTTCGGGCACAAGGGCGAGTTCCTGCTCCACCGCCTGATGCGCGAGCACGGCGGTTTCAATCACAATGGGCAAAGCCTGCGGATCGTGGAATTGATCGAACGCAAATATCCCCGGTTCCACGGGCTCAACCTGAGCTGGGAGGTCCGCGAAGGCCTGGCCAAACACCAGTCCGACTTCGGTCTGCCGCCCGGCGCCACGGCCGGCGAACGCCATCAACCGTCACTCGAGGCCCAGATCGCCGATCTCGCCGACGAAGTCACCTATTACAGCCACGATCTCGATGACGGCCTGGATTCCGGCTTGCTGGACGAACGCCGTCTGGTGGGGGAAGTCGAGGTGTGGGCGGCCGCGGCCCGGTCGGTGCAACGCCGGTTCGGTCGGTTGCCCGCCGAGAGCCGCCGTTATTACACCATCCGCGAGATCATCGACCGGCAGGTGACCGATGTCGTGCTGACCACCGAACAGCGCCTGGCCACAGCCGGGGTCCGGACGGCGGATGAGGTCAGGGCGTGCCGGCGGCCGTTGGTGCGGTATAGCCCGGAACGGCGCCGGGAGAATCTCGCCCTGAGAAAATACCTGTACCGGAACCTTTATTATCATCCGGAAGTGGCCGAACCCAACCGTCGCGCCGTCCACATGTTGGGGGAGTTGTTCCAACATTATGTCAGGAACCCCCGCGAAATGGGCGCCGCTTCCAAGGTGGGAATGCGACGCGACGGATTGCACCGGACCGTCTGTGATTTCCTGGCCAGTCTGACCGACCGCACCTGCATCGTGGAGCATCAGCGGTTGTTCGGGTTGACCGTCGGCGGATTCAAACCGTGTTGACCGGGTCCGCGCGCGACGGGCGCATCTCTGGGTTATCGGTGGGACGACCGCTGGGATTGTGGTGGTAGGCATCGTGCCCGCCGGTGAGCGGGGCTTCCAGCCCCGAGCCCGGGAGCGGGCGCGAACCGGTGGATCCAGTCATCAATTGGAAGGGGTATGGTGGCTGGAAGCCACCCCCACTGTCAGGCAAGGATGCCTGACGCCACAGGATTTGGTGGGTTTGCACCCTTGGCACCCTTTGTTGTTCAATCTCCAACCTTGGTGTCCCTGGCGTTCTTTGCGTGAGATATCCGGGTTTCCGTTGGCATCGCCCCGGGTGGGTTGTGCACCACGGCATCATCCTCCAAACTCCCCCGTGCCCGAACTCCGCACCCCGCCCGAAACCGCCCCGCCCGTGCCCCCGCTCACCCTCCCGGTGACCGTCGTGTCGGGCGTCGGACCGGACCGGGCGGCGATGTTGCAGCGTCTGGGGATTCGGACGGTCGGCGATCTGTTGCTCCACGGGCCGCGGCGTTACGAGGATCGCCGGGCCTTTGCCGCGATGCGCGAACTCCAACTCGGCGTGGGCGCGGTCGTGCGCGGTCACATCGTGGCCTCGGGCGTGAAGTGGTTCCGCGGTCGGACGCGGTCCGTGTATGAATTCATCCTGGACGACGGCACGGCACGCCTGCATTGCCGCTGGTGGAACCTGCCTTTCCTGGAACGTATGTTTGCCGTGGGGGATGACCTCATGGTGTTCGGCAAACCCAATTCGCTCCGACCCCGCACCATGGACCATCCGGAAACGGAACGGGTCGAGGCCGGTGATGAGGCACCGGTGCATCTCAACCGGGTGGTGCCCATTTATCCGTCGACCGAGGGCCTCACCCAACGGGTCCTGCGCGGCTTGGTCTGGCGGGCCTTGGAACGATTCGGTGCTGCGGTGACGGATCCGGAACCGGTGTTGGTGCCCGTGGGATCGGCCCCGGACGGTTGGCCGGGACGTTCCGAGGCGGTGCGAACCCTGCATTTTCCGGAGAATCTCGAAGCCGCGGAACGGGCGCGGGGACGGTTGGCGCTGGATGAATTCGTGGCGCTGCAGTTCGAGATCCAACGGCGTCGGCGCAACCTCGAACGCAATGCCATCGCCCTTCCGTGCGGCGGCGACAACCGGCTCATAAAACCGTTTCTCGCCGCGGTCGGATTCAAGCTGACCGGCGCCCAAACCCACGTGCTCCGTGAGATCCGTGCCGACCTGGCCGGTCCGGTCCCGATGCGGCGCCTGCTGCAGGGGGATGTCGGTTCCGGCAAAACGCTGGTGGCCGCCTGTGCCGCATTGATGGCCTTGGAGAACGGTTGGAACGTCGCGGTGATGGCGCCGACCGAGATCCTGGCGGGACAATTGGCGGACAATTTCCGGCGCTGGTTCGAACCGCTGGGCATCCCCGTCGATCTGCGCACCTCCGCCCAGCGTGGTCCTGCGGTTTCCAACATGAAGGCCGGGCCGCGACTGACGGACGCGCATCTTGACACTGCTCCCATTGATGCGACCGGAACGGCTCGGACGGAGCCTCGCCCTACCAAAAAGGACCCCACCGGTGGGCTCATAGAATCGGTAGGGCGAGGCTCCGCCCGAGCCGCCCGGGAGGCCGTGGCAGGGGCAGTGCCCAGCTGCGCCCGCCTCACGGTCGGCACCCACGCGCTGATCCAACCGGACGCCAATTTCGAGCGGCTCGGTTTGGTGGTGATCGACGAACAGCACAAGTTCGGTGTCGCCCAACGCGAGGCGTTGGTCCGCAAAGGGCGTTATCCGCACCTGCTCGTCATGACCGCCACGCCCATCCCGCGGACCTTGGGCCTGACCTTATATGGCGACCTCGACGTGAGTGTCATCGACCAGTCGCCCGCGGGGCGGGGACGCATCCGCACCCATGTGCGCACGCCGGACGCACTGCCCAAGGTCTGGGAATTCCTGCGCCGCGAACTCACGGCCGGCCGGCAGGCGTATGTGGTCTATGCACGGGTCGATGAGTCGGAGCACGACGATGTGAAGGCGGTCACCAAGGAATTTGTCCGCGTGAAAGCCGCCATGGCACCCCATGTCGTCGGGTTGCTGCACGGACAGTTGCGCCCGGAGGAAAAGGACGCGGTGATGTCGGCGTTCCGTTCCGGCGCGGTGCAGGTGTTGGTGGCGACCACCGTGATCGAGGTCGGCGTGGACGTGCCGAATGCGACCGTGATGGTGATCGAGAATGCGGAGCAATTCGGTCTCGCGCAGTTGCATCAATTGCGCGGACGCGTCGGGCGTGGCGGTCATGAATCGCACTGCATCCTGGTCGCGGACCAGAAGACCGAGGCGGCGCAGGAACGGTTGAAAGTGCTGGCGGCGACGACCGACGGATTTGCGTTGGCGGAGGCCGACCTGCGGTTGCGCGGTCCGGGCGAGTTATTGGGCAAGGCGCAGAGCGGGTTGCCGTCGCTGCGGTTCGGCGATTTGCGTGGGGATCGGGTGTTGGTGGAGAAGGCGCGTGCCTGGGTGAAATCCTGCCTGTCGTCCCAACCGCTGAACTGAGAGGGCAATGAACAGCAACGGGTGCCAAGAGTCCGAACCTGACGCTGATCTAAAGCATTACTCTCCGTGTTTTTCTTGCATGCTCAGAACCCCTGACACCCGTTGCTGTTCATTCCCTCAGCGGCACCCGGCTTCCCCGGCATTGCCAGTCGATCGGCTCCGCGCTTTGATCCACCCATGTCCCGCTTCCTGTCGACCCTTGCGCTCCTTTCCGCACTGTTCGCCGCCGGTTGCGTCAGCGATCACGGGGCCCATCGGTGGCAGGCCTTGTTTCCCGTGGATGGCGTGCCGTCGGGCTGGAAGGTCGGGACTTGGAACGACGTTTCGAAACCCGCGGTCGGCAACCCGATCTGGCGGGTGGAGCACGGCGTTTTGATCGGGGGCGATCCGCGTGATTCCTGGCTGATGAGCGAGGCGGAGTACACCGATCTCGACCTCGATTTTGAGTTTCACCTCGGGGCCCGCGGGAATTCCGGCCTCGCCTTGCGCGCCCCGGCGGCGGGTGATCCGGCGTTCGACGGCATGGAACTGCAGATGGCCGATGTGCGGTATAATCCCGAGGCGACCGCGGCGGAATTGACCGGCGGACTCTATCGGGCGCTCGCCCCGACCCAACAGGTGTATCGGCCTGAGGAATGGAATCATTATGAGGTCCGGCTGCGCGGTCCCCGGGTCTGGGTGCGGCTCAATGGCGTCGTGATCCAGGACGTGGACCTCGACACCCAGACCGAACGGGTCAAGCGCCACGATGGGACCTGGGCGGTGCCCTTGAAGGACCGGCCGCGGCGGGGCCACATCGGCTTCCAAGATCTCAGCCGGGAAGGCACGCATGTCCAGATCCGCAACGCCCGGATCCGCGTGCTCGATCGGTCAACCGATGGGGTGTATTTCGGAAATTGAAGTCCGACAACGATCCGCACTTCAGCGACAGCGGGAGTTGGAGCCCGCAACCCAGACCGCTCGGAGGGATGAGTTATACGAATCCCAAATCGAACCGGATGGAAGTGGGACTCTCGGAGCTCGTCCCTCCGGAGGGTGATGGGTCTCTGGCCCGTTGCCGGCGGGACAGCGGTGTCCCATGATGCCCGCCACGTGCCTGAGTCTCATGCTCCTTCCCGTTTTCACCGTTTGCTCACGGTCCTTTGGGCATGGATCCCCGTCGTCGGATGGGCTGGCTTCATCTTTTGGGGATCCACCGACGTCCTCTCGGCCAATCACACGTCGCGTTTCCTCACCCCGTTCTTTCACTGGCTGATCCCGTCGCTCTCCGACCCCCAGATCGATGTCATCCGCACGATCATCCGCAAGGGAGGGCATGTGACGGAGTATCTGGTGCTGGCCGTGCTGATCTGGCGTGCATTATATCGGCCGGGTGCGAAACCGCGGGAATGGTCAGTGCGCATCGCCGCGTGGGCTTGGTTTGCAGCCACCGGTTACGCCGCCTCGGATGAATTTCACCAATCGTTTTATGCCAGTCGGCAGGCTTCGGTGGGTGACGTGCTGATCGATGCGTCCGGGGCCGTGCTGGGACTGGTCCTGCTCTGGGGATTCGGATGCTGGCGGCGTTGGTGGATCAGCGGAGGCCCGTGAACCGGAATCACTTCGCCGGCGGAGCGTTGGTCCCGGCTTTGACCGTCAGCCACAAGTGGTCGACGGACTCGATCACCAGATGCTTATAACCCTGCGGGACACCGTTGTTTTCCCCGGCACTGATCAAGGGGAACGACGCGGTCTGTTCGCTCCCCGATCCGGTCAACAGGACGCGTAACGGTCCGCTGAACGTGGCGGCATTGGTCGCGGCACTCAGGCGGATCACGGCCTCGGCAGCGGTGGAAGGGACTTCAATCGGGGCGGAAGTGACGCCCGTCGGCAAGGTCGCCAGTTTCACCGCCAGCACGTTGGTGAATCCATGACGTCGCGTGATCGCCACCTTGAATTCATTCGTCTTCCCAATCTCCAGAACCAGCGCCGAATCGGACAGGGTCGCACTGTATCCCGCCCGACCCGGTCGCACCGAGAGACGGTAGAGATACCGTTCGCCGCCGCGATGGACGAGGCTGTCGACAATCACGAAAAAACGCCCGGCGGACGTCGGCGTCCAGACCAATGACGGATCGCCCGGCACCGATTCGTCCGCCTTCGTCACCACCGCACCCGCCGCATCCTCGATCCGGAGTCGGGCGTCGACCGGGAAGCCGAATCCGGCAGCTTGGATGGCGATCTCCAAGGGGCCACCGGGAGTCACCTCGATCGCGTATCGATCCACGTCGGCGCCGTTTTCGAAGCGTCCGGTCACCGCGCCTGGAATCGCGAGGGGTTGCGCTAGGGCCGGGGAATCGTTGGGTTCGGCTTCCAGCAACTCGGGGCCGTCACCCAGCGGGATGGCCAACTCGTTGACGGCCCCGTGGACGCGCACGATCCCGGGGGAATCCGGGTCCGAAGCCGGCGGGAATTCGACGGTCGGGACGGCGTTCGTGGGAAGATTCCATCCGACGGCCCGAAGGGATTGGGTCACCCCGCGTTGGGCGCCCAGCGGAAGCGTGTGCGAAAGCCAGGGACCATCGGTGAGATGAAGCCGGTACACGCAGCGCGGATTCCCCGCGAAATGGATGTCGCTGTTGCCCGGGTGTTCGAACCCGAAGACCTGCACGATATAAGTGCCCGCGGCGGGAGCGGTCCACGCGAGGAACGGGTCGAGGGTCCGCCCGCCATCATGGTTGAAGGCCACTTCAACCCCGCGGGCATTGACGATCCGAAGCGCGGCGTCGATCGGCGACTGCAGGACGTGGGCTTCGACCGACGCGACCAATGTCCGGCCGGCGGCGATCGTGACGGCATAGGAATCCACATCGCCGGATTTCTCGAGGCGGCCGTTGATATGGGCGGGGAGGGAGGTGATCGGTTGGGCGTGGGCAAACGAGTCGTTGGGCTCGGTTTCGGCGGATTGCGGTTCCGAGGTGACGATGACAAATCTCGGGACGCCGGCCCCGTCGGGATTATGGGCGCGGACGAGATGCGGCCCGGGTGGGACGTCGGATCCCAACTCGAGTTGGAAGGATCCGGTGTTGGTGGACGGTCGGAAAACGATTCCGGGGTGATCGGTCCAGATTGCGGGTGGCCAGGGTTCGAATTTGCCGATCGCCGTGATCGTGTTCGTGGTCCCGGTGGGAAGCGCGATCGGGAACAGGTGATCGAGAACGGGTGCCGCGGCGTGGGTGAAGAGGAGGGGCAAGGTTCCGGAGAAAATCAGCGCCAGCAGGGCCGCGGCGAGCTCTCCAGGAAATGAGCCGCGGATGGCATGGATAGGGAACGGCAGTTGTAGCCGACGAGGTACGAGGCGGACTCCCGGCAGGCCATGGGAGAGCCGCCTCATGACTTCGTCGGCTACGGACCTTGCGTAGCCGATGAGGTGCGAGGCGGAAGGTAGCCGACGAGGTACGAGGCGGACTCCGACAGGCAGGGGGGGATCCGCCTCCATACGTCGTCGGCTACGGATCCGCGGGTAGCCGGCGATCCGGACGGTCACGCGAAGAGTTCCCGGATGACCCGCCCATTGTTCACCAAGGGCACGGGCCGGCCCGTGTTGGTGTGCATCACCTGGTTGGGGTCGATCCCCATCTTGGTATAAAGCGACGCCGCGAAATCCTCCGGTCGGTACACCTTTTCCGCCGCGTGGTAGCCCTTGGCATCGGTGGCCCCGATCACCGCACCCCGCGGCGTGCCGGCCCCGGCGGCGAGCACCGACATCGCGTGCGGCCAATGATCGCGCCCGGCATCCTTGTTGACCTTCGGGGTGCGGCCGAATTCGCCGAGCACCAACACCAGCGTCGAGTCCAGCAACCCGCGGCTGTCGAGGTCGCGGACCAACCCGGCGATCCCGCGGTCGAAATTGCGCAGGTGATCCCCCTTGTAAGCCTCGAAGATCTTCGTGTGATGATCCCAACCGCCATAATAAACGGTGACGAACGAGACCCCGACCTCGACCAGTCGACGCGCGAGCAGGAGGCGTTGGCCGAAGTCGTTCCTCCCATAAGACGTGCGGATCGCGGCGTCCTCGCGCTGCAGATCGAAGGCGGCCTGGGCTTTGGACGACAGCAGCAATTCGGTCCCCTGTTGGTAATACTCGTCGAAGCTGACCGCCGGATCCTCGGCCAGGCGGTCGGTCTGACGCTGCATCCGGTCGAGTGCGGCGCGGAGTTGCCGGCGGTTGGCCGCCCGGCCCTCGCTCAGGTCCGGCGGCAGGACGACGTCGCGCACCTTGAAGCCTTCGGAATTCGGGGAGCCATCGATGACAAAGGGCGCATGGCGGCCACCGAGGAAATTGGGGCCGCCGCTACGGGACACCTGGGGCATGGAAACGTAGGCCGGCAACCCGTCATGCAATCCGCGATGATGGGACACCACCGAGCCGTACGATGGATGAAACGTGACGAAGGCGCCGCACGCCACCGGCACCGGGGTCGGCGTGCCGGTCATCATATAATGGTTGCCGCCGCCGTGGTTGGGATCCTTATGGCAGATGGATCGGAGGACAGTGAGTTTGTCGGCGACCTTCGCGAGTTCGGGCACGGCCTCGGAAAAGCGGATGCCGGGCACAACCGTCGGGATATCCTTGAAATCTCCGCGAATGCCGGACGGAGCGTCCGGCTTCGGATCAAAGGTCTCGTAGTGCGAGGGCCCGCCATCCAGCCAGACCAGGATGCAATTCACGGCGCGGGCCGGCGTGCCAGTGGCTCCCGGGATGGCCGGCGACGCGGCTTGGAGCCGGAGCACATCGGCGAAACCGAGGCCCAGCAGACCGCCGAGCCCCAGTTGGAGGAAATCGCGTCGTGGCAATCCGGCGCAGTTATGGCGGAGGCCGGTCATATTGATGACGGCAAGTTAGCCACCGGATCGACGCTTTGGGAAGAGCCGGTTTGGTGGATACCCATTCCATCCCTCCGAAAAACCACCCCCCCGGGAGGGACGAGCTCCGAGAGTCCCGCTTCCAACCGGTTCGATTGGTGACTCGTGTAACTCGCCCCTCCGAGCGGTGGTGGCCGATCTCACGGCGCCTCCACCACCCGATAGTACCGGGCCGGGTCCAACACGTCGGGATCCCCGATGGCCAGCAGGTCGCTGTCGGCTGGGAGTGAGGTGAGCGTTTGCCACCCGCCGGTGATCAAATTCGAGCCCTGCAATCCATAGGTGCGGCCAACGATGCAGTTGTGCACGAGCAAGTGGAAATGATCCGCGACCACTTCGGCATCGGTCAATTCGAGCGGGACGCGGCCGGCCACGAAAAAATCGTCGAGACCGGTGGCATGGGCGGCGTCGCCCAGATAGGGCCGCAATTGGAGCGCGTCCTGGATCGTCCGCAGGGTGTCGCTGTGAGTGTAATGAACCGTGTTGTGATAACCGCCACCCCGCGCATTTGGTGACAGCACGATGCAACCGATCGGACCGTCCCCACTGAGTCCGCCGGCCGCCTCGGTGCCCTCATCCCACGTGATGATCAGCAGTCCGTCCTGTTTGAAGACCGCCGAATTGAGGATCGCGGGGACCTCCTTGGACAACCACGTGTCGCCCTGACGACGGGTGCTGTCGCTGCCCGTCGTGAGATTGTGCATGTCGTTGGTGAGATTCGGGGTGATGAAGGAGAAGGCGGGGAGGGCACCGTTGGTCAGGTCGGCCGCGAATTCGTGGAAGGGGCGGACGTGTTGGAGGACGTAGGGGAGGTTGGTGTTGATGTTCTTGAAATAGAGGAACGGCACGTGACGGACGGCGTAGGCGCCGTTGTTGGTGAGGGGGATGTCGGTGCCGGAGATGCCCTCGGCATAGGCCTTCCATGGGAGACCGGCGGCATCGAGTTGCCAGGCGAGGTGATTGGTCGTGTTCCGCGTGTTGGTGGCGGGGGATTTGTCGTTCGTGATCCCGAAATTGGTGCCGGCAACCAACCACAGGTAGTTGGGCTCGCTGGGATGGAGGGTGGGCGGGTTATAATATTGTTCCGCATAACACGACTTGGGGAGCAATTGCCGGTTGATGTACGGACACTTGGCGACATCGCGGATCGTGCTCCAATCGTGGTTTTCCATGAGGATCACGATGACATGACCGGCGGTCGGGACGGCGGCGTGCGCGGTGTGTCCGGGGTCGATGTTGCACGCCAAAGCCAGGAGACCGAGGAACCGAAGAGCCAGGAGGTGAGAAAGGGATCGGCGGGCGGCGGATTGACGGATCATGAGCGAGAGGGGTGGCATGGGTCCTTGGAGGCCTGCCGACTCG
>JANYCC010000048.1 GCA_025360495.1 Verrucomicrobiota bacterium | reverse complement strand
GCAGTTCGCCGGCATTCACCACGGCCGCATCGATCGCCCGCGGACCGGACGCCCCTTGGGAAACCTGCACCCTTCCGCCGGGACCGATCGCCAGGGACCCATCGTCCACGCGCAGCGAACTGGTATAACCCGCATCGCGCGAAACCAGGATCAGCGTGCCGTCCACGCGGAGGCCGTTCGTCGCCACCCCGATGCTGTGAGCCACCTCTCCCGAGCCCTGGATCACCACGGTCGCGCCGTGGGGCACGGTCCCCTTATAGCGCATCCCGCTGCCCCCGGTCAGGAACGTGCCCGACGGTCCGGCGCCGGCACCGAATTCGAGCCCGGCATTGACCATGTAAACCGTGCCATTGATGAGGCCGCCGAGATAGCGGAGCCCCTGCCCGCGGACCGAGAATGCGCCATCGACCTGCAGGAGACCGGCGGCCTGCTCGAACACCTGGCCCGAGCCGGGAAGATCCAGACCCGCCCCCGGGGCGATCAGCCATTCGCCTTCGTTCCGATGCGTGAGTCCATTGCGACCGAGGCTGACCGACTGGTTCATCTCGATCCGGCCGCGGTTCAACAAGCGGGCATTGAGCGGACGCGGTCCACCCGCGCCCACGTTCACGGAAATGACACCGCCCGGTTGGTTGAGCAGTCCGGTCGCGCTGCCGTCGAGGTCGCTGAATCCGCTCGTATAGCCCGCGTCACGCGACTCGAGAATGAGATGGCCGGAATTGGCGAGGCCATCGGGCGCCGACAATATCATGTGGCCCACCCGGCCGTCGCCGCGGATCCACAGGGTTTGTCCCGGCTTGAGGTCGCCATGCAACACGCTGCTGCTCCGGCCGAGCTGCAGGAAGAAGGGCTCCGTCACGGCGGGCCCCAGCACCAGGTCCACCCCGTCGAGATAAGGCGTCCCCTCGATGACGCCCCCGACATATTCCAGCCGCATTCCCGAGACGTCCATGCCCCCTTGGATCGACAGCCGACCCGCCTCCTGGCGGAAAGTCTGTCCCTGCCCGGAGAGGAACAGGGTCATGCCCGCGGCGATGTCGAGTTCGCCGCGGTTCACGTGGGTCGCACCTGGCGCCACCACCGTGAGCGGCCACTTGACCGACAACAAACCCTCGTTCAGCAGGGTGGCGGAGAGGGTCCGCGGACCGCCGGCGCCGGCGTTCACGGCCAGGATCCCGTCGGCGGCATTCTCCAAGATTCCGGTCGGCACGCTGAGCGAACTGACATATCCGGCATCCGCCGATTCGAGCCGGAGGGTCCCGTGGTTCAGCAGTCCGTCCGGCGCCACGGCGGTCGTGTGGCCGCCCCGGCCATCCCCCCGGATCCAGAGTTGCTGCCCGGGCTTCAACGTTCCGTGCAACCGCGTCGTGCTGCGGCTCACGGTGAGGAAGAAGGGCTCGGTCACCGCGGGCCCCAGGACCAGGTTGACGCCGTCCAGGTAAGGCGTCCCGTTCAGGTGCCCGCCGAGGTATTCGAAATCAACCGCCGTCAGGTCCAGGCCCCCCGCAAGGTTGAGTGTTCCCGCCTCCTGCCGGAACGTCTGGCCCTGGCCCGATATATAAAGGGTTGTGCCCGGATTTATATCCAGGGTCCCGCGGTTGACGTGGGTCGCCGACACGGCCCCAAGGACCGCCGATTGGGCCACCTTGAAATCGCCGAGGTTGAGCAATTCCAGGGACAGGGGACGCGGCCCGCCCGCCCCGGCCCCGACCGTCACCTGGCCGCCAATGTCATTGGTCAGCGAGCCTGCGGACAGGGTGAGACCCGTGGTGTAACCGGCGTCCGCCGACTGGATCAGCAGCGTGCCCCGGTTCGCAAAACCGGTCCGTGTCAACACGGTGTGGGAGCCCCGGCCGTCGCCCCGGATCCACACGGTCTGGCCGGTCTTTATATCGCCTTCGAACGTCGAATCCCCCCGGGTCAGGAGCAGGGTCACCGGTTCCAAGGCGTCGGGACCGAGCAACAGGCTGGTGCCGACCAATTCCATCGCCCCGTTGATCCGGCCCCCGAGATACTCGAACCGCACGCCCGTCACATCAAAGGGGCCGTCCAACTGGAGCAGGCCCGCTTCCTGGCGGAAGGTCTGGCCGCCATTCCCCAAGGTCAGGCCCGACCCGGCCGAAACGTTGACGGTGCCGCGATTCACGTGCACGGCTCCGGTCGCTCCGAACAACAACGGGTGGTCGATCTGGAACGTGCCTTCGTTGCGCAGTTCCGCGGCCAGTTGCCGCGATCCACCGGCGCCCGGACCGGACACCAGCAGTCCGCCGGCGAGGTTGGTCAGCGTGCCGGAGTCCACCACCAGGGTCGTCGTGTAGCCGGCGTCCCGCGACGCCAACCGCAGGGTGCCGGCATTGGCAAAGCCCAAGGGTGCGTGCAGGACGGTTTGGCCGCCCCGCCCGCTGCCATTGATCAGGACCGATTGGGCGGCGGCAATGTCGCCCCGCAACCGGCTGTTGCTCCCGGTCAGCGCAAAACCGGCCGAGTTGGTGTTGCCCGGGCCGATTTCCAAGGTCGAATTCACCAACTCGGTGGCCACCTCCAGATGACCGCCCAAAAACCGCACGTGCGCACCGTCCCCATCGATCCGACCACTGCCCGTCACGGTCCCCCCGGCCAACTCGAGTTGCACGCCCCCGCCGCGCAGGAACAGGCCGGCCCCGTTCAGGTTCAGGATCCCCTCATTCCGGATTTGTGCCCCCGCCCGATCCAACGTCAGGTCCGAGCCCACATTCACCACGCCGCGGTTCAGCAGGTTTCCACGGATCAACCGCAGTCCGCCCGTCCCGGCATTCACCGCGATCTCACCGCCGACTTCGTTGACCAGGTCCCCCGTCCCGACATCCACCCCGGAGGTGTAGGCAGCATCGCTGGATTCCAGCCTCAGACGCCCGTACACCGAGAACCCATCGCTCACCACGATCAACTGCCCCGCCGCCGTGCTGCCGTGAATCCATCGTTCCGTCGCCAACGCCACGTCGTCCGGAACGTCCGCCGCCGGGGGACATTTCCCCGCCGACCCCGCGGTGTTCAGGGTCGCGATCTCCGCCGGGTCGAGCGCCCGGTCGAACACGGCGAGTTCGTCGATGGTTCCGGCAAAGGAACCTGATTTGTCATCGCCGCGGCGTCCGATGGCAGCCGCCGTGGTGAACCGGAACCGTTGGTCGAGGTTCGTCGTGCCGATCGGGAGTCCATCCACGAAAAACGTCACCGTCCCCTCGACCCGCGTCACTGCGACGTGGTGGAGAGCGGTGTCGACCACGGCGGGCGCGGGGGTGGAGACCTCGGCTTCCCCCACCCGCGCCAACGCCAACCGCCCGTCCGTGGTGATCCCGAAACCCCAACCACCGGCCCCGAAGGCGAGGAACCAACCGCGGGCTCCGCCGTCATTGGACACCAACTGAGCGGCGCGGCGCTG
>JANYCC010000042.1 GCA_025360495.1 Verrucomicrobiota bacterium | reverse complement strand
GTCGTCGTCGGCCGCGGTGCTGGACACGTGGGTCAGGGCGATGTCGTCCGGGGATCCCAGAGCCATCGCCACGCATCAACTCAGGCCATCCGTGAACAGGGCCGACTTGGCCCGGGACGCGACTACCCACTGATCCATTCCAACTTTGATCGCCATCGATTCCTCCTGATGAACCGCCTTGGCATCCGCTCGTTGATTTCGTTCAGCGGGAGCACGATCGCAGACGCCAAAGGCAAAAGTTGCCCACTGTTGCTCCCTTCTCCCCCTGGTTGCCTGGGCACTCAACCACCTGCGGCACGCTATGAGGCGAACTCAGGACCGGCAACTGCATAAACGTTCCGGCGCAAGGATGTTCCCCTCAGATTTCCACCGCCGCCGGGCCAAAGGAATTGGAAGAGCGGAAACTGGACGAAGGAGGCCTGATCCCACGCCGAGGACACCGCCGCCCGAGCAGGTTTCGATCTCCGGGCCTTTCTCGTGGGGGCTGACGATTTGCCACTCATTGTCAGTTTGGGTGACGACTCGAGGCGACAGTAGACCTGTCCCTTTGTCGCTCGCGGGCCGAGAAGGAGGATGAGATCATGTCCCAACTTCACACGCTGGACGACGGCCTTGAGAACATGAAGGCTGCGGACGTGGCAGGGGCCGTGGAGCCCGCCGCTCCCTGAATGTGTCCTGCGCCGTAAGGTGGGACATTCCATGCGGCGGGGCACTTTTGAAGGCACGGGACAAAGGCCGCGACCGATCAAAACGACAATGGACCTGTCCCTCTGTCGCTTGGAATGGTGGGTCGGGTGGGGATCGAACCCACGACCAATGGCTTAAAAGGCCACTGCTCTACCACTGAGCTACCGACCCGCTCGCATGCGGGGGCGCAAATTACCGGCCATCCCCAGCCCTGCAAGAGCCATTTTGAGGTTCGGCTGTCCGGAAACGCGCCGGATGGTCCCGCAAGCCCTGCGGTCATCGTACTCGTGCCACCGGGAACGGGGCAGAACGATTCCCCCGCAATTGTCTGTTGGCCACCACCCATGGACCGGGCCAGAGTCCAACGGCATGGCGGAACGTCCGATCGAATCCTTGAACCGGCCCGATGTGGTCCTCGAACAGACCCTCCGGCCCTCGTTGTTCGCCGATTTCACCGGCCAGGCAAAGGTCAAGGAACGGCTCGAGATCGCGGTGACCGCCGCCCGCCAACGCGGCGAGGCCCTCGATCACATCCTCCTCAGCGGCCCGCCCGGTCTCGGCAAAACCACCCTGGCCAACATCATCGCCAAATCGATGGAGGCCAACCTGAAGACGACCAGCGGTCCCACGATCGAAAAGGCCGGTGACCTCGCCGGCCTCCTGACCAATCTCGGCCCGGGTGATGTCCTGTTCATCGATGAAATCCACCGGTTGCAGAAGGCGGTCGAGGAATACCTCTACTCGGCCATGGAGGATTATCGGATCGACATCATCATCGACCAGGGTCCGAACGCGCGATCGGTCCAGTTGACGATCCCACGGTTCACGCTGGTGGGGGCGACGACGCGCAGCGGGTTGTTGAGCGCGCCGTTGCTGACGCGGTTCGGGATCCGGGAACGGCTCGATTATTATCATGCCGAACAATTGCAGCAAATCGTGGAACGGAGCGCCGGCCTGCTGAAGGTTCCCATCGATTCCACCGGCGCCATGGAGATCGCCCGGCGCAGTCGGGGGACGCCGCGCATCGCCAACAACCTGCTCCGGCGGGTCCGCGATTATGCGCAGGTGCGGGCGGATGGGCGGATCACCGGACCCCTGGCTGATCAGGCGCTGGCGATCCTCGAGATCGACCAGTACGGGTTGGACGAGATGGACAAGCGGATTTTGGATGCGGTGGTGGTGAAGTTCAATGGGGGACCGGTGGGGGTGAATTCCATCGCGGTGACGGTCGGGGAGGAACCGGACACCATCGAGGAGGTGTACGAGCCGTATCTGATCATGGAGGGATACCTGAACCGGACGCCACAGGGTCGGGTGGCCACCGAACTGGCCTACCGTCGGCTGGGGTTAAAGATGTTGGCGGGGGGCGGCCAGGCACGATTGCTGTGACGCCCGGGGGCAGGCTGTGGCTTGCCCGACCGCGGACCGGGGAGTAACATGGTGGCCTGATGGACACGACACCACCGCCGATGATCCTGCCGCCGACCCCGCCCGCGCCTGCGCCCCGTCCACCGGTCGGGATGTCGCCCGTTCCCGCGCCGCGCAGAACCCCTTGGTTATGGATTGCGGTGACCGCCGTGATCCTGGTGGGCGGCGGGATCATGGTTTCGATCGGGCTTGTCGTCACCCATGCGACCAAGTCCTCGCGGGCGTTCGCCGGTGGCATCCATGGAGCTGATCGGTTGAGCGAAATCGTCCTCGAAGACAATGGGGCCGATGACAAGATCGCCGTGCTCAGCGTCGAGGGTGTGATCACCGGGCAACCGCTGGAACCGGGCGGGCGCACCCTGGTGGAGCTCATCCGTGACCAATTGGAGCGCGTGCGTCACGACGAGACGGTGAAGGCGGTGATCCTCAAGGTGGATTCCCCGGGCGGCGAGGTGCTGCCGAGTGACGAGATTTACCGCATCATCTGGGATTTCCTGGAAGAGGAGGACACCCCGATCGTGGTGTCGATGGGCTCGCTGGCGGCGTCCGGCGGTTATTATGTCTCCGCGCCCTGCCAATGGATTGTCGCCAATGAACTCACGATGACCGGGTCGATCGGCGTGATCTTTCACGGATATAATTATCGCGGCCTGATGGACAAGGTGGGGATTGTGCCGTCGATCACCAAGAGCGGCCGGTTGAAGGACATGATGAGCGGGGAGAAACGTCCGGAAGAGGAATTGCCGGAGGAACATCAGATCATGCAATCGATGATCGATGAGACGTTCACGCGCTTCAAGAAAGTGGTGCACGACGGTCGGACCCGGGCGGCGAAGCTGAACGAGGGCACGGGGCGGGAACTGGCGGCGGACTGGGAGAACATCGCGGACGGCCGGATTCTGTCGGGCCAGACGGCGTTGGAGAAGGGGATGGTGGACGAGTTGGGTAATTTCGACACGGCGGTGCAGCGGGCGATGGAATTGGCGAACATCGAGAAGGCGAACCTGGTGACCTTTGAGGCGCCGGCGGGCCTGGCGAGCCTGCTGCATCTGTTTGGCGAGGCGCACAGCGGAGCGGCGCTCAAGATCGACCTGGGCCTGCCACGGGTGTCGCAATTGCCGCAGGGCCGGTTGTATTTCATGTCCCCGATGCACGTGCATTGATCTCCGATCTCGGACCCGCGAGCAGCCTTGCCGGTTGGGGTGGCAGTTCCTACCATGGTCGCCATGCAATTGACGGAAGCGCAGGCCACGCAGGCAAGGCAGTGGATTCTTGACGGGCTCAAGCTGTCGGAGTTCCAACGCAAGCTCGAGACCGAGTTCGGCCTGCGCCTCACCTACATGGAGGCGCGCATGCTGGTGGACGACCTCAAGGTGGTGCCGAAGGACCCGGAACCGCCGGCGGTGGTCGCACCCACCGCCGCAACGACCCTGTTGCCGGCCGATGCACCCATCGGAGACGCGGTCCCCGTGGGCAAGGTGAACGTGGTGGTGGACACCGTCACGCGACCCGGGACGTTGGCGAGCGGATCGGTGACGTTCAGCGATGGGCAGGTTGCCGGATGGTATCTGGACCAGACGGGACGCTTCGGGATGGTGCCGCCTTCCAAGGGTTACCGGCCCACGCCGGACGATCTGCAGCAATTCCAAGTCGTGCTCGACCGCGAATTGCAACGGTTGGGGATCTGAGGCCCGCTCACGCCTCACGCCTCACGCCTCACGCCTCACGCCTGCGGTTTCGGCGTCGATCCAAGCGAGATAGGCCTTCGAACCGGCGCCCAGCGGAAGCACCGTGAATTGCGGGACCTCATAGGGATGGAGTTCGGCCACCAACGTTTCCAACGCTGCGAGCCGGGTCCGGACGGTCTTGAAGATCACGAGCAATTCCTGCGCGCTCTCCTGTTTGCCCTGCCACCAATAGTGGGATTCCAATCCGGGCACGATCTGCGCGCAGGCACACAGGCGGGCCTTCACTCCGGCCCGGGCGAGCGCGCGGGCGGTGCGCCGATCGGGGACGGTGACCAGGACGGCGACATGTCGGGTGGTGGTTTTCATCGGGTGTTGGGCGGAAATCCGGCCTTATCCGTGGCATCCGTGGTTAGTTCGTGTTGCCCAGTCGGCCAGCGGACAGAGGGGGAGAACCACGGATTACGCGGATGACACGGATCAGCAGCCCATTTCGGCCTTCACCCCAACCGATAGGAGATCTTGGCGAGCTGATCTTTTCCGATGGCATTCTGGAGGCGTTCGAGAAGCTCATGCCGGTGGTAGCGCACGATTTCCGACAGCCACAGGTTGCTATCGACTGTGACGAACAGCGTGCGATTGCGGAGGCCGACCGGTTGGGCGTGGGCGGCGACGACGGGATCGACGGCCTGCAGCCAGACTTTCTGGATCTGGGTTTCGGTGAGGCGTTTGTCGAAGCCGAGTTGCGAGAGGATGGTGGGGAGGACTTCCCCGACGGAGCGATGGGCATCGCGGGCGGCCTGTTCGAGGGGACGCAGGTCGATGTGCCGCCATTCGGTCAGGGCCTGGGCACGGGCCTGCTTTTCCACGCGGAAGGCGCGTCGGGCGTCGCGGGCGGCGTCGGGACCCATGGCGGGGGGAACCATCGGTGGAAGGACGGTGCGGTGGCGAGCGGTGAGTGGCGGGAAACAGGGGGGAGGGAGATTCGGAGATCGGAGATCGGGAATCGGAGATCGAAGAGTGGGGCGGGAAGGAATGGGGCTCTCGGAGCTCGTCCCGATCGGTGATTCGATCGGTGTTGTCAGGGCGTCAGCGGGATTTCCCACAGTCCGCTCAGGCCCCGCGGAATCCAGAGGCCGGCGGCGGGCGTGGCATCGGTCTTGGTCCAGTCGAACGAGAGGTTGCACGGACGTTCCGCGGACCCGGGGGACGTGAGTCCGGGCATGTGGCTTGTGTCAAACTGGAGAAACCGATCGGCGGACGGGACGATCAGGAGGTCGCCGAACGCGTGGAATTCATCGGCCGGCGCCACCAGGGTCGCGCTGGCGTACTGGGCGAAACTCCCGTTCACATTCACGGCCCACGTTTCGAGGGTCGGAACATCGTTGGTCGTGGCGGCCGCACGTCCCAGCAGCACGTTGCCATCGGCGCGCACCAGCAGCGGACGGGAACCGGTGGCCGGCAGCGGCAGCGAGGTGACCAGGCTGGCACTTAGACCGTCATAGGCGAGTGCGTGCAACTGGGCGGAAGTGTCGTTCGGGTCCGACACCGACGCACCCTCGACATAGGTCAGCCGTCCGTCGTGGGAGATGCCGCGCAACGTGCCGGGCACATTGACCGGTGTGCGCACGACCGGGTTGGCCGGATCGGAATAATCGACCACATCCAGGAAGCTGCGGTGTTCCCAGGTGCCGGGCAGGAAGATGGGTTGCTGACTGACGGTGCCGTCGGCGTTGGTGACCCAGGCCGGGGTGTTGGGCGGGGGGATATACTTCGATTCGCGATGTCCGAGGAAAAGTTTGCCGTCGGCGGCGAACGGGCCGGCGAGGGTGTTCCAATCCTGGTCCGCTCCGGGCCGGAGGACCGACGCGAGCACGGGTGCGGCGGGATCGGCGACGTCGAACGCCACCAGCATGCGGGTGTTGTTGCCCCACCCGGGCCACCACAAGGTCGAGATAAATTGGGGTTGGAAGGTGTTCACGAAAAAGATCGTGCCGCCCCCATTGGGGAAGATGCCGCTGCCCGCATTCAGGGTGTACCCGGCCCCGCCACCCGGCAGGACGCCGCCCCCATCCAGGAAGAATCCGCCGCCCCAGACCGGGTAGCCGGGATTGTCCCCCGATTCGGCCCAGACCAGGACGCCGGGCTGTGGCCAGAAGGCCTGGAGTTGGCCGCCCGGGAAATTGGAGGGGGTTGCGGAACGGGTCTGGCCCAGCAGTTGGAACGAATCGGTACCGAGACCCACGATGCTCAGGATCAATTCGCCCGGGACCCGCACGGAGACGTAATTGGTCGCGAGGACGTCGTTGGTTTTCCACAGCGGCGGCACGGGGAACTCGGTGATGGTGACGACCTCGTTGGTGGACACCAGCGGGGGCTGGGGTGTCTTGATGATGATGTCGTAGACATTGGTCACGGTCGGCGGCGGATTGGGATCGCCCGGGATGGGGGGATAGGTGAGGACGTTGGTGTAAAGCTTGTGGGTCAGGAGGGGTGGCTGCTGGATTTCCACCACCACGAGATTGGTCGTCGGGACACGGAGCGGCGGCTGTGGCACCGCGGTCACGGCGTGCTGGGTCACCACTAGCGGATCATAGCGGAAGTCGTCGGCCCGGAGTTGGAGCACGGCGAGCCGATCCCCGTGCAAATCAGCGCCGATGATCGGGAGTTGGGCGAATTCCAGCGTGACCAAGGGCGAATCGGGTGCGGTCGTGAGGGCGAGGGTGGCCAGCGGGGGCTTGGTGCCGTTTTCGCGCAATTGCACGAGGCGGTCGCCGGCGACAAACACCTGGTCCACCTGGGGGGAAAGTTCGAGGTCGGCCGTGATCTGCGGGTGATCGCGGTCGGCCACGTTGGCGGTGAGCACGTCCTGCGAGGACAGCGAGATCACGCGGTCGCCGAGCAGGGTGGCGCGGCGGGCTTGGAAGGCATGGTCGATCACGCCCCGGGCCCGGAGAGTGCCGGCCGTGAGATCGAAATCGACGAGTTGGATTCCTTGGAACCAGCGCCCGGTGTTGTCGCCGATGACGCCGCCCTGCCAGGGGACGAGCAACATTCCGGAATCGGGAAAGACTTGGAAGGCCTTCTCGTCGCTATTGGCTTCGCTCCAGGACCAACCCTCGCCCAGCGGAACCTTCGCCAGCAGGCCGGGGTGGGAGGGATCGGCGACATCGAAGAGTTGGACCATGGTGCGGCCGGTTTCGACGCCCAGGGCCAGCAACCGATCGCCCAGCGGTTGGAGATAACTGGAATATCCGGGCACCTGGAGTTGACCCTTCACCGCGGGCCGGGCCGGGTCGGCGAGGTCCACGATCCAGAGCGGATCGACTTGGTGGAACGTCACCACATAGGCGCGATCCCCGACGATGCGGGTGGCGTACAGGCTTTCATTGGTCACCAGGGTCAGGCTTCCGAGCGGGGTGGGGGCGGTGGGGTTGGCCAGGCTGAAGGTCTCGAGCTTCGCCTGAGCCGCGGACCACGACCAGGACGACCCGACCGTTCCGTCCTGGTTGGTGAATCGGGTCTCGGTATTGAAACCGCCCGCCAGGGAGACGGCGGTGAACACGTCGCCGTTGAGACCCATCTTGAACTTGCTGTCCACCCGGCCGGCGGTAGGCAGAAAACCGGATTGCACCACCGCCCCATGCGGGTCGCTGATATCGAAAACGATCACCGCGTGGTGGCCGTTCCCGGTCCATTCCGGGACGGTTTCGCCGGGCTTCGGGGTTTGGGTGCCGGACGTGGCCACGAACAGGAACCGGTCGGTGGCCAGGATCGCATCGGGATTGGCGGCCAGTTCGACGACGGGCGGGCGGCCGGGCTGGGTCGGTTCCGAGAGATCGAAGGATTGGACCGTGGTGCTGCTTTCCCAGGCCACCGAGTTCAGGAGGATGAGTCCGCCGCCGCCGACATTATATAAGGGCTGGGACCAGTTGTAACCGGCGACATAAAGGACGTCGCCCACCAACCGGCTTTCCCGGATCTGGCCGCGCACGGGCAACCGGCCGCCGAGACGGGGTTTGCCGTCCTTCACGTTGACGAGCAGCACCTCGCTGTCGTTGCCGGAACAGGCCTGTTGGGCCAGCAGGGCGAGCCAGACCGAGCCATCCGCCGGGGCCGCCGGCAATTTGTACATCTGCTCCCCCCAGACCGCGAGAGGCAGGGTCCCCAACAATTTCGGTTGGTCCGGATGGGTCATGTCCACCACCTGCAGCCCGCGTTGTTGGTTGAAAAAATAGAGGGTCGTCCCGTCGAGTTTCCAGATGTCAGACTCCACCACGGCCCGGGGCGAGTCGGTGGGACTGGCATTGGCGTTGAGATCGAAGGTGAGGTTCGCACTCGTGCCGGAGGTCGGGGCGGTGACCCCGGTGACCCCGGCGACCGTGACCGCATTGTTGAAGGAGACGATTCCGCCACCGGAGAGAGTCCCGTAATCCCTTTGGATTTCCGGGGTGAAACTCGATGGGCCCGTGAAGAAGGTTGCCGGCAATCCCAGATCGCTTTCGGCCTCACCCTGGACCTGCAGCAGTTCCATGTCCTGGTCCAAGGGCAGGCGGAAACTGAGTTCGCGTTCCGAGCCATCGCTCCATTGGACGGCGCGCGGGGTCCAGGTGCCGCGACCGAGCCGCGGGCGTGATTCGAGGGTGATCCGACGCTGGCCCGCCGGGACCCGGACGTGGACGACGAGTTCGCCGGCGGCGGCGCGGATGGAAACAATGGAGGGGCCGGATCTGACGGGCGCGGCGTTCCCGGCGCGGGCCGGCGGGTGGATCCAACAGGCGAGACACAGGATAGCCAGCCAGAGGGTGGGCGAAATGGATTTCATCGCACGAGGGTCATGTCGATTCGTGATGGAGGTGCGTCCGATGGAATCAAGGACCCGGATGGATCGGGGCGCAGTGGTGGTTTTCATGGGCGGCGCGGAACGTTTTGTAGGGAGGGAAAGTGGGGAAAACATCCCGGAATCACGGGGTCGGTTTGGGGCCGACGATGACCGGGCCGGTGGGGGTGGTGGAGCCACCGGTGGGTTCCCGGGTCACAATCAGCGACGGCACCGACGTGTCCGTGGAGGGGAGGTTGAATTTGAGC